>JANYBS010000026.1 GCA_025360715.1 Candidatus Eiseniibacteriota bacterium | reverse complement strand
GCGCCGGCCGACAGCGCGCAGGTGGACGCCGCGCACCTGGTGGGGTCAGGGACCGGCTCCGGCGTCATGGTGTTCCTGCAGTTCAAGGCGCTGGCACTGGGAGTCAGCTCCATCGGCTGCCCGCTTGCCGACCTCCGCGATGCCCTGAATGTCCCCACGGTCCCGGTCCGCGAGCCAGGGATCGTCCGGATCGCGGGCCCCACGGGCGTTCGCCGGGTCACTTGGGGCGCTCTGCGTTCGTACCTGCGCTGAATCACCCACCGCAACCTGTGTTCCCCCGCCGGGTTGCCCGTATAGCCGCCTGAAACGATGTATCTCCCTGCTGTGAATTCATGGGACGGAGTCTGGTGCCCGTCGGCCCTCTTAGGGGATAATCCCATGGTCCATCCACCCCGAATCCCCGAGGCCCACGGCATGCCCCTCCGCGCGATCGTGCACCGCATCCCTGTCTTGCTCCGTGCGGCACTCGTCTGTGCCGCGATGCTCGGCGTCACGCCGAGCGCGCATGCGCAGGCAGTCGATACGCGCTTCTGGGTGACCGACGGGAACGTCAATGCCACGGTGCAGTCGGGCGACACTTTGTATGTGGGCGGCAACTTCACCTACATCGGCCCCAACACGGGCAGCGGTACGTCGCTGTCGCTTTTGACCGGTGCGCCGCTCGCGAACAGCCCGCGCGTGGATGGCTTGGTGCTTGCAGTCGCGCCCGATGGCTCGGGCGGCTGGTATCTGGGCGGCCAGTTCACCAAGGTCGGCGGTGTGGCTCGCCAGCATCTGGCGCACCTGCTCGCGGACCAGTCGCTCGATCCGTGGGATCCCTCGCCCGATGGTGCGGTCCTCGCCCTCGCAACGAGCGGCTCCACGGTGTTTGTCGGTGGCACCTTCACCACCATCGGCGGCCAGTCGCGCTCGCAGATCGCCGCGATCGATGCCGAGTCCGGCCTGCCGACCGCTTGGGCGCCGCAGGCGAACGGTCCGGTACAAGCACTCGTGCTGCAGGGCGCCACGCTCTACGCCGGCGGCCAGTTCACCACCATCGGCGGCCAGACGCGTCTGCGCGTGGCTGCACTCGATACCACGACCGCACTCGCGAGCTCATGGGCGCCCGATGCGAACGGCTTCGTGCAGGCGCTCGCGGTCCGCGATTCGCTCGTCTACGTGGGCGGTGGCTTCACGAGCATCGGTGGCCAGTTGCACACGAACCTCGCGGCTATCGATGCAAACAGCGGCCTTGCGACCGCGTGGAGCGCCGACGCCAACGGCTTCGTGCAGGCGCTGCAGACCGATAGCACGGCCGTGTATGTGGGTGGCGGCTTCACGCAGATCCACTCGACGCCGCGCAACCGGCTTGCGGCGCTCGACCTGTTGACCGGCGTGCCGACCGCTTGGGATCCGAACGCGAACAACTCCGTGCAGACGCTCACCCTTCAAGGCAGCACGGTCTTCGCAGGCGGCTCATTCGATCAGGTGGGCGGGCAATCGCGGCGCTTTCTCGCGGCGATCGATGCCGCCAGCGGCGCGGTCACGCCGTGGCAGTCCGACGCGAACTCGAACGTGCGCACGAGCGCCAGCGACGGCACGTCGCTGTTCGTGGGCGGCGACCTCACGAGCGTGGGCGGCATGCGCCGCAGCTATCTGGCCGCACTGCGCCTTTCGACGGGTGAGGCACTCGCTTGGGATCCGAGCGCGAACAATTTCGTGAACGCGCTGTCGTACCAAGGCGGCGTCGTCTATGCCGGCGGCACGTTCACCAAGATCGGCGTCAAGTCGCGCAATAGCATCGCGGCCATCGATGCCGTCTCGGGCATCGCCACCAATTGGAACCCGAGCGCCAATAACACCGTGTACGCGCTGTCGGTGAGCGGCACCAAGGTCTACGTCGCTGGCGGCTTCACGAACATCGGCGGCTCCTCGCGCAACCGCGTCGCCGCGCTCGATGTGACGACCAGCCTGCCGACCACGTGGAATCCCAACGCGAACAACATCGTCTATACGCTTGCGGTCACCAACACGGCCGTCTATGCGGGCGGCCAGTTCACGTTCATCGGCGGCCAGGTGCGCAGCAACATCGCTGGCCTTAATCTCACGAACGGTCAGGCGACCACGTGGAGCCCGTCGATCGACGGAACGGTGCAGACGGTCGTGGCGACGAACGCTCTGGTCTATGCCGGCGGCGGGTTCACACACGTGGGCGCGGCAAGTCGCAATAACCTGACGGCCATCGATCGCACGACCGGTGCGGCCACCGCGTGGGATCCGAGCCCCGACAACTACGTGCAGTCGATCGCGCTTTCGAATGGTGTGCTCTATGCCGGCGGCGACTTCACGCAACTAGGCACGACAGGGCGCAACTACCTGGCCGCTATCGACGCCGTCAGCGGCGCGGTGCTGCCGTGGGATCCGCAGCCGAACAACTTCGTGCAGGCGGTGAGTGTTGCCGGTTCGCGCGTCTTCGCAGGCGGCTTCTTCTCGAACGCTGGCGGAACGGGCGTGACCGGTATGGCCGCACTGCCCACGAGCGCCGCGCCGGTGCCGCCGACCGTGACGCTGCTCGTGCCCAATGGTGGCGAGACCTGGGGCGCGGGCTCCACGCACGACATCACCTGGAACGCGAGCGGCCCCTCGGGCATCGCGAACGTCGACCTGCTGTACTCGACCGACGGCGGCGCGACCTATCCCAATGTGATCGCACTCTCGCTGCCGAACTCGGGCGTGTATCACTGGAGCATCCCGGACATCGCTTCGACGCATGTGCGCATGCAGGTCGTGGCGCATGACTTCATCGGCCTCTCGTCATCCGACGCCAGCGCGGCGGACTTCACGATCCGCCGCTGGGCGATCACCGCCTCGGCGGGTCCGGGCGGCGCCGTGACCCCCGCGGGCGTCACGAACGTGCTGCAGGGCGACGCGCAGGCCTATGCGGTGACGCCCGACGCGCACCAGCACGTCGTCGACGTGAAGGTGGACGGCAGCAGCATCGGCGCCGTCGCCGGTTACGCGTTCGCGAACGTCTCTGCCGACCACACCCTCTCGGCCACTTTCGCCCTGGACACGTACACGATCACCGCGAGCGCGGGTGCTGGCGGTACCATCGGCCCCACGGGCGGCGTCGTGGTGGTGTTTGGCGGCGCGCAGGCCTTTACGATCACGCCGGCCGCGAATCACCACGTGGCCGACGTGCTTGTGGACGGCGCCAGCGTGGGCGCGCTCCCCGCTTACACGTTCAGCAGCGTGAGTGCGAACCACACGATCGTGGCGACCTTCGCCATCGACACGCATCTGGTCACCGCGAGCGCCGGCGCGCATGGCGCGATCACGCCGAGCGGCGCGGTGAGCGTGGACGCGGGCACTGACCAGGCGTTCACGATTCCCCCCGATGCCGGCTATCACGTGGCTGATGTGCTCGTCGACGGCGTGAGCGCCGGCGCGGTGGCCACGTACACGTTCCACAATGTTCTCGCCGATCATACAATCGCGGCGTCGTTCGCGATCGACCCGACACAGATCACCCTGGTCGTGCCGGCATCCACGATCTCGCCCGGGAACACCGCGGTCGACGTGCCGGTCGAACTCACCGGCGTCAATCCCGATCCGGTCCGCGCGTTCAGCGTATCGCTGCAGTTGAGCGGCGGCGTCACGCTCGTGGCCGGCCCCGCCTCGGTGACCGAGGGCGGGTTCCTGTCCACCGGCGGCGTCACGACCACGTTCCATGTGGTCGATCACGGCGCGGGTAGTTACACGATCGACGGTGCGATCCTGGGTGACGGCTGTGGCCAGAGCCCTTCGCACGGCACGCTCTTCACACTCACGCTTTCCGCCGCGCCCGGCACCAGTGGCACGGGCGTCGTCACGATCACCTCGAGTAAGCTTCGCGACTGCGCCAACGCCACGATCCCGTTCGCGGACGGGCCGCCGGTGAACGCGCCCTATGACCTGAAGGCGCCCACGGTCGCGCTGACGGCGCCCTCGGGCGGCCCCACGCGCATTCTTGGCGCCCCGCAGACCATCACGTGGACCGCGGCCGATGCCGCAGGCGTCGCGAGCATCGACCTGCTGCTCTCGACCGACAGTGGCGCGACCTTCCCCACGACGATCGCGAGCGCCCTTCCCAACAGCGGCTCGTATCCGTGGACGTGGGGGCCGGTTGGCACGCACTTGCGTTTGAAGGTCGTCGCGCATGACACGTTCGGGAACGCGGGGGAGAGCGCGAGCGCGGCCGACTTCGAGGTCGTGCCGCTCACGCTGGTGACGAGCGCCGGGCCGAACGGTTCGATCACGCCGCCGGGCTCCACGCACCCGGCGTACGGCGCTGACGTGCCGGTGACCCTCACGCCGGCCGCGGGATACCGCGTGAGCAGCGTGACGGTGGACGGCGCCCCGATCGCGCCCACGAACTCGTACACGTTCGTCTCGTTCATCACCAACCACACGCTGTTCGCCACGTTCGCCGATTCCACCGCGCCCGTGGTGAACGTGCTGTTGCCGAATGGTCACGAGGGCTACGTGATCGGCACCACACAACTCATCAAGTGGACCGCCACCGACAACGTGGCGGTGACCACGATCGACGTGCTGATCTCGCGCACCGGCGTGAGCGGCGTCTACGACACGCTGGCGACCGGGCTCGCCAACAGCGGCCAGTTCAGCTGGAACGTCACCGGGCCGCCCAGCACGAGCGCGCGCGTGAAGGTCGTGGCGCACGATGGCGACCTCAATGCGGGCAGCGACGTGAGCGATGCGGACTTCTCGGTGCTTGCCACGGCAGGCGTCGGCGAGGGTCCTGTCACGGCATTCGCGCTGTCGCCGCTTTCGCCGAACCCGATGCGTATGTCGGCGCAGATGCGCTTCGATGTGCCGCGTGAGTCGCACGTGCACCTGGCGCTCGTCGACGTGCAGGGACGCGAAGCGCTGGTGCTCGCCGACGGCGTGTACGGCGCCGGGCGGCATGCGATGACGATCAGCGGCGGCACGGGCCTGCAGCCGGGGCTGTATTTCGCGCGCATGCTCGCCGATGGGCACTCGTTCACGCAGCGCGTCCTGGTCATACGCTGACTCAAGCCGTGACCGTTCCGGCCACCCGGCGCGTGCCCCCTGCGCGCTGCTGCGCGGGATGATGTAACAAGCCTCTCGGACGAACGCGGCTCTGTGAACGACCGTCGTGGCAATCCGTGTCATGACACGGTTCGTCCCGCCTCACGCGCTCGGGCCTCGGCGTGATAGGCTCCGGCGAGCTGTCCAGCTCCTCTTCGCTTGTCGCCGCATCCGGTTCACGGAAGCGGCGAATCCCGTTGGATGCCAAGGCATCCCACGAAGCACCTCCGCACACGCGGGGGCTTGGACAGTGACGGGCGCGCCCCAGCCGGGAACAGCGCATCCGATCCCCCGCGGACATCTCCGCGGCAGGAATCGCCGTCGGTCCCCTTGGTGACTCAGGAGTCCTCCTCACATGCCAAAGCGAATGATCCAGATGCTGGCGGTGGTCCTTGTGGTCGTGGCCGCCCTCGGCTTCGTGAAGTTCCAGCAGATCCAGGCCGCGATGGCCGCTGGCAAGTCGTTCAAGATGCCGCCCGAGGCCGTGACCACCGTCGTCGCCAAGCCGCAGACGTGGGCAGCGACGGCCCAGGCCGTCGGCAGCGTCGCGCCGGTCCAGGGCGTCACGCTCAGCGCAGACCAGCCGGGCGTCGTCTCGGCGGTCGACTTCGAGTCGGGCGCACGCGTGAGGGCGGGGCAGGTGCTGATCGCGCTCGACACTCGTCAGGAGCGCGCACAGCTCGCCTCCGTCGAGGCGCAGGCTGATCTGGCCCGCACCGCGCTCGCGCGTTCGAAGAAGATCTTCGAGCAGCAGCTCATCCCGCAGGCCGAGTACGACCAGGCCGATGCGCTCTCCAAGCAGGCGGACGCGGTCGTGAACGAGGTCAGGGCGGCCATCGATCGCAAGACGATTCGCGCGCCGTTCTCGGGCGTGGCCGGCATCCGCATGGTGAACGTGGGCCAGTACGTGCGCAGCGGCGATGCCATGGTGCCGCTGCAGTCCGAGGACCCCATCTACGTGAACTTCAGCGTCCCGCAGCAGCAGGTGGGGCAGATCCGCGTGGGCGCCACGGTCCGCGCCGCCGCCGACTCCGGCGAAGCGGCGATCGCGGTGGGCCGCGTGACGGCGATCGATCCGGTGGTCGATGAGGCCACTCGCAATGTGAAGGTGCAGGCGACCTTCTTGAACACGCGTGGCCGTCTGCGCGCAGGCTCGTACGTGACGGTGTCGGTCACCACGGGCATGCATGAGCCGCTGGTCGCGGTGCCGGTCTCGGCGATCTCGTACGCGCCCTACGGCAACAGCGTGTTCATCGTCGAGAAGATGAAGGGCCCCGATGGCAAGGAATACCTGGGTGTGCGCCAGCAGTTCGTGAAGCTCGGCGCCGCGCAGGGTGATCAAGTCGCGGTGATCTCGGGAGTAAAGGCAGGCGAGGAAGTGGTTTCCTCCGGCGTGTTCAAGCTGCGTCCGGCGGCCGCGGTCGTCGTCAACAACAAGGTGCAGCCGGGCAACAGCGCAGCGCCCAAGCCGGAAGACAGCTGATGAAGTTCACCGACCTCTTCATCCGCAGGCCGGTCCTCGCGATCGTCGTCAACTTGATCATCCTGATCGCCGGCCTCCAGTCGATCCGCTCGCTCACCGTTCGCCAGTACCCGCGCAGTGATAGCGCGGTCGTCACCGTGAGCACTGTTTACGTTGGCGCCAACGCCGACCTGGTGCGCGGCTTCATCACGTCGCCGCTCGAGCGTGTGATCGCCAGCGCCGATGGCATCGATTACGTGGAATCCTCGAGCGCGCAGAGCGTGAGCACGATCACCGTGCACCTCAAGCTCAACTACGATACCAATGCCGCGCTCACGCAGATCCAGTCCAAGGTCGCGCAGGTCCGCAACGACCTGCCGCCCGAGGCGCAGGCGCCGATCATCCAGGTGCAGACGAGCGACGCACAGTTCGCCGCCATGTACCTGGGCTTCTCATCGGCCGATCTGGACCAGAACCAGATCAGCGACTATCTCACGCGTGTGGTGCAGCCCAAGCTGAGCGCCATCAGCGGCGTGCAGCGCGCCGACATCCTGGGCGGCCGCACATTCGCGATGCGCGTGTGGCTCAAACCCACCGAACTGGCGGCGCACGGACTCTCGTCGTCGCAAGTGTGGACGGCGCTCTCGGGCAACAACTACCTCAGCGCCCTGGGCCGTACCAAGGGCACCATGACCTCGGTGAACCTGGTGGCCAACACCGATCTCAAGACGCCCGAGGAGTTCCGCAACCTGGTCGTGCGGCAGAACGGCAGCGATATCGTGCGGCTGGGCGATGTGGCCGACGTCGTGCTGGGCGCCGAGGATTACGACTCCGAGGTCAAGTTCAACGGTGAGTCCGCCACGTTCATGGGCATCTGGGTGCTGCCGACGGCGAACTCGCTCGACGTGATCAAGAACGTCCGCGTCGCGGTGAAGGATATCCAGGCGCAGTTGCCGGTCGGCATGAAGGCGGGCATTCCGTATGACTCCACGGTCTATATCCAGGACGCCATCCAGGAAGTGCTCAAGACGCTAACGGAGACTCTGCTCATCGTCGTCGTTGTGATCTTCCTGTTCCTGGGATCGGTGCGCGGACTGATCATCCCGGTGATCGCGATCCCCATCTCGCTCATCGGCGCCGTATTCCTCATGCAGGTGTCGGGCTTCACGATCAATCTGCTCACGCTGCTCGCGATCGTGCTGTCGGTAGGTCTCGTCGTCGACGACGCCATCGTCATGGTCGAGAACATCGAACGCCACGTGCATGAAGGGGAGACGCCGTTCCAAGCCGCGCTGCACGCGGCGCGCGAGCTGGTCGGCCCGATCATCGCCATGACCATCACGCTCGCCGCGGTGTACACGCCGATCGGTCTGCAGGGTGGCCTCACGGGCACGCTCTTCCGCGAGTTCGCCTTCACGCTCGCCGGCGCTGTGCTGATCTCGGGCGTGGTCGCGCTCACGCTGTCGCCGATGCTTGCCTCGCGTCTGCTGCGCGCGGGCGACAACGAGAAGGGCTTCGCCGGCCGCATCAATCGCGACTTCGACCGTTTCCGCGTGTGGTATCAGGGCCGTCTTACTGCCACGCTGCAGAACCGCGCGGTCGTGCTCACGCTCTGGGTGATCGTGGTGCTGCTTACGATTCCTTTTTACATGTTCTCGCAGAAGGAACTCGCACCGCAGGAAGACCAGAGCATCGTCTTCGGCATCGTCCAGGCGGCGCCGAATGCGACGCTCGACCAGACCAAGATGTTCGCCAAGAGCATCTACGACACATATCACTCGTTCCCCGAGACCAAGAACATCTTCCAGATCACGTCGCCGGGCGGTGGCTTTGCCGGCATGGTGACCAAGCCTTGGAACGAGCGGAAGCGCAGCACGCAGCAGCTCTCGCAGATGGTCTCGGGCGGCTTCTCGCAGATCCCTGGCATCCGCGCGATCTCGCTCACGCCGCCGGCGCTTCCGGGCGGCGGCAACTTCCCAGTTGACCTCGTGATCGCCTCCACGGCCGAGCCGCAGGAACTTGCGGGAATCGCGAACCAGCTCGTGGGCAAGGCGTACGCGAGCGGCATGTTCATGTACGTCGATCCGGACCTGAAGTTCGACCAGCCACAGGCGGAAGTGGTCTTCGATCGCGACAAGGTACGCTCGCTCGGGCTCGACATGAGCCAGGTGGGCCGCGACCTCGCCACGAGCCTGGGCGGTAACTACGTGAACCGGTTCAGCATCCAGGGCCGCAGCTACAAGGTGATCCCGCAGATCAAGCGTTCCGAGCGACTCAATGCGGAGCAGCTGCAGGACATCTATGTGACCGGGCCCAATGGCAAGCTGGTGCCGTTGTCCACGTTCGCGACCATCACGACGTCCACGCAGCCGCGCGAGCTCAAGCGCTTCCAGCAGCTGAATGCCGTGCGTATCCAGGCGGTGATCCCGCCCGGTGTGCCGCTCGATCAGGCGCTGGGCTTCCTCGAGACCGAAGCGAAGAAGATCATGCCGCGTGGGTACTCGCTCGACTACGCGGGTGAGTCGCGGCAGCTACGCACCGAAGGCGGGGGTTTTCTCGGAGTCTTCCTGCTCTCGATCATCCTGATCTTCCTGGTGCTCGCGGCGCAGTTCGAGAGCTTCCGCGATCCATTCGTGATCTTGGTCGGCTCCGCGCCGCTCGCGGTCGCCGGCGCGCTGCTGTTCTCGTTCCTTGGGCTCACGTCGATCAATATCTACAGTCAGGTGGGTCTCATCACGCTGATCGGTCTGGTGGCCAAGAACGGCATCCTGATCGTGGAGTTCGCCAACCACCTTCAGCAGCAGGGCAGGGACAAGGCGGCCGCCGTGATCGAGGCCGCGGGCACACGCCTTCGCCCGATCCTCATGACCACCGCCGCGACGGTGTTCGGCCACTTGCCGCTCATCTTCGCGCACGGCCCTGGCGCCGGCGCGCGAAACAGCATCGGTATGGTGCTGGTGACCGGCATGGTGATCGGCACCGTGTTCACGCTCTTCGTGCTGCCGGCCATCTACACGGTCGTCGCCAAGACCCACACCGCCGAGGAGACCGCCCCGCTGCGCGAGGACGATCTGGCCCCGGCAGGCGAGGCGACGCCGGCGTAAGCCAGCCCGCCAGTCACAGAACGATCACGCGGCTCCGCGGCGACGCGGGGCCGCGTGGCGAATTCAGGGCCTGGACGAGTCCGGCCCTCCGGCCCGGGGCGCTGGACGTGGGCCCCGCGAGCGTGTAATCAGTGTATTCAAGAGCCTTTCGGGGACCCGTTAGCTCAGTCGGTAGAGCACCTGACTTTTAATCAGGGTGTCGCTGGTTCGATCCCAGCACGGGTCACCATCTTGCTGCATTGCTCCAGTGCCTTCCGCGTCTGCCTTCGCCCGTTTTTCCTCTGCTGCGGACTTGAGTTCCGGAGGCAACCGGGCGATGCTGGAGGGGCGAGGGTCCGCCCCCACAGGCTCCCCGCGAAATCGGCTACAACCGCACGCCCCTTCGCGCATCCAAGCGCGCAGTGGGAGGGCCGTCCTGCCGGCCCGGGCGAATGCCCGGCGCCACACTCGTCTCAGGGGAGAAGAACATGCGGAACGCGTCCTTCCACCGGCAAGCCGCCGCTTGGAGCACTTCCTTGTGAAGCGCCTGTCCTGTCAGGAAGTGCTCGACCAGCTCTGGGAGTACCTCGACGACGACGCCCGGAGCGAGCTGAGGACCGCGATCGACGGCCACCTCGCGAACTGTTCGCATTGCCAGCTCGAAGTGGATTCGATCCAGCACACGATCCACCTTTACCAGGCGAAGGAGAACGTGAGCGTTCCCGTCCATCTGAGCGAGAAGCTCACGAATGCGCTCAACTCCGCTTACAAGGAAAGTGGCCAGAGCCGCGATTGACGCTGTGCGCGGCGCGCCAATAGAATGGCGCGCAAGAGAGTTCCTCCGCCCGTGGGGCTTCGCTCCGCGGGCGGTCTCGTATCCGCCGCCGGCGCTGTTATGGCGGCACTGCGGGGCCTCGCACGGTGTATGGCCCTGCGAGGCGGCGATTCCCCGCCACGTAAGCGTCCGCAGCCCCGCCCATCCGGAGAACCGCATGATCCGAGTCCGTTCCGCCCCGGCCGCCTTGCTCGCCGTGCTGCTCGCGACACTCGCCGTCCTCGGCATGGCGCGGCCGGCGGATGCCTACATGAAGCTCGACGCGTGGCACGGCCACGTGGCGTTCGGCTATGCGAAACTGGTATCGGACTCGCTCGCACCCGCGGGCTCGATCTCCGTGGCCGCGGGCATCGACTATCCGCTCAATGCCCAGTGGCGCCTGGGCCCCACGATCGCGTTCAACCTGCTCGGCTCGAGCCAGACCAGGCGCGGCAGCGTGAACGCCGGGCTCGACTACGCCATGTTCGACGTGGCGCTCATGGCCAGCTACCAGCCGAAGAAGGGCCCGTTCACGCACCTTGCCTTCGGCCCCGGCCTGGCTCTGCCGCATGCGGACCTCAGCGTGGCCGGCGGCGGCGCGGCGTTTGGCGACCTCACCGTGAGCGAGGCCAAGCCGGAGTTCGCGGCCGACCTCACGCTGGGGCCGCGGATCAACAGCGTGGTGGGCGTCGGCATCGAACTGGGCACCCGCATCGTGCCGGTCACGCAGGGCACCTGGTCGGTCTGGACGGCGCGCTTCGCGATCCACTATTGAGCGTTCCGTACGCTGGGGGCCCGCGGCCCGAGCGGCGCCAAAAAACCCCGTTGACTCGTCTTTCTGGCCACTCCTATGCTGATCGAACGCAAGAAAGGAGGTGGTCCATTGTCTAGTACCATCATGATGAGGATCGCGGAGGTGGCTGTCCGCTAGGCGGACCAGCACCGCTGGGTCGCCTCGCGAATCCCAGCAGCGCACCGAAAGCGGCGGGGGGCCACCGGGCCCCTCGCCGCGTCATTTTTGACGCCCCAGCGCTCGCGCCGTATGCTCCGCCCCGCTTTTCTCCTTCGGGGCGGGGCGCAAGTCCCCACCGGCGGTACAGCCCGCGAGCCCCAGCTTTGCGCCCCCATGGCGCGGCTGATGGCAGACCCGGTGTGATTCCGGGGCCGACCGTTAAAGTCGGGATGAAAGAAGGGGAGGGTCGGCGCATCTGACAGGCCGCAGTCCGGCAAGCACCCCGGGCCCGGTCCTCGCATGGCGTTGTCCTTCGCGGCCCCGTGGGAGTCCCCTCGGGGCTTGTCTATTCTCCGCGAAAGGTTCCCATGCCCACTGCCTCCTCTGCCGCCGCCGACCGCGCGTTCATGCTGCGCGCCTTGCGCTTGGCGGAGCGTGGCCGCGGGCGCACCGCGCCCAATCCGGTGGTGGGAGCCGTGCTGGTCAAGGCCGGCCGCGTGATCGCCGAGGGCTGGCATGCGCAGCTGGGCGCGCCGCACGCCGAGGCCATGGCGCTCTCCAAGGCTGGAGCCGCCGCGCGCGGCGCCACGCTGTATGTGACGCTGGAGCCCTGCGCGCACGTGGGCCGCACGCCGCCGTGCACCGATGCCATCATCGCCGCCGGCATCCGGCGCTGCGTCGTCGCGGTGCGCGACCCGCACGCGATCGTGAACGGCCGGGGCTTGCGCAAGCTGCGCGCCGCGGGCGTCCGCGTGGAAGTGGGTCTGTGCGCCGATGAAGCGCGCGAGACGCTCGCGAGCTACCTGCGCGTTCACGAGCACGGCCTGCCGCGCGTCACGTGGAAGGTGGCGGCCACGCTCGACGGCCGCATCGCCGACGCCAAGGGTCACTCGCGCTGGATCACCGGGCCCGAGGCGCGGCGCGTGGGCCACGTGCTGCGCGCGACGAGCGATTGCGTCGTGATCGGCGCCGGCACCGCGCGCGCCGACGATCCGCGGCTCACCGCGCGCGGCATCAAGAATGCGACGCAGCCGCTGCGCGTGGTCTGCGACACGGCGCTGAAGCTGCCGCTCACGCTCAAGCTGTTCTCGCGAACGCTTGCGCGCGGCACCGTGGTCGCATGCGGCGCGAACGCTCCGGCCGCTCGCGTGGCTGCGCTCGAAGCGCGCGGCGTGCGCGTTTGGAAGCTGCCGCTCGTGCAAGGCCGCGTCTCGGCGCTCGCGCTGGCCAAGCGCCTGGCGCGCGAGGGCCATCACGAGGTGCTGATCGAGGGCGGCGCGCTGCTGGGCGGCGCTTGGCTGCGCGTGGGACTCGTGCAGCGCCTGGCGCTCTTCACCGCGCCGCGCGTGCTCGGCGCGGGGCTCAGCTGGTGTGCGCCCTTCGGCGCCACGCTCACGAGCGCACCCGCAGGCCGCGTGCAGAGCGTTGCGCGCGTGGGCGCCGACACGCTCACGTGGGTGGCATTCAAAGGAGGGCGCTGACATGTTCACCGGACTCATCGAGGAAGTCGGCCATGTCGCGCAGCTCGAAGAGCGCTCTGCCGGCCGGCGCTTCTGGCTCGCCGCCGAGCTCGTGATGGAAGACGCGCACGTGGGCGACAGCATCGCGTGCAGCGGCGTGTGCCTCACGGTCGTCGCGCTCGAGCCGGGCCGCTTCGCGGTCGAAGCGATCCCCGAGACGCTCGCGCGCACCACGCTCGGCGCGTGGGCGGTGGGCGAGCGCGTGAACCTGGAACGCGCGCTCAGGTTGGAGCAGCGCCTGGGCGGCCACATGGTGCAGGGCCACGTTGACGGCGTGGGCGAGGTGATCGTCGACGCGAAAGAGGGCGATGGCACTCGCATCACGATCCGCGTGCCCACGGAACTGCGCCGCTTCATCCCCGAGAAGGGGTCTCTTGCCATAGACGGCATCAGCCTCACGGTGGCCGCACTCACGCCGGATGGCTGCGAAATCGCTTACATTCCCCACACACTCGCGGTCACCACGGCTCAGGATCACAAGGCCGGGCGGCGGGTGAATCTCGAAGTCGACCTCCTGGCGCGCTACCTCGCGCGCCTGCTCGAGGATTCCGGCATGGCCGGGAGGCAGTCGTGAGCACCGCCACTCTCAAGAAACCCCGCGCAAAGGGTGTGAGCCGCAACGGCTCCGCCCCGGGCGTGTTCCTGGACGTTGAAGAGGCCGTGCGGCGTATCGCCGCGGGCAAGATGATCATCGTGGTCGACGACGCGGACCGCGAGAACGAAGGCGACCTGGTCTTCGCCGCCCAGAAGGCGACGCCCGCCATGGTCAACTTCGCGGTCAAGCACGGCCGCGGCATTCTGTGCGCCGCCATGGCGCCCGATGTCGCCGAGCGGCTCGACCTGAAGCTGCTGGTCTCCAACAACACGTCCAAGTTCGGTACGCCGTTCACCGAATCGGTGGATTCGCGCGCCGGCACCACCACGGGCACCTCGGCGTTCGATCGCGCGAAGACGCTGCGCGATCTCGCCAAGCCGCGCGCCAAGGCGACCGACTTCGTGCGCCCCGGGCACATCTTCCCGCTCAAGGCCATGCCGGGCGGCGTGCTGCGCCGCGCGGGACACTCCGAGGCCGCGCCGGACCTGTGCACGCTGGGCGGACTGCATCCGGTCGCCGCCGTGTGCGAAGTGCTCACCGAAGACGGCCACATGATGCGCCTGCCCGAGCTGCAAAAGTTCGCGGCGCGGCATGGCCTGGGCATTCTCACCATTCGCGACCTCATCGAGTACCGCCGCCATCGCGAGAAGCTCGTGCGCCACGTGCTCACCGTGCCGCTGCCGACCGCTGAGGGCGAGTTCCAGCTGCACTTGTACCAGAGCGTGCTCGAAGGCGACCATCACGTGGCGCTCGTGAAGGGCAAGCTCAGCCGCAAGCAGGCCGCGCTCGTGCGCGTGCACTCGCAATGCCTGACCGGCGACGTGTTCGGCTCGCAGCGCTGCGACTGCGGGCCGCAGCTGCACGCGGCCATGCGGGCGATCCAGAAACGCGGCAACGGCGTGCTGCTCTACCTGCGCCAGGAAGGCCGCGGCATCGGCCTGGCCAACAAGCTGCGCGCGTACCAGCTGCAGGACAAGGGCTACGACACCGTGACCGCGAACCTCAAGTTGGGCTTCCCGGCCGACCTGCGTGATTACGGCATCGGCGCGCAGATCCTGGCGGATCTGGGCTTGCAGAAGATCGAGCTGCTCACGAACAACCCGCGCAAGATCGTGGGCCTCGAAGCGTACGGTCTACAAATAGAAAAACGCGTCGGCCTGCAGATCGCACCCAACCGCCACAACAAGCGCTACCTGTCGACCAAGCGAGACAAGCTGGGCCATCTGCTCGATCTGGCGCTGGGGGGCGAGTGAGCGTGCAAGTCCTCAAGCCGGAATCCGACGCCACGGGGCTGCGCTTCGCCGTGCTCGCGGCCACGTGGAACGAGCACATCGTCGAGCGGCTGGTGGACGCGGCGCTTGACGTGTTGCGCCATCGCGGCGCGGCGGACGCCGATGTGGAAGTGCGCTGGGTGCCGGGCAGCTACGAGCTGCCGGTCGCAGCCAAGTGGGCGGCCGAGTCCGGGCGCTTCGACGCCGTGTTGGCTTATGGCTGCGTGATCAAGGGCGAAACGGAACATTTCCGCCTCGTCGCCGAAGCGGCCTCGCAAGGCCTGATGCGCGTCGCGCTTGATACCGGCGTGCCCGTGCTCAACGGCGTGCTGGCGGCATACGACGCCGAACAGGCCGCCGCCCGTAGCGGCGGCGAGATGGGCAACACCGGCGCGCAGGTTGCGCTTGCCGGCATCGCGATGGCGCGGCACCGCCGCGCCGTGAGGAGCACATGACCGAGTCCACCCCCGTCACGGGCCAGCGCCGCCGCGCGCGCGAGGTCGCCTTCCGCGTCGCGTACCAGGCCGACGTGGCCGGCGACAGTTACGCGTTCGCGTGGGACCTGCGCGCACCCGAAGAGGACCTGACCGACGACCAGCGTGAGCTCGTGAGCGACCTCGTGCGCGCGCTCGAAACGCGCGGCGCCGAGATCGACACGCTGCTGCGCGCGTCGGCCGAGCACTGGCCGCTCAACCGCTTGGCGGCGACCGACCGCGCGACGTTGCGCGTGGCCGTGGCCGAGCTGCTTTCGCGCCCGGGTTCGCCAGCGCGCGTCGTGATCGACGAAGCCATCGAGATCGCGCGCCGCTACGGCAGCGAGGAATCGGGGCGCTTCGTGAATGGTGTGCTCGACAAGGCTGCGCGCTCGCTGCGCGCTGCGGAGTTCTGATGCGCCTCGCCATCGTGTCGGATATCCACGGCAACATCGACGCTCTCGAAGCGGTCCTCGCCGACATCGAGTCGGTGGGCGTCGATGGCATGGTCTGTCTGGGCGACTTTGTTGGCTATGGCGCCGCGCCCAACGAGTGCATCGCGCGCCTGCGCCCGCTCATCGAGCACGCCGTCGCGGGCAATCACGACTGGGCCGCGTGCGGCCGCATCAAGCTCGGCTATTTCAATCCCGATGCGGCCGCCGCCGCGCGCTGGACGACTGCTCACTTGACCGAAGAGCACCTCACGTACCTGCGCGAGCTGCCCATGTCGGCGTCGTGGCACGGCATCTATCTCGTGCACGCGACACCGTTCGAGCCCGAGGAGTGGCACTACGTCTTCTCGCCGGCCGATGCCGCGTACGAGATGACGGGCTGCACCGAGCAGGTGTGCGTCATCGGCCATTCGCACTATCCGGGCACGTTCGAGCTGGCCGGCACCACGGTGCAGTACACGCGCCAGGAACTCGTGCGCGGCGATAAGAGCAGCCGCTACCTGATCAACGTGGGTAGTGTGGGCCAGCCGCGCGATGGGGATCCGCGCGCGGCGTGGCTGCTCGTCGACGATTCCCGGTTCGCGTTCGAACACCGGCGCGTGACCTATGACATTCCCGCCGCCATGCAGCGGGTCCGTGAGGCCGGCTTGCCGCCGTACCTTGCCGACCGTCTGCAATGGGGCGAGTAAGACCGGAGGAACCGTGGCGCGCGTCTCTACGCTCGAACACTGGGAGTCGTACTGGAAGGGCCACTCGGCCGACATCGATGACACGTACTCGACCGGCGGGCGGCTCGTGCGCGAGGTGCTCGCGGACGGCCCCGTGAGTGCCAAGTACGTGATGGAGATCGGCGCCGGCTCCGGCCGCGACCTGCTCGACCTGGCTCGCCAAGGCGCCAAGGGCATCGTGCTCGACTACTCGCCGGCCTCGCTCGCGCTGGTCAAGGCGCAGGCGAAAGCGCAGGGCATCGACGTGATGTTCGTGCAGGCCGACGCGACGCGCATGCCGTTCCGCGACGGCGCGATCGACGTGTCGTTCCATCAGGGACTGCTCGAGCACTTTCGCGACCCGATGCCGCTGCTGAACGAGAACGCGCGCGTGACCGCCAAGGGCGGCCGAATGCTCGTCGACGTGCCGCAGAGCTTTCACCTCTACACGGTGATGAAGAACACGCTCATCCTGCTGGGCAAGTGGTTCGCGGGGTGGGAGACGCAGTTCACGCCCGACCAGCTCGAGCGTCTGTGCGCCGCCACTGGCATGCAGGTCGTGCGCACCTATGGCGACTGGATGGTGCCCGGCCTGTGGTACCGCGTCACGCGCGAGGTGCTCAAACGCGGGGTGGGCGTGAAGCTGCCGCTGCATCCCAAGGGCCCGGCGTTCTGGTCGAACGGCTGGGATGGCCTGCGCGCGTCGCTGCGCGGCCAGCGCTGGACGCTCTACACCTCGCACGTCATCGGCACGGTCGCTCGCAAGCGATGAGCGCAAGGCACCTGCTGGCCGTCAACTTCCGCGACCCGGCGCATCCCGAAGCCGGCGGCGCCGAGTTGCATCTGGAAGAGATCCTGCTCGAGGCCGTACGGCGCGGCTGGAAGGTCACTTGGCTGGCGAGCGGCTTTCGCGGCGCGCCGTCCGAGGGCGAGCATCGCGGCATGCGCATCGTGCGGCGTGGCGACTGGTACGACTTCAACATCGCCGTGCCCGGGGTGCTGCGCCGCGAGTTCTCCGGCGCGAACACGCCCGATCTGATCGTCGAAGACATCAACAAGGTCCCGTGCTTCTGCGCGCAATTCAGCAAGGCGCCCGTCGCCGTGATTGTGCCGCATCTCTTCGGCACCACGGCGTTCCGCGAGGCGCACCCGGCGATCGCCAGTTACGTCGTGGCGCTCGAGTGGATGATCCCGCGCGCGTACGCGCTCTCGCGATTCCTGGCGATCTCGGAGAGCACGCGCGATGACCTGGTGGGGCGCGGAGTGCCGCGGGGTCGCATCCAGGTGGTGCACTGCGGGCTCGACCACACGCGCTACAAGCTCGATCCCGCGGTGCCCAAGAGCGTCGCGCCGACGCTCGTGTTCGTCGGCCGCCTGCGCCGCTACAAGGGCCTGGACTGGGTGCTGCGTTCGCTGTCGGCGGTGCTCGACAAGGTCCCCGACCTGCGCATGGGCATCATCGGCGACGGGCCGTGGCAGGACGCGCTCACGAGGCAGGCAATCAAGCATGGCGTCTCGCACGCCGTGGACTTCCATGGCTTCCTGCCCTTTGCCGAGAAGGTGAAGCGCATGCAGGCGGCGTGGGCGGTCGTGCAGCCGAGTCCCAAGGAAGGCTGGGGGCTCACGGTGGTGGAAGCCGGCGCGTGCGGCACCGCCGTGGTCGCCGCCGACAGCCCGGGCCTGCGCGATTCGGTGCGCCGCGACGAGACGGGCCTGCTGGTGCCCTACGATGACGATGCGGCACTGGCGTCGTCGCTCACGCGCGTGCTCACCGATGCGCCGCTGCGCGAGCGCCTGGCGGACGCGGGCGTGCAGTGGGCGTCACGCTTCCAGTGGGACGATTGCGCGCGCCGGTCGCTCGACGTGCTGGCAGGGGAGGGCGCGTGAGCGAAGCCTCGAACGCGCCGAGCGCGACGGGGGGAGCAGGCGGCCCCAGCGCGCCGAGCGCGCGCACTGCGCTGCTGCTGGTGCTGCAGCTGGCGATCAGCGGCGCGATGATCGCGTGGCTCTTCCACCTGGTGCCGTGGTCCAAGGTGAGTTCCGATCTCGAGCACGCCGACCGCCGCTGGCTGCTGGGCGCATTCGCCATGATGGCGGGCAGCAACCTTCTGGGCGCATATCAGTGGAGCAAGCTGCTGCGCAAGGTCGGCATCGTGCTGCCGTTCTGGAAGGTGTGCGCGTACTTCCATGTGGGGCTGTTCTTCAACAACTTCGTGCCCGCGAACCTGGGCGGCGACTTCTCGCGCGTCATGGACGCCTCGCGCGCGGGTGCCTCGCGCGCCACGGCGTTCTCGACGGTCTTGTTGGACCGCATGATCGGCACCGTCGCGATGGGCGCCCTGGCTGTGGTTTCGACGCTGCCGGCGATCGACCACTTCCATCTTGCGGCGGCTTACAGCGGCATCCTGATCTTCTTCACGATCTCGGTGACCATGCTGTGGGCGGTGTTCCATCCGGTGCTCCTGGCGACCATCGAGCGGCTGCTGTCCAAAGTCGGCCTGGGGCGCCTCAAGCCCGCGCTGGATGAACTCTCCGAGAGCCTGGCGGGCTTCCGCGGCCAGCCGCGGATGTTCATGGAATTGTTCACAGTCGCCACCGTCACGCAGGTGATGCGCATATTCGTGCACGTCCTGGTGGCGCGGGCGCTCGGCTTGCATGTGGCTTTGGCCTACTTCTTCCTTTTCGTGCCGCTTCTCGCGGTGATAGTGTCATTGCCCATCTCCTTGAGCGGCATGGGTGTACGAGAAGGCGCTGGTATGGTTCTCTTCGGGCTCGTCGGGCTCGACAAGGGAAGCGCTTTCTCGATGCAGATCACCACTTTCGTGGTGGCTTTCGCCGTCAGTCTCATCGGCGGCATCCTCTTCGCAGTGCGAATCCCCCACCGCCGCAGAGCAGCACGGAATCCACGGAGGCCGAACGGATGAACGTCAACCCGCGCGCGTCACGCTTCGTCGCGCTGCTCACGCTGCTCATCGCAGCGGGTGTCTATCTCAGGACGCTCACGCCCACGGTGCCGTTCTGGGATTCCGGCGAGTTCATCGCCGTCTCCAACATCCTGGGCATCCCGCATCCGCCCGGCACGCCGTTCTTCGTACTGCTCGGCCGCGTGGCCACGCTCATCCCTTGGGCCACGATCGCCCAGCGCGTCAATGCGGTCTCGGCGATCTCGGCCGCGCTCGCGGTGCTGCTCACGTACCTGTGCACGTTGTCGATGGCGCGCCGCGCCTTTGGCGAAGACCGCAAGCCGTGGCAGGAGTGGGCGGCGATCGCCGGCGCGTTCGTGGGCGCGCTCATGCTCGCGTTCTCGGACAACTTCTGGGAGAACTCGATCGAGGCCGAGGTCTACCAGATGATGAGCCTGGCCTCGGTGCTCGTGTTCTGGCTGGGCCTGAAGTGGTGGGATGCGCACGACAAGAAGCCGAATGTGGGCTTCCTGCTCGCGGCCACCTACGTGATGTGGCTGAGCGTGGGTCTGCACCTGGGCGTGGGTGTGATGGGCGCGCCGCTCATCGTGCTGGTGGCGTTCATCGACTGGAAGGTGGCGATGCTCTTCGCCATTCCGTTCCTGGCGATCCTGCGCGTGCCCGCGGGCCTCGAGAAGATGGCCGGAGCCGTGCTGCTGTTCTCGGTCATCGTCAATTTCTGGTTCCTGTCCAAGAACAAGATGCAGGGTTGGGTGTTCGGGATCAGCGCACTGCTGGCCGCCTACGGCATGTATTTCGCCTATGGCAAGGCGGACTTCACGGCGGTCGGCGCGATCGCGGCGGCGGTCGGTGTCGTCTTCCCGCTCGTGATGATGGCGCCCAAGCACAAGGAAGCGCGCGTCATCCTGCTGGCGCTGCTGCTCATGGTGGTCGGCTACTCCACGCACCTGTACCTGCCGATCCGCGCCAACCTGCATCCGGCGATCAACGAGGGCAATCCCAGCAACTGGAACACGCTGCGTGACCTGCTCGAGCGCAAGCAGTACGGCGAGATGAACATGTTCGTGCGCCGCTCCTCGCTCGAGAACCAGCTCAATAAAGAGTTCTGGCGCTACTTCAGCCGTCAGTGGCCGCTCTTCCCGGGTAAAGCCGCCTTTACGTCGCTTCTTCCGATGCTGCTGGGTCTGGCTGGCGCGTTCTGGCAGGCCAAGCGCGATCCGAAGAAGGGCTTCTTCTACAACTTCGTCTTCTTTGGCCTCAACACCGCCGGCCTGATCGTGTTCCTCAACTTCAGCGACCACGAGGTCCGCGACCGCGACTACTTCTTCCAGAGCGGCTACCACGCCTACGCCATGTGGATCGGCCTCGGTTGTACGTGGCTCATCTGTTGGGTGCGCGAGTCGTTCAGTGAAGGGGCCGGGCAGCGATACGCCACCGTGGCGGCCACGGTCCTGTTGTGCGCGCAGCCTTTCCTGCTCATGAAGACGCTGTGGTTCACGCACGATCGCAGCGGCAACTACATCGCGCGCGACTACGCCTACAACATGCTCGCGCCGCTCGCTCCGAACTCGTACATGTTCACGAACGGCGACAACGATACGTTCCCGCTCTGGTACATCCAGCAGGTCGAGGGCTTCCGCAAGGACGTGCGCATCGTGAACCTGAGCCTGCTCAACACGGACTGGTACATCCGCCAGCTTCGCGACGAGTCGCCCAAGGTGCCGATCACGCTCGACGACCGCACGGTCCAGATGCTCGGTGGCGGCGCCGTGCAGGACGAGACGGGCCACATCATCTACACCAACGAGTACATGGTTCACCACATCATGGAGAACTCGAAGAACGCGGATGGCACGTGGAAGCGCCAACCGTACTTCGCCGTGACGGTGCCCGAGCACTACGGCTACGACCCGTACTTCGCCCTGCAAGGCTTGGTCTACGAGGTCAAGCGCGACAGCCTCAAGGCAGGCCTCGACGTGCCGGCCACGACCAAGGCGCTCTACGAGACGTTCATGTACCGCGGGTTGTTCGAGAAGGACGGCACGTGGGACCGCAAGGTCTACAAGGACGACAACGCGTCCACGCTTTCGCGCAACTACGCGGCGGCGCACTTGCAACTCGCGTACTACTACCGCCGCAACGGCCAGCTGCCCAAGGCGATCTCCGAGATGGAACGCATCGGCCGCATGTTCCCGGACTACGCCGAGGTGCTGCTGCCGCTGGGCGGGTTCTACATGGACGCGGGCGATACGGCCAAGGCGATGGCGCTCTTCGAGATGCTCAACACGAAGTCGCCCAACAATCCCGAGGTCAAGTACTACTACGGCGTGTCCATGGCGCTGCGCGGCAAGCTCGACGAGGCCGTGCGCCAGTTCGACGCGGCGATCCAGATGGATCCCAACTACGGCCTGCCGTACTACGGCGCGTACAGCACGCTGCGCGAGGCGGGGCAGCGCGAGCGCGCGTTGCAGTACTTGCAGCGTTGGCTCGAAGGCCACCCCGGCGATCCGCAGGCGCAGCAGTTGCTCGATTCCGAGCGCAATGCGCTGGGTATCCGGAGCCCGTCGCGGCCGAGCATCGTGCCGCCGCCGGTGACCCCGGTACCGTAAGGACCCTCAATGCCCAAGCATGCACTGGTGACCGGAGCAGCCGGCTTCATCGGCTCCACCTTGAGCGAGCGGCTGCTCGCCGATGGTCTGCGCGTGACCGGCGTCGACTGCTTCACGGACTACTACGACATCAATCTCAAGCGGGCGAACATCCAGAGCGCGCTGCAGAACCCGCAGTACCAGTTGCTGGAGCTCGACCTGGGCGCCGCCGATCTGACGGCATTGCCCGAGGTGGACGTGGTGTTCCATCAGGCCGCGCAGGCTGGCGTGCGCGCGTCGTGGGGCAAGGATTTCGCCGCATACGTGCACCACAACGTGCTCGCGACGCAGCGCCTGCTCGAGCGCTACCAGAACACGCCGCTCGAGCGGTTCGTGTACGCGTCGTCTTCATCCGTCTACGGCGACGCCGAGAAGTACCCCACCGATGAGATGCTGTTGCCGCGGCCGTTCTCGCCCTATGGCGTGACCAAGCTCGCGGCCGAGCACCTGGTGCTGCTCTACGGCCGCAACTTCGGCATGAACGTAGCGGGGCTGCGGTACTTCACCGTGTACGGCCCGCGTCAGCGTCCCGACATGGCGTTCCACAAGTTCTGCAAAGCGCTACTCCAAGGTGATGAGATCGCGGTCTATGGCGATGGTAAGCAGTCGCGTGACTTCACGTTCATCGCCGATGCGATCGAGGCGAACGTACGCGCGTGGCAGCGCGCGACGGCGCAGGCGGTCTACAACATCGGCGGCGGCTCGCAGGTGGATGTGCTCGAGACGATCGCGATCCTCGAGAAGGCGCTGGGCGTGAAGGCGCGGCTCAAGTTCGAGACGCGCCCGCCGGGCGATCCGCTGCGTACGCGCGCCGATGCGACGCGCCTCAAGCAGGACCTGGATTATGCGACCCAGATCGGCATCGAAGAGGGCCTGCACGCCGAGGCGAGCTGGGCGCAGGGGTTGTACGGGAGCAAGGCGTGACCGACGCGCCGCGCCTGAGCGTGGTGATCCCGGCCTTCAACGAGGCCGAGAGCCTGCCCCAGTTGCATGCCGAGGTCCTGGCGGCCATGCAGACGCTTGGCGTGACGTACGAGATCCTCTACGTGGACGACGGCTCGCGTGACGGCACGGACAAGGTGATCGAGAAGCTGTGCGCCTCTGCGCCGAACGTGCGCGGCATCCTGCTGCAGCGAAACCTGGGCAAGTCGGCGGCGCTGGCGACGGGCTTCAAGGCCGTGCGCGGCTCGCTCGTGTGCACGATGGACGCCGATCTGCAGGACGACCCCGCCGAGCTTCCGCGCATGTTCGAGGCGCTCGACGGCGGCCTGGACCTGGTGTCGGGCTGGAAGGTCAAGCGGCTCGATCCCATCTCCAAGACGCTGCCGAGCAAGTTGTTCAATGCCGTCACGTCGATGGTCGCCGGTGTGCGGCTGCATGACTTCAACTGCGGCTTCAAGCTCTACCGCCGCGAAGTCGTGGACTCGATCGAGCTGTACGGCGAGCTGCACCGCTTCATGCCCGCGCTGGCGCATTGGCGCGGCTTCCGGGTGGGCGAGATCGGCGTACATCACCGCGCGCGTGTTTTCGGAAAGTCCAAATTCGGCGCTTCGCGGTTCGTGAACGGCTTCCTGGACCTGCTCACGGCGGCGTTCATCTCGACTTCGGCGCTCAAGCCCTTGCACGTCTTCGGCCGCATCGGGCTGCTGTTTCTCACCACGGGCTTCGGCCTGGCGCTGTGGTTCGTGGCGCAGTGGATCCACGGCGACCCGCTGCGCGTGCGGCCGCTCATGCTGGGCGGCGCGGCGTGCGTGCTGCTCGGCATCCAATTCATCCTCATGGGCCTGCTCGGCGAGATGATCGCGCATCTTTCGGCGCGCGCCGACTACCCGGTGCGCCGCCGCTTCAACCTGGACGCCTGAGCATGAAAGCGTTCGTCCTGGCGGGCGGACTCGGGACGCGGCTCAAGCCGCGCTTCGGTGAGTTGCCCAAGCCGCTGGCGCCGCTCGGCGGCCGCCCTTTCCTGGCGCGGCAGCTCGAGTGGCTGCGCGACCATGGCATCCGCAGCGCCGTGTTGCTCACGGGTTTCGGCGCGGAACAGATCGCAGACTCGTTGGGCGATGGCTCGGCGCTGGGCATCGCGCTCGAGTACTCGGTCGAGACCGAGCCGTTGGGCACCGGTGGCGCGCTCGCGCTCGCGAAGCGGTTCGTCGACGGCCCGGCGCTGGTGGTCAACGGCGACACTCTGGGCGAGGCCGATCCGTGGACCATGGAGCGCGATCGCTGGGAGCGCGGCGCGCTGGGATCGGTGGCGCTTTATCGCGTGGAAGACGCGCGCAGCCGTGGTCGCGTCGAGCGCGATGGCGACCGCGTGGCGCGCTTCATCGAAAAGGACGAGCAGTTCTCGGGCCCGGCGTGGGTGAACGGCGGGCAGTACGTGTTCTCACCCGAGCTCTGGCGCGAGCTGCCAGCCGGCGCGCATTCGCTGGAACGCGACGTGCTGCCGCGTCTGGCGGCCGAGGGCCGGCTGCATGGCCACACGTGTGAGGGCCGCTTCTATGACATCGGCACGCCCGAGGAGTTCGATCGGGCACAGCGGGAGCTGAAGGCATGAGTATCAAGCCATGAGCATCACCCGTCGCTACTACCGCGCTCGCGCGCCGCTTCGTATCTCGTTCTGCGGCGGCGGCACCGACGTATCGCCCTATCCGGAAGAGCATGGCGGCTGCGTGCTCTCGGCCACGATCAATCACCATGCGTACGCGGCGCTCAGCCCGCGGCGTGACACGCGGCTCACGCTGGCGAGTCTCGACTACGACCTGATTGCAAAATATGACCATCCCAAGCGCCTCAAGTTCGACGGGCAGCTCGATCTGCTCAAGGCCGCGGTGCGCGCGCTCAAGGTCAAGCGCGGCGCCGACCTGTGGACGCACTCCGACGCGCCTCCCGGCTCGGGTCTGGGTGCGTCGTCCACGCTGATGGTGGCGCTGATCGGTGTGCTGCGCGAGTGGCTCAAGCTGGACCTGTCGCCTTATGACATCGCCGAGATGGCGTTCAAGATCGAGCGCGTCGACCTCAAGCTTGCGGGCGGGAGGCAAGATCAATACGCGGCGTCGTTCGGCGGCTTCAACTTCATCGAGTTCGAGCGCGAGGGCACAATCGTCACGCCGCTGCGCTTGCGCCGCCAGACGCTGGAAGAGCTCGAGTACCGCTTGCTGCTGTGCTACATGGGACAGACGCGACAGTCGGCAAAGATCATCGAACGCCAGACGCGCTCGTATGTGGAAGGCAACCAGAAGACCGTCGCAGCGCTCGAGCACCTCAAGGTGCAGGCGCACGAGATGAAGCGCGCGCTTTTGCTTGGACACATCGACGGTTTCGGCGAACTGCTGCACGAGGCGTGGGAGCAGAAGAAGCGCCTCGATGACGGCATCTCGAACACGCACGTCGACAAGCTCTACCAGATCGCCCGCAAAGAGGGCGCGATCGGCGGCAAGATGCCGGGTGCCGGGGGCGGAGGCTACTTCCTGCTGCTCACTCGCTTCGACCGCCGTCATCGCGTGGCGGCGGCGCTCGAGAAGCACGGCGGTCAGGTCGTGCCGTTCCAGTTCGAGTCGCGCGGCATGTCCAGTTGGTCGGTCGCGCGCGAGCGCTGAGCGCACGCATGTCCACGGCCCCGAGCGCTTCACGCCGCATCGCCCTGCTGGGCCCGCTGCATCCGTGGCGCGGCGGCCTGGCGCAGTATCTGGGGCTGCTGGGCGAGGCACTCGAGGGTCATGCCGAGATCCGCGCGGTCACGTTCACGCGGCAATACCCAGAATTCCTGTTCCCGGGCACGAGCCAGTTCGATCCCAACGCGGCGCCACCGCGCTTTCCCACGCGCGCGCTGCTGGATTCGATCGGGCCGCTGAGTTGGCGCCGCACCGCCGCGCATCTGGAAGCGTTCGCACCCGCGGCGGTGGTCCTGAAATGGTGGATGCCGTTCTTCGCGCCGTCGTTCGCCTCGAGCGTGGGACCTCTGCGCAAGCGCGGCACCAAGGTGATCCTCGTGTGCGACAACCTCCTCCCGCACGAGCCGCGCTTCTACGACGCGGCGTTCTCGGCGTGGATGATGCGCAACTCGGATGGCTATCTGGTGATGAGCGATTCGGTCGAACGCGACCTCGACACGCTCAAGCCCGGCGCGCCGCGCCGCCGCGTGCCGCATCCGTTCTACGCGCAGTTCGACCGCGGCCGCTACACGCGCGAAACCGCGCGTGCGCACTTGGCGCTCGCCGGTGAGGTCGCGCTGTTCTTCGGCTACGTGCGCCACTACAAGGGCCTCGATACCCTGCTCGAAGCTTGGGCGATCGTGCGCAACCACCGCCCGCAGGCCACGCTCGTGGTGGCGGGGGAGTTCTACGAGAAGCCGGAACACTATCGCGCGCTCGCCGCAGCGGCAGGCGGTGGCGCCGTGCGCTTGCTGGAGCGCTACATCGGTGACGACGAGGTCGAGGCGCTCTTCCGCGCCGCCGACGTGACCGTGCTGCCGTATCGATCCGGCACGCAGAGCGGCGTGACGCACGTGGCGTACGCGCTGGGCTCGCCCGTGATCGCCACCACGGTGGGCGGCATCACCGAGACCGTGCGAGACGGCGAGACCGGCCTCACCTGCCCGCCCGAGGACCCGGTGGCGCTGGCGGCCACGATCGAGCGCTATTTCGAGCAGCGGCTGGGCGCCGCCATGGCGCCGCATATCGCCAAGCTGCAGGTCGAGCACTCGTGGGACGCGCTCGCGGCGTCCACGGTCGATCTGATCGATGAGTTGAAGCCGGCAAGAGGCTGGGCATGAACGAGATGCGCGAGCGGCTCTTAGGCTTGACCAACGCCAACGAATTGCCGTTCCGCGCGCGCGGGGAGCACCACACCCGGCTCGAGGCGTTCTGCGACGCGGTGCTCGCATTCGCCATCACCTTGAGTGTGCTGTCGCTCGAGGTGCCGCATGACTCCACGGAACTCTTGAACATGTTCCGCGGCATGCTCTCATTCGCCGCCACGTTCATTATCCTGTTCTGGATCTGGAGCATACAGAACCGCGGGTGCCGCCGCTTCGGCCTGGATGACATCCGCACGCATTGGACCATGGCCGGCATCTTGTTCGTCGCACTGGTCTTCACCTATCCGCTCAAGTTCATGATGGGCTCGTATCTCGACCCGCTGCTGGGCGCGCACACCATGGAGATGCACCACGAGGATCTCTCGCGCGTCTACGCGCTTTACTCATGCGGCTTCTCGGCACTCACCGGGTTCTTCTGGAGTCTCTACCGCCGCGCGTGGGACCTGCGCGACGTACTCGAACTCGATGAACCTGAACGCTTCGACACGAAGCAGCAGATGCGGACATTCCGCGTGCAGGCCGTCTTCGGGGTCGTCTTGGCAGCGTTGCTTGTCGTGATCGACATCCCGCATGAGTGGCCGCGGCCGCTGCGGCTCACGTTGCTGCTGAGCGCGCTCGTGGGCGTGCTCGCGGTGAGCGCGTACCTGCTGCATGTCGTCTACCGGCTGCAGCGCGACAAGAAGGCATTCCTGGCGAAGTGGCATGCCCGCGGCTCGCATGACGCAAAGGAGGAACTCGCATGAGCACCCGCACCGCGTCGATCGGCGCCACCGCGCGGCTGATCGCCATCGCTGCTTTCCTCGTCTTCGCACTCACCGGCGGCGGCCGCATCGCCGGCAGCGACGAAGTGACCATGTTCGAGCTCTCGCGCGCGATGCTGCATGGCCACATCGACGTGCCCGAGGGCGCCACCCTGCAAGGCCCTGATGGGCGCTTCTATTCCAAGAACACCGCGGGCCAGGCGATCCTCGCGCTGCCGCTCGTGGCCATCGCTGAGACGGCCACCCGTGTCGGGCACTTTCCGGGCGGCAAGGCCGTGCTCGCGGCGCGCTTCGTGGCGTCGTTCTTCAACGCCATGCTCACGGCGCTGATGCTGGCCGCCTTCTACGCATTCGCGCGCCTGCTGGGCGTGCGGCCCCGCGCAGCGCTCGCCGCCACGGCGCTACTGGGATTCACGACGCCCGTCTGGATCTACGCGAAGAGCTTCATGGCCGAACCACTCGAGGCTTTCGGGTTGCTGCTCACGCTTGGTAGTGCGGCGATGGCGGCTGCCGGCGCTGCCGTGGACCGCCCCGGTGCGCGGCGCTGGCTGCTGTGGTGCGCGCTCGGCACCTTCCTCGCAGTCTCAGCCAAGGCGAGCATGCTCACGCTCACGCTCGCGGCGCTGCTGGCCCTGCGGCCGTGGCGCAAGCCGATGCGGTTGGTGCTGCCGCTCGCCGGCATCGCACTCGCGAGCGCCGGGCACCTGGCCTACAACTACGCGCGCTTCCACAACGCCGCCGAGAGCGGCTACGGCGCACAGGCGAGCGCCTCGGCGTTCAGCACTCCCTTGATGGTAGGCCTGCACGGTCTGATCTTCTCGAGCGGAAAGGGCGTGCTGTGGTTCGCGCCGCTGCTCTGGCTGCTGCCGTGGGGCGCGAGCGAGATGCGCCGCCGCCGCGCGCATGGCGAGGAGCCGCGCCACGGCTGGGCCGCCGACAGCGCGTTCATCGGCGCTGCGGCGATGTGGGCGATCGGGCTCGTCCAATACGCCACCTTCCAGCACTGGGCCGGCGACGGCTCGTGGGGGCCGCGCTATCTGGTGCCCATGCTGCCGGCGGCGTTTCTGTGTGTCGCGTTCGCGCTCGAATACGGATCGCGTGCGCTCAAGCGCGCGGCGTGGGCGCTGGCGGCGATCGGGCTGCTCGTGCAGCTTGCAGGCGTGGGCATCTACTTCGGCGCCGAGATGCGCGAGGTGGGGGATTATCCTTACACGCGCGCGCTCGATGACCCGCACTCGCTCGAGGCGAGTCATTTCAATCCTGCATTCAGCCCGATCACCGAGCATGGGAAGATGCTGTTGGCCAACATCGCCGCGCATCTGCGCGGGGACATGCCCACGCTCGGCCAGGCGGGCGCGGCCGATCCGCGATTGGGTATCTCGGCCGGGGACCAGGTCGCGATGCTCAAGGCGATCGACGTGTGGTGGCTGTACGCGCACTACGCCGGCATCCCGGCGGCGCCGCTCATGATCGCGGCGCTGCTGCTGCTGGCCGGGGCGGTGGCCGCGGGCGCGGCGGCCTTTGCGGCGGCGAACGCGGAACGCGAGACGCGCGGCGCGTGAAGACCCTTGCGGTGATCGTGCTCAGTTGGAACGGCGCTCAGCTCACGCGCGAGACGCTGGACTCGTTGCGGCTCTGCCGCGTGCCTCAAGGCTGGCGCGCGCACGTGATCGTCGTGGATAACGCGAGTACCGATGGCTCGCCGCGGGTGGTAGCCGACGAATATGCATGGTGCGAACTCATCGCGCTCGAGACGAACAAGCGCTTCGCCGGCGGCAACAACGTGGGCCTTGTGCGCGCGCTCGAGAGTGGCGCCGATGCCGTGATGCTGCTCAACAACGACGTGCAGGCGGACCCAGGACTTTACGAGCACCTGCTCGCGGCGCTCGCCGAGGACCCGCAGGCGGGCGCGGCCGCGCCGCTCATCTATCATGCGGCGCCCACCGACGTGATCTGGTACGCGGGCGGTGTGTGCGATCCCATGTGGGCGTTCGCGGCGCACGTGGGGATCCGCCAGCGCGATCACGGCCAGTACCGCGCCATCACCACGACGGGCTACCTGACCGGCTGCTGCCTGCTCGCCACGCGCGAGGCGTGGGAAAAGGTGGGCTTGCTCGATGAGCGCTACTTCATCTACGCCGAGGACGCCGACTGGTCGCTGCGCGCGCGCGCGGCCGGCTATCGGCTGTTGTTCGTGCCGACCGCGCGGCTGTGGCATCAGGTGAGCGCCAGCAGCGGCGGCGCGATCAACGCGTGGAAGGTCTACCAGCGCCTGCGTGCGAACGCCGCCATGTGGGCGCGCCACGCGCGCGGTGTGGCACGCGTCACGTGGGGCCCGGCCTTCGTGGCCCAACAGGCGGCGCTCTGGACGCTGCTCGTGGCGCGTGGCAAGTTCGCTGCCGCAGCCGCGGTGCCGCGCGCACTCGGCGACGCAATGCGGGGAAGCGACCCGGCGGAGGTGAAGCTGTGAGCTTGCAGGTGCACAAGCCCGCCATGGGCCCCAGCGACCCGCCGGTGTTCCTGCGCGAGGTGATCGCCTCGCAGCCGCGGGGCGCGCGCGTGCTCGATGCGGGGTGCGGACCCGGTTCGTGGCCTTACTCCGAGCGGCTGGACCTGGACATTACTGGGTTTGACATCAAGTTCCCGCCGGGGCCGCCCCAGCGTACGCCGCTCGTGCGCGTGTTCCGCGGCGATCTCGCGCACCTGCCGCTGCGCGCGGAGCGCTTTGACCTCACCGTGTGCCATTACGTGCTTGAGCACGTGACCGAGCTGCACGCGTGCTGCGATGAACTCGTGCGCGTGACCAGACCAGGCGGCACGCTCTATCTGTCGGTGCCGCGCGCGGCGGCGTTCGATGATCGCCTGTACCGCTTCGCCGGCTACTTCGCGAAGTACGCGCTCATGAAGTTCAAGAAGCGCCTGGAGCATCAGCAACGGTTCGCCTTGCAAGGCTTGCTCGAGCTCTTCCGCAGTCGCGGCATGTCGCTCACGGCGCACGCGTTCGTGCCGGCGGGCTTCTCGTGGATGAACGACGCGCGCACCAAGCCGCTACAGGGCGCGTTCACCGATGCGCTCGCTAACATCCACCGCGCGACCGGCGTGGACCTCGCGAGCGATGCCAACTTCGTGCTCACCTTCCGCAAGACGGGCCGCACCGACGGGCCGACGGCGCCGCCGCTGCCGGGCCCGCGGCGCATCACGCACGTGTGCCGCGACTGCGGCGAACACGCCGTGGTCGATGCGACGCCGCCGTTCGCGGCGCGCTGGTCGTGCCCATGGTGCGGCAAGCTGAACCCCTTCGGCAGGCCACGATGAAGGTACTGCACGCGCCCTCCGAGATCGCCGGGCAGACGAGCATCCTCGCGCGGGCGTTGCGCGATCTGGGAGTCGAGGCGCACTCGCTGGCGACCAATCCCACTTTCGCGCAGTACGCGGTCGACGAGATGCGTCCGTACGACGCCATGTCGCCGCCGCGGCGCTACCTGGGCTACGCGGGCAACCTGGCGCGGCATCTGGGAAAGTGGGACGTGTTCCATTTTCATTTCGGCCGCACCATGATCCCGCCGCATAATTTCGACCTGCCGCTCTATCACGCGCTGGGCAAGAAGGTGGTGTTCCACTATCACGGCTGCGATATCCGCAACCGCGCGCACATGCTGGCCACGCACTCGGCCTCCACGTGCACCGAGTGCGACCCGTTCTGCCATCCGGCGCGCCAGAAGCGCATCCTCGCCTCGGCCGCGCGCTTCGCCGATGCCGAGATCGTGTCCACGCCTGATCTGCTGGAGTCCGCGCCGCGCGCGAAGCAGGTGCACGTGGCGGTGTGGCTGCCGGACTACCCGCAGCAGGCTGTGCGTGCGCAACCCAAGTTGGTGCTCCACGCCCCGACGAATCGTCTCATCAAGGGCACGCGCCACATCGAGGCGGCGTTCGATCTGCTGCGTCCGAAGTTCCCGAACATCGAGTTCCGCACCGTCGAGAAAGTGCCGTGGCCCGAGCTGCAACGGCAGATGCGCGAGTGCGACGTGTTCGTGGACCAGGTCTTCATGGGTTGGTATGGCATGGTGAGTGTCGAAGCCATGGCGGTGGGCAAGCCGGCGCTGTGTCACATCCGCCCGGATTTCGAGCCTCGCATGCATGGCGCTCCGATCGTGCGCACGAGCGTCGCGACGATCGCCGCCGATCTCGAGGCCGTGCTCACCGACACGCCACGGCGCGAGCGCCTTGGCGATGAGGGTCGCGCCTATGTAGAGCGCGAGCATGCGGCGCCGGTCGTGGCAGCGCGGCTCATCGAGATCTACCAAGCGATCGGTGCACGATGAACATCCGCGAGCAGCTGCGGCGCCTGTCGGGCGACTCGCTCATCTATGGGCTGGGGCAGGTGCTCGGCAAGGGCGTGAACCTGCTCTTGGTGCCGGTCCTCGTGCGCGCGCTTCTGCAGCAGCAGTTCGGGGTCTCGGACCTGGTGTTGAGCTACTCCGCCAGTGTGCTGCTCGTCCTGGTATTCGGCATGGACAGTGCGCTCGCGCGATTCTTCTACGAACAGCCGGACCGGGAAGCGCGCATCCGCATGGTGTCGTCGTCGTTCGTGTTCCGCCTGCTCGTGGGCGGCTCGGCTGCCGCGATCCTGGCGCTGTCCGCGCCGTGGCTCGCGAGTCACGTCCTGGGCGGCGCGGCCTACGCGAAGTACCTGCGCATCGGCGCGATGACGCTGCCGTTCACGTTGTTCTGCCTGTTCTCGAACGATGTGCTGCGCGTGACCTTCCAGCCGTGGAAGTTCATCGCTTTGAACGTGACGCAAGCAGTGCTCGTGGGCGGCCTGACGCTCTACTTCGTGATCGGAAAACACCTTGGCGTGGCCGGTGTGCTGTACGGGAAGCTGCTGGGGGATGCAGGCACGGCGTGCGTGGGGCTGGTGTTCTGCCGGCATTCGCTCAAGCCGCGGTTCAGCCGCACGTTACTGCGCCAGATGTTCCGCTACGGCGCACCGCTCATGCCGGTGTCGTTCGCTTACGGCATCATCAGCTCGGTCGACCGCTATACGCTGCAGCAGCATTCCAACCTCGAGACCGTCGCCGTCTACGGAGTGGCCATGAAGTTCTTCGCGGTCGTGACCATGGCGGTCTCGGCGTTCCAGTTGGCCTTTGGACCTTGGGCCTTCGCTCAAGCCAAACAGCCGGGCTCCGGCTTGCTGTTCGCGCGCGTCTTCGCGCTCTATGTGGCGGTGGCGTCGTTCGGGGCGCTGGCGTGCGGACTCTTCGCGCCCACGATCGTGGGCCTGCTGGCCACCAAGTCATATGCCGCAGCCGCAGCCCCAGCGCTCTGGCTCGCCTTTGCGGCGGTCGCACAGGGGGCCTACTATGTGGCCGCTCTGGGTATCAACCTGTCGCTTCGCACGCCGTTGATCGTGTGGACGGCCGGCGGCGCTGCGCTGGTGGCGACGCTCGCGAACCTCGTGCTCACGCCGCGTTACGGCGCGCAAGGCGCTGCTGCGGCCACGTGCATGGGCTACGCATCTTCTGCCGTGTTCGCCTACATCGTCGCCCAGAGAGTGCATCCCTTGCCGTACCGGGGCGCGCGTCTTGCGCTGCTCTTCCTGGGCGCTCTGGGCTTGGGGGTGGCGGCAGTGCGGCTCGCACCACCGGGGGTGGGGGGCGTAGGGGTGAAGGTCGCGGCGCTGGCGCTGTTTGCAGGGCTGGCATGGCGGCTCGAAGTCTGGACGGACCGCGGCGCGGTGAAACACCGCGCGCGTCCGTTCGCGCAGTAATGTCCGCGACTCCGGTCGCAAGCGGTGAACAAAGCGGGGCCACGGCCTTGAAGGAGTGACACACCATGTGCGGCATCGCGGGACTCTACGATCGACAAGGACGCGCCGATCTCGGACGGCTGCATCGCATGGGGCAACTGCTCCGCCATCGCGGTCCCGACGACGAAGGCATGGTGCTCATCGATGCCAAGGGCGGCCAGTCCTTCACGCACGGCGGCGCCGATACGCCTGCCGATGTGTTCCAGTCCGGCCTGCCCTATGCGCCTGCGAAGGCGCGTGGCGACCAGCGCACCGCCGACTACGGCGTCGGCCTGGTGCACCGCCGGCTCTCCATCGTCGACCTCAAGCCCAGTGGTCACCAGCCGCTCTGCGGCGCTGACGGCCGCGATTGGATCGTGTTCAACGGCGAGGTCTACAACCACATCGAGCTGCGCGCCGAACTCGAGAAGGACGGGGCGCGGTTCGTGAGCACATCCGACACCGAAGTCATCCTCGCGGCCTACCAGAAGTGGGGCGAGGACTGCCTGCATCATTTCAATGGCATGTTCGCACTCGCGATCTGGGACGGTGCCAAGAAGCAGCTTTTCTGCGCGCGTGACCGCTTCGGTGTGAAGCCGTTCTACTACCAGTTCGATGGTCAGCGGTTCGCCTTCGCATCCGAGCCCAAGGCGCTCGTGCTCACGCAGCCGCACCGCATCACGCCGCGGCTGTCGGCCATCCGTGACCTGCTCGCGCTCGACTGGGTCGATCACGAGGCGCAGACGTTCTTCGAAGGTCTCTGGCAGCTGCCTGCGGGCCACTGCCTGACCATGAGCGACAACGGTCTGAGCGTGCGTCGCTGGTGGAGCGTCGATCCCAGTCGCTTCGTGGGGGGCGATGCCAGGTCCCTGGAGGCTGAGTTCGAGCGGCTGTTCACCGACTCCGTGAAGCTGCGGCTGCGCGCCGACGTCGAGGTCGGCTCCTGTCTGTCGGGCGGACTCGACTCGAGCGCGGTGATCACGACCGCTTCCACGCTCGCCAACAAGGGCCTGCACGCGTTCTCGTGCGCCTACGACGAGGGCCCCGCGTTCGATGAGCGGCCCTACATCCGCGCGGCGGTCGAGGCCAGCGGCGCCACGAGCCACATCATCGTGCCCGATGGCGGCGACTTCTGGAGCGTGTTCGACACGCTTGCGCGAGCGCAGGACGAGCCTACGGCCGGCCCCGGCGTGTACTCGCAATACAAGGTCATGCAGCTCGCGCGCGACAAGGGCCTCAAGGTGCTCCTCGATGGCCAGGGCGGCGACGAGATCCTGGCGGGCTACTTCCGGTATCTGCCCGCGCGCCTGCGCGACCTGGTCGCCGCCGGCGACTGGGCCGGCTTCCAGTCGCTGTGGGGCAAGGTGAGCGACCGCTTGGGCTTTGCCACCACGCTGCTGCATACCTTCGAACCGTGGCTGCCTGCAGGGCTCGTGGGTGCGCTGCGCGGCCGCTACGGCCAGGGCAAGGACAAGGTGCTTTCGAGCCTTCTGGCCAATGCTCCCAGCACCGTCGGCCACATGCCGCACGGCTCGCGTTCGTATCTGTGGCGGCAGCTGGAGTTCGACACGTTGCAGCGCCAGTTGCCGAGCCTGCTGCGCTACGAGGATCGCGACTCGATGGCGTTCGGCATCGAGACGCGCCTGCCGTTCCTGGACTATCGCCTGGCGGAGTTCGCGTTCGCACTGCCCGATACGCAGAAGCTCGATGGCGTCACCACGAAAGCGATCCTGCGCCGGGCGCTACACGACCGGATCCCCAAGTCGATCCTGGACCGTCGTGACAAGATGGGTTTCGAGACGCCTACCGACCTGTGGTTGCGCGGCCGCTACTCCGCCGAGGTGCGCAAGCGCCTGAGCCGGCCGGGTCCGTTCCAGGACTGGGTGCGCGGCGATGTGTTGCAGGCGGAGTTGGAGGAATACCTCGCTGGCCGGCGCGAGATCGGGCTTCAGGTCTGGCGCTGGTTGAGCCTGGAGTCTTGGTCGCACCAGTACGTGGCCAAGGATCCGCGCCTGACCGAGCGCAGCTCGAATGACAGCCCGAACGCGGGCAGGCATCTCACATTCGTCGAAGCGACCGAACGCTTCGAGGACGAGACGGCCGCTGGCATCCTCGCCGGGTAGCCGGTGCAAGAGAACAAAGTCTCGCGGCGCGCGTCCCTTGGGATGCGCGCCGCGGTGCTTTCGCCGCAAAGCGCCAAGCCTGCTTGACCGCTGCACACCGCGGGGGCAGGGTGACGCTCACATGCACGCGCGCCTCCCGCCCGCCCGGCTCATCGTTGCGCTCCTCTGCTCGCTGACATGTCTGGTCGCGCTCGTACCGGCGCGTGCCGCGCGCACCAGCGCGCGTCCCTCGGAGCGCTATCGCGACGTGTTCGTGCGCTACGATTCGTTGCGCGCGCGCGATGCCGGCGCCGAGTCCGAGCGCTGGCTCACCGAGCTGGCGCAGTCGCCTGCAGCGGTCGCGGACTCCGACCTGCGCATCGTCGCCGACGCCCACCGCGCAACGCTGCTCGCGTTCCGCGGCCAGCGCGAGGCGGCGCAGCGCATCGCGTCTGCCGGCATCGCGCGCGGCGCCGCGGCGCGCGACACGCTGCTGCTCTGCCAAGCGCTCTTCTCGCACGCGTTGGGCGATGTGCTCGCGGGCACGGCGAGCGAGGCGGCGCCGGTGCTGAAGCGGCTGCTTGCTGCTTCACGTGCAGCGCGCCTGCCGCGATACGAAGGACAAGCGCGGCTCGACCTGGCGTACATCGACCTGCTCGCGGAGCGCCATGCGGCCGCGGAGCGCGGCTACCGCGCGGCGCTGCGATTGCTCTCGCCGCAGTGGGACGGCCTGTCGCGCCGTGTGGCGCAGGTGGGACTGGGCCGTGCGCTCGTGCACGAGGGGCGCCTCGATGAGGCGCGCGTCGTCTACGCCGATGTGATCCGCGAGGCGCGCGCTCAGAACGATTCGTACAACCTTGCCTCCGCGCTCAACAATCTGGCGACGCTCGAATGGGAGCACGGCGATCCCGCCGACGCCGTGCCCGCGTATGAGCAGGCGATCGAATTGCAGCGCCGCGCCGGTCGCGCAGACGAACAATTGCAATCGAGCGTGAACCTCGCGGTGACGCACTTCCGGCTCGACGAGCCTGCGCGCGCCGTGCAGGTGCTCGAGGCGGCGCGACCCCTGCTCTCGGCGCGGCTGCGGCCGAGCACCCGCGCGAGCTACCACATGCGCTATGGCATGGCCCTGCGCGCGCTCGATCGCTTTGATGAAGGGTTCGAGCAATTGCGTTCGGCGTGGGCGGTCGTGGACTCTTTCCATCTGCGGCCCGAGCCTGCGCTGATCTCCGAACGCGCGCTCGCGCTGGGGCGCGCCGGGCGTGTGGACGAAGCGGTCAAGTCGCTCGATGGCTGGGTCGCCGATGTGAGCCGGTTCCGCCCGGCGTCGGATTCCGAATTGCTGCAAGTTCGCGTCATGGCGGCGCGTGTCCTTGGCGCGGCGGGCGATCACCGCGGCGCCGTGCGCCGCCTTGAGGCGTTGCTGCGGGACGTGCCCGACGCGACGCGCGAGCGCAGGACGATCGCGGTGCTCAACGATCTCGCGCTGGCGCGCATGGCAGCGGGCGACCCCTTGGGCGCGCGCGAGGCAGCGCTTGCGGCCTTTCGACAGACTGCGAGCGGGCGGTTCAAATCGGATGATCCCATGTGGGACTCGCGCGGCTTCGACCGAGGCACGATCTTCTGGGGCGATCTCGTGCGCATCGTCGCGACTCCTGCGCCCGGCGAGTCCGCGGGCGAGCGCTTACGGCTCGCGTTCGACCGCTACCACGAGATCGAGCCTCTGCACACGCAGGTTCTGGGCACGCCGCTGAAAGCTGCCACGCTCCCGGTATTGCAGGGTTCGGTGCTGCAGCCGGGCGAGGTGCTGCTCGAGATCCTCCCGGGCCAGGACAGCTCGTTCGTGTTCGCCTTGACGCGCGCGAGTGTTCGCAGCTATGCGGTGCCTGGCGCCATGCGCGGGTTGGCGCGCGTGCAACAGCTGCACGAATTGGCGCAAAGGGCCGGGGCCGATCTGTCGCCCATGCAGCGCTCGCTTGCGCTGGAGCTCGGCCGTGACCTGCTCGCGCCGCTGGCGGGCGAACTGCGCCACGCGAAACGGCTGCTGGTGGTCGATGGCGCATGGGGGCAGGCGTACCCGTGGCCGATGCTGATCGCGCCCGGCGATGCTCGCGCGCTCGTCGACCGCTTCGAGACCGTGAGTCTGCCGTCGCTCTGTTTGTTCGCGAGCTTGCGAGCCACGCACGAAAGCAGCGCGGCAACGAGTCTGTTCGTGCTCACGAACAGCGTGGATGCGAAGGGGCAACGCCTCGCGGGCGTCGCGGATGAGACGCGCTGGCTCTTGGGACGCTACGCCGGTGTCACGCTGCGCGCGCCGCGGTCGCGCGCCGACGCCGATCGAGCGCTTCTGCGCATGGGCACCGCCGATGTCGTGCACGTGAGTGCGCACTTCGATACCGATCCCGAGAACCCGTGGCGCTCCGGCATCCTCCTCGGCGATCCCTCGCGCTCGGACGCCTATCTGCGGGTGCACGACCTCGTGCCGGTGCGCCTGCGCGCGCGCCTTGCCGTACTCACCGGCTGCACCGCCGTGCAGAGCGACCTGCGTCAGGCCCAGCCGGGAGAGCGCGGCCTGGCGGGCGCCTTCCTGCGCGCTGGCGCGCGCGCGGTGGTTGGCGCACGCTGGCCGATCCCGGACGCCGACGGCAAGGCCGTCACGCAGGCCTTCTATACGGCGCTCGAGCGCGGCCTGCCGGCCGGTGAGGCGTTGCGTCAGGCGCAACTCGCGCTGCGCCGCGACCCGGCGACGGCGGCGCCCTTGCATTGGGCGGGCTTCACCTTGGTGGGCGATCCGCTCGTGACGGCCAAGTTGCCCCGGCGCAGCATTTTCGGCATCGTTCCCTGAGCGCCGAGAGAAATGTTGTGCCGGATCGATCATCCTGAGGTTCCCAGTGAAGGAAGCACTCCCGGGTGATGCCGGGGATGACGAACGGCTGATCGCGATCTTCCAGTCCGACCCGCAGGGGGAGGAGGGGCGTCGCGCAGCCGGGATGCTGCTCGATCGGTGGCGGAGCCGGATCTACCTCTGGTGTCTCCGGATGGTCCGCGACCGTGAGAGCGCGCTCGACCTGACGCAGGAGTGCCTGCTTCGCGCGTATCTCGCGTTGCCCCGGTATGACTCACGCGGCACGGTCGGTGCGTGGTTCTTCACCATCGCGCGCAATCGTTGCTTGTCGATCCTGCGCAAGCGGCCGCTGTCACGCGACGAGGAGGCCGACGTGGAGATGCTCATGGATGATCAGCCCGGCTTGGAAGTGTCGCGCCTCGAGCGCGAGCGCGCCGAGCGCGTCGTGTGCGCCATCGACTCGGTGCTCGGTCCGCTCGAGCGCAAGGTGATCTGGCTGCGCGCGCAGGAAGGGCTGCCAGTCGACGACATCACGCGACTACTCGGCCTTGAGGGCGCGAGCGGCGCGCGCGGCGTGCTGCAGTCGGCGCGCCGCAAGCTGCGCGCGGAACTCGGCGCCGACTTCATGCGCGGTGGCGACGCATCCGGGGGCGCGCAGCGATGAGCGCGAGCCATCCGCCGGTCGAACAGCTCACGCGCATCCTCGCGCAGCCGCAAGGCGACGCCGAGCGCGCGCACGTGGAAGGCTGCGAACGCTGCCAGGCCACGCTCACGGCGATGCAGGAGTTCCTGGCGCTCGATGTCGCAGATGCAGCAGAACTCGCGCAGGCCGAGGCGCGTCTCGCGGCGATGGTGCCCGGAATCATCGGCGCGCACGAGAAGCCCACGCTGCTTCCCACGCTGCTTCCCACGCCGCAGCCCGATCTGCAGCCCAAGCCCAAGCCTCTGCCCATGTCCTCGCCACGCGCGCGGCGTTCGAACCTGCCCGGCTTCCTGGCGCTCGCCGCGTGCCTGGCGCTCGTCTCCACGCTCGTGCTCATGCGCCGAACCGATCCGCCCGCTCAGTTCCGTGGCGACGCGGGCACCGCCCAGGTGCAGGGCGCTCAGGCCATCGATGCTGGCGCCGGCGTCACCCTGAGCTGGGACGCCTATCCGGGCGCTGGCTTCTACCATGTGCAGGTCTTCGACGCGCAGGTGCATGAAGTCGCGCGCTACGGCCCCGTGGCCGGGACGCGCCTGAGCATCGAGGCCGACTCGCTCGCTGCACTCGCGCAGCGTGTGCCCACAGGCGAGATGATCACGTGGCAGGTGGTCGCGCTCTCGGGCCGCGACCCGATCGCGCACTCGGCTTGGAGCCGCTTCCCGCTCGCAGGCCGTTAGGTCGAAGGCCGCGCCGGGCCCGCACCCTCTGGCATGCCGCGCTGGTTGCGGCTACCTTGCCGTGGATGCTGACCGAACCCACCCCTCGTTCTTCTGATGGCTCCCGCGACCTCGTGGTCCTCTCCGAGGTCCGCTGGGGGTATTTCCGCACCCGGAAGCAGTTCCTGCTCTCGCGCTTCCCCAAGGACTGGCGGGTGTTCTTCGCCCAGCCGCCCGGGGGCGGCGCGGACGACCCCTGGACGCCGCGGCACGAGGGACGGGTGACCTATTTCACGGTGCCCTTCCTCAAGCCCGGCACCCAGAGTGGGGCCTACAATGCCCTCGCGGGCACGGCGGCCGGCCGGACCGCCATCGAGCTGGGCGCTGAGCTCTACCTGGGGCACATGCTGCGTCGGCTGCGTGTGGCGGAATCGCCCATCGTCATGGCCAGCAACATCTACGCGCCGGGACTGCTTTCGCGGCTCCGCAAGAAGCTGGTACTCTATGACTTCAACGATAGTCCTTTCCAGTTCTCGGTGACCCCGCCTTGGGCGCGCCCGTATTGGCATCGCACCATCGGCCAGGCGGATGCGGTCTTCGTGGTCTCGGAGTATTACCGTCGTCAGCTCGCCGGGGAGATCGACCGACCCTTGATCCTGCTCGGGAACGGTGTCGAGAGGGCGCAGTTCATGGAGCCGCGAGCGCTGCCTGAGGACTTGGCCGCGCTGCCGCGACCGCTCATCGGCTATGTCGGACTGCTCAGCCATTTCCTTGATTTCGAGATCCTCGAAGCGCTCCGCCGGAACCGTCGGGGAGGCACCGTGGTATTGATTGGACCGGGTACGGCCGCGACCGACGCGCAGGTGGAAGGTTTCCGCCGGCGCGAGGGCGTGGCGGTGCTGGGACAGCGTCCCTATGCCGATGTGCCTGCTTACATGCAGGGACTCGACGTGGGCGTGATTCCGTTCCGGGCCGCGGATCCCTTCGTGCAGGGGATCAATCCGAACAAGGTCTACCAGTATCTCGCTGCCGGACTTCCGGTCATCACCACACCGGTCCTCGATCTTCAGGAGCGTTCTCCCGACCTTCTCTTCGCGACCACGACAGATGAAGTGAGCCGTGCGCTTGCAGTCGCGCTCGATGCACCTGCGGACCGCGCCCGGCGCTGCGCGATGTCCGCACCCCACGACTGGGATGCGCTGGCAGCACGGATGGTGAACGAGATCGAAGCCCGCCTGCGGGCCGCCTGAAGACCCTGACCTTCTCAGCGAGACCATGGCCGAAACCAAGCTCCCGAAGTCCCGTCGCGATACGAAGCCCGCTCGCGGCCTGACGCCGTCCGCCGCCCTGTCCCTGAAATGGGTGGCGCTGGCGCTCGCCGTGATCACCATCTTGTTCTTCCACGAGGTATCGCTCGGCGGCAAGACATTCGTCTCGCCCGACGCCGTCGCCCCTGCGGGCTTCGTGCGCATCGGCGAGCAGTCGCTCTGGCATGAGCACGTGTACCCGCTCTGGAACCCGTTCGTGTTCCTGGGCATGCCCAGCTTCGCCAGCGGCGCCTACAACCCGCTCATCTATCCGCCCGACTGGCCGCTCGGCCTGCTGCAGAAGGCCGTGCCCGTACTGCCCGACATGACGTGGCTGCTGCTCTACTACTTTCTGGGCGCGCTCTTCACGTACCAGCTCGCGCGCGAGTGGGGTGCGCGCGCCGAAGGCGCATTCATGGGCGCGGTCATCTTCATGTTCGCGCCCAACCTGGTCGCGGTCGGCGCGCATGGCCACGGCAGCCAGCTCGTGGACTCCGCATACCTGCCGCTCATGGTGTGGCTCACGGCGCGCTGGCTGCGCCGCGGCAGCCTGAGCGACCTGGGCTGGCTCGGTCTCGCGGGCGGATTCCAGTTCCTGCGCGGCCACGTGCAGATCTGCTTCTACACATGGATGGCGGTGGGGCTGTACGCCGGTGTCGAGGTGCTCGCGGCCGCGCGTGACCCGAAGCAGGCAGGCGCCAAGGTCGTGCGCGCACTCGCACTCGCTGTGGCGGCCGGCTTGGCTTTCGGTGTGGCCGGCTTCTACAACCTGCCGCTCAAGGATTACGCCGCGTACTCCGTGCGCAGCGGCGGCGGTGGCGGCGGCGCGGGCATGGACTACGCGACGCAGTGGTCGATGGCGCTCTATGAATGGCCGGCCGTCTTCCTGCCTAACTGGGTGGGCTTCGGCGGCGGCACCTACTGGGGCGGCATGCCGTTCACCGATTACCCCAATGCATTTGTAGGCATCGTCGCGATACTGCTCGCGATCGTCGCACTCGCGCGCGCGAACGGCGCCAAGGGCACGGCGCGTGTGTTCGCGCTGGTCATGGGGCTCTTCTCGGTGTTCGTGTCATTCGGGCACAATTTCCCGCTCTACGGCTTCCTCTACGATCATGTGCCGCTCTTCAACCGCTTCCGCATCCCGGTCATGATCATCATCCTCTTCCAGCTCGCGATCGCCGTGGGCGCCGCGTGGGGCTGGAGCGCGATCCTCGAAGCAGGCCGCGATCCCAAGCAACGCGACGCCGGTCTGGAGCGGCTGCTGCAGGTGATGGGCGCGCTACTTGGCGTCATGCTGCTCGCCGCTGTCGTGGGCCAGGACGGCCTGCGCAGCTGGTACGTGGGGCTCGCCACTGCGAGCAAGGCGCAGTTCCCGCCGGATGCCGCGGCGGCCGCGTTCCAGATGTTCGCGGGCGACCTGCTGCGTGTGGGCGTGACCGGGCTGGTGGTGATCGCACTCGCGTGGTTCACGGTGCGCGGAAAGCTCGCACCATTCATGGCATCGCTGGGTGTGCTCGTGATGCTCATGTTCGACTTGTTCCCGATCAGCACCTCGGTCATGCAGCCGGTGATCGGCGAGGTGCAGTCGGCAAGCCTGGACGTGGGCCGCGACGACGTCGTGGACTGGCTGCAGAAGCAGGGCCCGTGGGGCAGCTTCCGCACGTACCTGCCCGAGAACCTGCGCGACAATCGTCTTGCGGGTTTCGGCCTGGCCACCCTCAACGGCTATCACGCCGCGAAGCCGCGGTTGTTCCAGGACATCCTCGACCGCACGGCGCCCAATGGTGTGATGAATTCCCCGCGCTGGTGGGGATTGCTCAACGTGCGCTACGTCGTGCTCAGCCGCGCACTGCCGCCCGAGCAGACGCCGCCATTCCTCAAGCTGGCTTTCCAAGGTTCGCAGAGCGTCTACGAGAACCTCACAGCCATGCCGCGCGCCATGGTGGTCGGCGCGTACGGTGTGGTGGCCGATACCGGCACGGCGGCCATCGATTCGATCACGGCCGGCGTGCATGATCCTGCGAACTTCACCTGGCTCACACAGGCACCGGGCGTCACGCTCGGCAATGTGACTGGCGCCACCGCGACGATCACGAAATACGGCCTGCACGATGTGGACATCAAGGTTCAGACGCCGGGCGCCGGGCTGCTGCGGCTGGCCGATCTGTACTACCCCGACTGGACCGTGACGGTCGACGGCCAGAAGGCCCAGATGCTGCGCGCGGATCATGCGTTGCGCGCGGTCGCGGTGCCGGCAGGAGAGCATCAGGTGAACTTCCATTTCGCGTCGCGCGTCATGCGCACCGGTGTGACCCTGTCGCTGGTGAGCGTCGCCGCCGCTCTGCTGTTGCTGTTCGCGGGGGTCTACAACGATCGCCGCCGGCCGCCCGCCGCCGGCCCGGACGAAGCGGGCGCGATCGCGGCTGCGGCTGCGGGGGTGCTCTGATGGAGAAGCTCGTCATCGTTCCCACTTACAATGAGTGCGAGAACATCGAAGCGATCCTCGACAAGGTCCTGGGGCTGCCGTGGGGTCTCGACATCCTCATCGTCGATGACAACTCGCCCGACGGCACCGCGGCCATCGTCGAACGGCGCATGCAGTCCGAGACGCGCATCCACCTGCTCAAGCGTCCCGGCAAGATGGGCCTGGGCTCGGCGTATCGCGATGGCTTCCGCTACGCGCTCAACAACGGCGCCGAGTACATCTTCGAGATGGATGCGGACTTCTCGCATGACCCGGGCGCGATCGGGGAGTTCCTCAAGGCTGCCGAGAACGCTGACATCGTGTTGGGTTCGCGCTACATCAAGGGTGTCACGGTCATGAACTGGCCGCTCTCGCGGCTCATTCTCTCGTATAGCGCCAATGTGTATTCGCGCATCGTGACCGGGCTACCGCTGCGCGACGCCACCGGCGGATACAAGTGCTTCCGCCGCCGCGCGCTCGAAGGCATCCGCCTCGACAAGGTGCAGTCCGAGGGCTACTCGTTCCAGATCGAGATGTCGTTCCGCTGCTGGAAGAAGGGTTTTCGTATCGTCGAGATCCCCATCATCTTCGTCGACCGCCAGCTCGGCACGTCCAAGATGAACAAGAAGATCATCTGGGAAGCCGCCGGGATGGTCTGGAAGCTCCGCCTGCTCGACCTGCTCGGCCGACTGGAGTGAACCGAATGCCGTACGCCATGCTGCGCCGCATCGCCGTGCTCCTTTCGCTCCTGCTGCTCCCGATGTGCGCCTCGCTCGTGCTTCTCGCGGCGCCCGCGCGGGCGGCAGGGCAGTGGCAGACGTTCCTGAAGACCTACACGTGCAACGACCTCGTCGCCGGCGCCGATACCGTGTGGATCGCCACGGGTGAAGCCGGCCTGGTGCGCTACCTGCGGTCGGAAGGCCGCTTCGAGTCCTCGACGCGCGAGCCGGGCGGCCTGGCGAGCAACCACATCACGACGATGGCCTTCGATCGCTCCGGCCGGGTGTGGTGCGGAACGCCCGGGCTGGGGCTGAGCCGTTTGTCGGCGGATCGTACGAGCTGGGACCTCATCAACGCGTTCGACGGCCTGCCGTCGGACACCGTCTCGGTCCTGCGCGCCGACGGCGACACCATGTGGATCGGCACGCCGCGCGGCATCGCGCTGTGGAACGGCCGCGAGATCGCGGGCCGCATCCCCGATTCCGGCGCGCTGTCGCCGTTCGCCGATGATCGTGTGACCGGCATCGTCGTGTATGGCGATTCGCTGTTCGTGGCCACACAGGGGGGCGTTGCGATCGCGCGCATCTCGGAACAGTTGGCGAACTGGTCGACCGTGAACACGGGCCTGCTCACGCACAAGTGCGATGGCATGGTCACGGATGGCCGCGAGATCTTCGTGCTCGCCGGCGCCGCCACCTATCGGTGGGACCGCAATGCGCACACGTGGGGACTGGCGGCCGGTAACGGCGCCACGAAACGCGTGCGCGATGACTTCGGCCGCATGCTGTCGATCTCAAGCTCCGGCACGTTCGAGTGGGTCACGAACCTGTGGGCGCAGGTCGGCGGCGCGCCGGTCGCCGACGGGACCGACGATGGTGGCTCCGAGGTCACGGTCGATGCGGCGAATCACGCGTTCGGCTTCGCAGGCGGCGCGCTGTGGGAGCAGGATTTCGCCGCTGCATGGCCCCGGCGCTTTCCGCCGGCGCCGGCAGGCAACAGCGTGCAGAACATCCTCGCCGATGGCTCGCGTGTATATGTCTGCACCTTCGGCGAAGGCGTGAGCCGCTTCGACGGCACGCAGTGGCGCAACTGGCTGCCTGTCAGCGCCGGCGCTTCCCAGGACACGACGTTCATCAATTCCTCCTTTGCGTTCGCGCTGCAGCGCGATCGCCGCGGCCGCAAGTGGGTCACGAACTGGGACTTCGCCGTGGAGCGCTTTGACGACTCCGTGGTCCCGCCGCACTTCGACCATCTGGTCGTGTCTCCGGGCTCCAGCGATACGCTCTCGCTGTACACGCTCGGCTGGTCGAGTTGTGTCGACAGCAGCGGCTATGTGTTCATCGGCGCCGACACGCCCGATCGCGGCGGCCGTCCGCCGGTGGGCATCGCGGTGTACGATACGGCTGGCGCGCTGATCGAGACGTATAAGACCACCAACTCCGGGATCCCCGACAATCAGGTGCGCGCGCTCGCCGTGCAGGTGAGCGCATCGGGTGCGTCGTTGTGGGCGGGTTTCCCAGGCACGGGAGTCGCGGTCGCGCAACTCACGGGCGATCACTTGGCGCACGCGGGCATGTTCTCGGTCGTGCAGGCCACGAGCAATCTCGACATCTTCGGCATCGTGGCGCGCGGCGATTCGATCTGGGTGCTCACCACGAGCAGCCTGTTGCGCCTGCGCGGCACCACGCGCAGTGTGCAGTCGAGTCTGCCTCTCGCAGCCGGCCCCGCTCCGCGCGGCGCGGTGCATCCACTTGCGGTGGGGCCCGACGGCAGCGTCTATGTCGGCTCGGTCGACGGCGTGCGCGTGTTCTCGCCGGGCAAGCCGTTCGTGGACTTCAAGGCGGACAACTCGCCGCTCGCCGACAACGAGGTGCGCGCGATCTCCGTCGATCCCGTCAGCGGCGTCGTCTGGATAGGAACCGCGGCGGGCATGAACCGCTACGACCCGAACTACACGCCGCCGCCGGCACCGCGTCCGGCTGCGCTGCGGATCAAGATCTATCCGAACCCGGTCACGCAGACCGGCATCGGGTTCGAGCTGCGGCTGTCGGGCAACACCACCGCGTACCAAGGGGAGATCCTGGACCTGAACGGCCGCGTTCTGCGGCGGTTTGTCGCTGACGCGAACGACCGCGTGGTCTGGGATGGTTATGACTTGAATGGCGAGCGGGTCCGCCCGGGCATCTATTTCGTTCACGCGCACGGCGGCGGTCGTGAAGGCGCCGCCCGGGTCGTGGTCCTGCACTGATCTTGGGCGCTCCGAGCTGGCCTCGCACGCCCGGGGCGCGGGCGGACCACCCGCGCGCAGCAAGCGGATCATGAGGCCGGCCGCACCCGGTATCCACACGCACGTGGTCGAGCGCGCACCACGGGATTGGGGCGAGTTGCTGGCCGCCGATCCCGCTGCGGGCGGAGCGCACCGCCCCGGTGTGTGGGCGGCGTTCACTTCGGCGAGCGCGGCGCTCGAGAGCCGTGTGGTGGTGGTCGAGGAGCAGGGCCGGACCATCGGCGGCGCCGCATTGGTGATCGAGCAGCGCGCGGGATTCCGCTGGCTGCATGCGCTACCCATGTTGCTGCCCGCGGCGCCGGTCGCACTGCCGGGACGCCACGCCGAGGTGGATCTGGCCGTCGCGCGCGCCTTCGATGCGCTGGCGCGCCAAGAGGGCATCGTCGGCGGCGAGTGGTCGCTGCACCGCGCGGGCGGGCCCGTCGTGAGCGAGGACGCGCTCGCTGCGATCGCCGGTGAGTCGCGCTGGTTCGAGTCCGCGGTGGTGGACCTGCAGGGCGGCCCTGAAGGCGCGCTCAAGCGCATGGAGCGCAAGCACCGCCAGGCGCTCGCGCATGCGCGGCGGCAGCGGCTCGCGTTTTCCGAGGAACCTGCCGCGCTCGAGGCCGCGTATGCGCTGCACGTGACGCAGAGCCGCGCGTGGGGCGGTCACCGGCCGCTGCCGCTGGAACTCTCTCGCCGCCTGCTTGCGGACGCGCCCGACGGCCCGCTCGCGCGGCTCTTCACATTGCGCGACACACAGGGCGTGCTCTCCTCGGCGCTCGCGATCGATGGCCCGCACGACCTGTTCGTGTGGTGGAGCGGCACGCACCCCGATGGCCGCCGCCGGCAGGCGTTCACGCTGCTGCTATGGCAGATCATCGAATGGGCGGCGGCACATGGCCGCATGCGCGTGGACCTGGGCGCGAGCACCGGCTTGTCGCTTGTCGCCACCTTCAAGCATGCGCTCGGCGCGCGCGGCGAACGCTTCGCGGTGCGCTGGCTCGATGACCGCTATGCGCCTGCGCATGCGCGGATGCTGGCGAAGTTGCAGCGCTATGCGCGCGCGCGCCGCCCGCAAGGCGAGCGCGCGTGAGGATCGCGACCCTCTCGAACGCCGCGGTCATCCACACCGTGCGCTGGGTGGAACACCTGCGCAAGCGCGGTCACGACGTGCGCGTGTACTCGCTCGAGCCGGCAGCGCCGGGCTTCGATGCGCACATCCTGCCCGCGGCGCCGCTGCCCGGCGCGCTGCGCTATCCGCTCGCGGTCGGCGCGCTGCAGCATGCCCTGGCGGACTTTCGTCCGCAGTTGATCGATGCCCACTACGTGCCCAACTACGGCGTGATGGGAGTGCTCTGCGGGCGGCGTCCGCTATGCGTGACCGCATGGGGCAGCGACTTGCTCATCGCCGGCAAGCGTGACGCCTTCCAGCGCGCCCGCGCGAAGTGGGTGATGCAACGCGCCGATCTCGTGCTGGCCGACAGTGACAACCTTGCTGCTGCTGCTCTGGAACTGGGCGCGCCGCGCGACGTCGTGCGCGCGATTCCCTGGGGCGTCGATCGCAGCCGCTTCGTTCCCGGTGCACGCGAACACGGTCTGCTGTTGAGCACGCGCATGCACGAGAGCGTGTACGACATTCCCGTGATCCTGCGCGGCGTCGCGCGCGTGATGGCCGCGCGGCCCGAGGTGTTCCTCGCGCTGGCGGGCGAGGGCTCGTTGCGCGCGCAGCACGAGGCACTGGCGGCGAGACTGCTGCCTGCCGGGCGCTACCGGTTCGTGGGACGGCTTACGCCGCAAGAGATGGCGCAGTGGCTCGGCCGCGCCGAGGTCATGCTGTCGGCCTCGCAGAGCGACTCCACGTCGGTCTCGCTGCTCGAGAGCATGGCGGCGGGCGCGGTTCCCGTGGTGAGCGACCTCGAAGGCAATCGCGAGTGGGTGCAAGACGGCGAGGGTGCGCGCTGCTTCCCGGTCGGCGATGACGCAGCGCTGAGCCGCGCGCTCGAGACGGCGCTCGACGGCGATGCGTGGCGCGCGCGCGCGCGTGCGCACAATGCCGCAGTGATCGCGGCACGCGGCGACTGGCTGCAGAACATGCGGCAGATCGAGGAGATGTTCGAGCAGTTGGTTGCGGGGCAACCGCTCAGCACGCACGGGCGGCCGTCATGAAGCGCCACCGCCTGCTGCTGCTCGCGCATTTCTTCCCGCCATTGGCAGGCGGCGGCGTGCACCGCGTGTTGTCGTTCGTGCAACGCCTGCCCGAGCATGGCTGGGATTGCACCGTGATCTGTGCGGGCGAACGCGACTATTGGGTGCGCGACGAGTCCCTTCTCGCTCGCGTACCCGCCGGGACCGAAGTGATCCGTGTGAGCGGCGCGAGTCCGCTCGCCGCGTGGCTGCGCGTGCGTCCCGAGGAAGCGCAAGGGAAGCGCCGCGGCAGCACGTTCGCCGGGTTGCGCGCGCTTGCCGACTGGTGGCTGCTGCCCGATCCGTATGTGGGCTGGTCCAATCGCGCGGCGAAGGTGGCGCGTGAGCGCATCGCGCGCGGCGACATCGACGCGGTGCTCTCCACATCGCCGCCGGACTCGGCGCATCTCGCGGCACTGGAGGCCCTGGAACGCTCCGATTCTCTCCGTGAAGCACACACGGCCGGAGGCCGGGTGCACCTGCCAGACGAATCCCGTGAGCGCCTGCCATTCATCGCCGACTTTCGTGACCCATGGGTGGGCCTGCACTGGCGCACGCCGCCCACGTCGTGGCATCGCGCGCGGCAGGCGGCCATGGAGAAGCGCGTGCTGGAGCGCGCCGACCTGGTGCTCACGGCGTCGCGCGCGCACCTCGATGCGCTGGGCCGCGAGAGTGGCGCCAAAGTGCGGCGCACGGAACATCTGCCGAATGGGTACGAGCCGGAGCAGGTGTCGTCGCCGGCTTCCCATCCCGTGCCGGCCGCGCCGGGGATCTTACTCGCAGCGCCCGAGCCATTCCGCATCGTGTTCACCGGCACGCTCGCGCTCATGGAGGACCTGGGCACGCTGCTGGAAGCGGTGCACGAGGTGCTCGCGCGACTGCCCGAGGCGCGACGCCGGCTGCGCGTGGACCTGGCGGGGCCCTACGACATGGATCTGGCCGACCGCGCCGAGGCACTGGGGCTGACCGGCATCGTGCGATTCCTGGGCGCGCGCATCCACGCGGACTCGCGCGCCCTGCAGCGCGCGGCCGACGTGCTCATGTTGTGGAAGCCGCACGGCGATGGCTTCGCGGCGATGGTGCCGGGCAAGACCTACGAGTACCTCGACAGCGGCCGACCCGTGGTGGCGCTGCTGCCCGCGAGCGACGAAGTGGCGAGGTTGATCACGCGCGCGAAAGGCTGCGTGCTGGCGCCCGGCGACCGCGACGCACTGGCGCGCGAACTCGAAACGCGGTACACGACATGGAAAGAACACGGGCGCGTGCCGGATGCGCGTCCCGAATGGCTCGAGGAGTACGCCCGGCCGCGCCTTGCGGCGCGGCTTGCGGGACTCCTCGATCGCCTGATCGGCACGACCGGAGGCGCTGCGTGATCCTGAACGAGAACGGCCCCATGACGCGCATCGAGAAGCTGGGCCTGTGGGTGGGGCTCGGACTCGCGTTGCTGCTCATGTGGCCGGTGCGTGGCTATCTCACCGACGATACGTTCATCCATCTGCAGTATGCGCGGCATCTGGCGCACGGGCAGGGCTTCGCGTTCAATCCGGGCGAGCATGTGTATGGCAGCACAAGTCCGCTGTGGGTGGCGCTGATCGCCGACGGCATCGCGGTGGGACTCGACGGCATCTTCACGGCGCGAATGCTGGGCTTGATCGCGACGCTGTGGTCCGTGGTGCTGTTCCTGCAGCTCATGCGCCGCAACCTGCGCACTCCGGAGATGCGCGCGCTCGCCACGGTCACGTGGGCCGGTCACGCGTGGATGATCCGCTGGTCGCTCTCGGGCATGGAGACGCCGCTCGCGGTGGCGCTGGTTCTGGCCGGCTTCGTGGCGTTCACCGAAGGCAAGCAGTGGGGTTCGCGCCCGGTGCGCACAGGCGCGCTGTGGGCGCTCGCGGCACTCACGCGGCCCGAGGCGGTGTTCCTGCTTGTGCTCTGGGGCGTGTTCCTCGTCATCGACACGGACTCGCGCGACGGCGTGCGGCGGCTGATCGCCGGCGCGCTGCCGCCCACGCTCATCTATGGTGGCTGGCTGTTGTTCGCGCGGCTCTACTTCGGCACCTTCTGGCCGAACACGCTGGCGGCGAAGACCGCGGGTGGCCTTGGGCTCGAGTACCTGCGCGAGAACCTGCTCAGGCAAGCGGGCGTGATCGGCGCCACCGATGCCGCGCTCGCCGGCGCGCTCGTGGCGGCGATGATCTTTGGCGGCAAGCGCCTGTGGCCGCGCCACTGGCAGGCTCAGCGGTTGCTGCCGTGGGTGTGGGTCGCGTCCGTGCCGGTGCTGTACACGATGCGCGGCGTGCCGGTGCTCTCGCGCTACCTCTTGCCGCTCATGCCGATCGTCGCGTGGCTTTCGTGGCGCGCGGTCGAGCGCTGGTGGGTGGGTGAGGCGCCGACCGAGACCTCGCGCCGCGGCGCGTTGTTGCTCGGCGCGGCGCTGTCGGCGCTCGCGCTCTTCCAGAACATCGTGGTCTATCGCGCCAAGGTGATTCCGCAGGTGCGTTCGTTCACTGCGGGTCTCGACCAGAGCCTGATCCCTTGGGGTAAGTGGTTCGCTGGTCATACGGCGCCGGGCGTCACGATCGCGGCGCCGGACATCGGCGCGCTGGGCTTCTACAGCCAGCGCAAGGTGCTCGACCTGGCCGGCTTGGTCACACCCGAGATGGTGCCGCTGCTGCACAAGGAGCAGCCCGAGGACATCGCCGCGAACTTCTCCTTCGTCGCCGTGGGACGTCCGGACTTTCTTGTGGATCGTGCGCTGCGGCCCTACGAGCTCTCGGAGCGCAGCCGCTACGGCGCCGCGCTGATCCCACTGGGCCACGCCTCGGTGCCCAACCTGGGCATCGCCCGGCCCGGCGCCGTGGTCTACTCGTTCTACCGCGTGGATTGGGCCGCATACGACTCGTTGCGCGCCGAACGCTGACCGAGGTCCGCTGTTCATGCGCCCTGCACACGCGTGCAGGGCGCATTTTTTTCTGTAGGTCAAGCGGATTTTGTCTTGCGAAGCAGCGAGCCCAGAACCTATTGTGCAGCGCGGTGGGGATTTTTGGGGAAGTAGGGGGAGACCTGGGTGTTGATGGTAGTCACGGCGATCACGCGAAGGCATCACGATGGCGACCTTCTACGGCACTGAGAACTACTCGATCGACGACAAGGGCCGACTCGTGGTCCCGGCGTCGATGCGGGCTGTGCCTGGTCGCAAGAATCCCCTGAACACATTCGTTCTCCTGGGTGGCCTCGATGGCTGCCTGTGGCTGTACGCGGAGGAGGACTGGAAACACCTCGAGGAGAAGCTGCGGAAGATGTCGACGGGTCCGCAGAAGCAGCGGCAGTTCGCACGTGCATTCCTCGTGGGCGCAAGCAAGGTGACGGTGGATAAGCAGGGACGCATCTCGATCCCGCCGTCACTGATGAGCCGTGCAGGTCTTGGCAAGGATGCCATCCTGCACGGCCAAGTCGGCCGCATCGAGATCTGGGAGCCGAGCCGCTTCGCCGCAGTCGTGGCGCCGGTGCAGGATCAACTCGATGCACTCGCAGAAGAAGTCCTGGGAGACATGTGATGGTGGCGCCGGTGGACATGCACAGCTCGCAGCCTTCGATGGCAGTGAACCTCCAGTTCACTCGCGGTCGCCACGGCGCTGCTGCGCGCATCGAGCTGCACGAGCAGTCGACCGGGCGCGTGGCGACGATCGCGCTGCGTGGCTGGGTGGACCTCTCGGCGGAGCGCGGCATCGAGCGCGCCCTCGAGGACCTGGCCTCGCGCGGTATCGATCTGCTGCTCGTGGACTGCTCGCAGCTGCGGCACATCGACTACCGCATGGTGCCGCGCCTCGTCGACGCGCTCGCGCGCTTCGAGACGCGCACGGGCTCCTACCTGCTCTGCGGCCTGAGCCATTACCTGCGTGACCTGTTCCGCCTGGCGGGCTGTGATGCCCATCTGCGCGGCTGCACCGACGCAGCGGCGCTCGTGAATGTGCCGCGCACCTTCGATGGACCCCGGCTTGGGACCGCGTCATGACCCGGTGCTCGTCCGCGAGACGATGGGTTTCCTGCTCGGGGGCGCGGGGCTCTACCTGGACGCCACGCTCGGGGATGGCGGTCACGCCGAAGCGGTGCTGCTCGCCGAACCGGGCGCGCGGCTGCTCGGCTCCGACCGCGATGGGGGATCCCTTGCCTTCGCGCGTGAACGCCTCGCGCGGTTCGGTGAGCGCGTGATGTTCACGCACGGGACGTTCCGGGAGATCCCGGCGGCCCACGCCTTGATGGCTGGGGGTGAGCCCTTCACGGGCGCGTTGTTCGATTTCGGGTTGTCGTCGGCGCAGATCGACGATCCCACCCGGGGGATGAGTTTCATGATGGATGGTCCGCTCGACCTGCGCATGGACCGCATGCGGGGTGAGACGCTGATCCAGCGACTTGCACACACGGATGTGTCCGAGCTGGCCATCGTGCTGAAGGAATATGGCGATCTCGCCGGCAGCGCGCGGCTTGCGCGCGCGATCGTCGAGGCCGCTCAGACGGGGCAGCTCGCCACCACGCGGCAGCTCGCTGCGGTGTGTGGGCGCGTCCTCGGTGAGGCAGGCCCGAAGAAGCTGGCGCCGGTCTTTCAAGCGCTGCGTATCTGGGTGAACGATGAGATGGCAGACATCGAAGGAGCGCTCGAATGGCTGCCCGGTGTCATGGGGGACGGCGGCGTCGTCGTGACGCTGGCGTACCACAGCGGTGAGGACCGGCGGGTGAAGCATGCGCTTCGCAGCAGCGCGCCGGTGATCTCGCGCCGCTTGCCGGCGCTCACGGACGACGGTGACGTATCGCCGTGGCAGGAGTTGACGAAGAAGGTGGTGGTTCCCTCGGCGGAGGAGCAGCACTCGAACCCCCGGGCGCGCAGCGCGCGTCTCAGGGCATTCCGGAGGAAGGCACGATGACCCAGGGCTGGCGTCGATCGGTTCCCTCGTGGCGCGTCCACGAATCGCGCAGTCTCCGCTACGACTGGGTGCTCGGCGCCCTGCTCGTCGTGGCGGTGCTCCTCACGGAGGTCTGGCAGAGCAGCACGGTTGCCGGCCTCTCCGTCGAGATCTATCACGCCACGGGCGCGCGCAATCAGGCGCAGGCGGCACTGGGCTGGTCGCGCGCGGAGCTCGACAAGTCGACGAGCCGCTCGCAGCTGGGACCGGTGGCTTCGGAACTGGGGCTGCGCCCCGGCGACCCGGGCCGCATCGTGTCGTTGCCCGAAGCTTATCTAGAGCCCGCGGATTCGCGCCTCGAGGCCGTTGCCGCCGGCGGGATGTTCGCTTTCGCAGGAAGAGCAATGGCGTCACTCGTGCCCGATGCCCAGGCACGAGGCCGCCTCGTGAAGTGATCCGGTCGTCGTAACGGGGGCGTCCGGAAGTGTAGTGACCGGCCGCGACACCGCACCGCGCGAGTGAGGCCGGCGGTTTGCGTGAACCGCCGTTCCATGGAGGGAACTTGGCCCACAGGGACATGCGCAAGAGTCGGGTGCTGGTGGCCGCGGCCGGTCTTTTCTTGATACTGGCTTGCTTGTGGGTACGGGTGGCGTGGCTGCAGATCGCGCTGCACAAGCACTTCACCGAGCGGGCTGCGCAGAACCAGCAGCAGCGTCACAAGCTCGTGCCGCGCCGCGGTGAGCTCCTCGACCGCAACGGGGTCGTGCTCGCGCGCGACCTGCAGATCTGCGAGGTCGCGGTGTACCGCCCGCAGCTGGGGAGCGTGAGCGAAGCCGCGACGCTGCTGGCGCCGCTGCTGGGCGAGAAGCCAGCGGTCCTGCGCCGCAAGCTCGAGAGCATCACGGGCTATGCGTTCCTCTCGCGCGAGGTGCCGCCGGAGACGGGCGAGGCCATCCGCGCGCTCAAGCTGAGCGGCGTTGTCGTGGAGGACGACACCAAGCGTGACTACCGCCTGAACGAGGCGGCCGCCGAGATCCTGGGGCGCACGAACCCCGACAACCTGGGCGTCGATGGACTGGAATACCAGTACGACAGCGAGCTGAGCGGCCGTTCGGGTTGGATCACGCAGATCCGCGCGGGCGCATCGCGCCTGCTCACGCTGCCAGGCGCCGACGGCCGCCCGGCGCGCGATGGCGCCTCGCTCACGCTCACGCTCGATGCGGATCTCCAAGCCATCACCGAGCAGCACCTGGCGCGCGCGGTCGATTCGCTCCACGCCAAGCGCGGCTTCGCGCTGTTCCTGGATCCGGCCACGGGCGAGATCCTGGCGGCGGCGTGTGTGCCGCACCTGCCGGCGGGCCTTGCGAAGAACTGGACGTTCACCGACCAGTACGAGCCGGGCTCCACATTCAAGGTGGTCGTGGCCGGTGCCACGCTCGAGGAGCGCTTGGCACGCCCCGACGAATACTTCGTCGCAGCCGCCAGCGGCCGCGCCGAGTTGCTTCCGGGCGTCTTCATCAAGGACTCGCATGCGCATCCGGGCTACACGTTCTTCGGCGCCATCCAGAACTCGAGCAATATCGTCTGCGGCAAGCTCGGCATCCGCCTGGGTGCCGAGCGGCTCTATCGCTATGCCACTTCGCTGGGCTTCGGCAGCCTGACGGGCATCGAGTTCCCGGGCGAGACCTCGGGGCATCTGCGGCCGGTCTCGGCGTGGCAACCACGTTCCACGCCCACGATCGCGATCGGGCAGGAGGTCGCCGTGACGCCGCTGCAGCTCGCGCTCGCGTACGGCGCGATCGCGAACGGTGGCGTGCTCATGCGGCCGATGCTCGTGCGCGAGGAACGCGGCCCCGACGGCAAGCGGATCACGCTCGGCACGCCGTCGTCCGTGCGCCGTGTATTCAGTGACGCCACGGTCGCCGAACTGCGCAGCATGCTGTGCGCCGTCGTCGATAGCGGCACGGCGACCGCCGCGCGCCTGAGCACGCTGCGGATCGCCGGCAAGACCGGCACCGCGCAGAAGTACGATCCGCGCACGCATGGCTACGGCACGGGCATGTACATGGCGTCGTTCGCCGGGATGGCACCAGCCGATGACCCGCGTATCGTCGGCGTCGTGGTGATCGATGAGCCGCGCGGCAGTTCGTACTACGGCGGCCAGGTGGCGGCGCCGGTGTTCCGCGAGGTCATGCTCGACCTGCTGCGCCAGCGCGAGAGTGTTCTCGGCCACACGCAAGGCGTGATCGCGGCGAAGCCGCCGGCGCTGCCGAACGTGACCGCACCCGACCTGCGTCTGCTGCCGCCCGTCGAGGCGGAACGTCGCGCGCGCGAGTATGGCTTGAACATCCATTTCGACGGCTCAGGCCCGCGCGTGCTTGCGCAGGTGCCGGCCGCGGGCCAGCCGCTGGAGCGCGGCGCGCCGATCCTTGCATCGCTTTCGCCGCCGCAGGACTCGCTGGGCCGCCATCTCCCGGCGCTCGCCGGCCTCACGGTGCGCGAGGCCATGCGGCAGCTCGGACTTCGTCAGGTGACCGCCCGCATCGAGGGGCAGGGCCTCGTCGTGCATCAGGAGCCGCCTGCCGGGACGCCGCTGCCGATTCCCGGCAGCGTGCGCCTGTGGTGTGCGCTCCCCGATGCTGCGGCGCGCACCCATGCGTCCACGGATGCGGCGGCCGCTTCGGCGATGAAGCACCGGCCGTGACGCTGCAAGAGTTGCTCGTGGAGGTGGAAGGGGCCGTGGTCACCGGGGAGACGGGAATGCCGGTGCGCGCTCTGGCGCTCGACTCGCGCTGCGCCGGCGCGGGCGATGTGTTCTTCGCGCTGCAGGGCGTGCACGCCGACGGCGCGCGCTTTGCCGCCGCTGCGGTCGCCGCCGGCGCCGCGGCCGTGGTCACCGCGCCGGGCGCGCGCGTCGAGGGCGCCACGCACGTGCAGGTCGCCGATGCCCGATTGGCGCTCGCGCAGGCCGCCAATCGTTTGTACGGCCATCCCTCGCGCGCGCTCAAGGTCGTCGCGGTGACCGGCACCAATGGCAAGACCACCACCACGTACCTGCTCGAGAGCATCTTCCGCGCGGCTGGCCTCGCGGCCGGGGTGATCGGCACGACGGGAGTGCGCCTCGCCGGCGAATCGCGCGCGAGCGCATTCACCACGCCCGAGGCGCCGCAGTTGCAGAGCCTGCTCGCCGAGATGCGCGGGCGCGGCGTGGCCGCAGTGGCCATGGAAGCCAGCAGCCACGCGCTCGCGCAGCGCCGCACCTGGGGGCTGGCGTGCGACGCGTGCGTGTTCACGAACCTCACGCAGGACCACTTGGATTATCACGGCACCATGGCCGCGTACCTTGACGCGAAAGCCATGCTCTTCGATGGCCGAAACGGCGGCACCGAGAAGCCAGCCGTCGCGGTGGTGAATGGCGATGACCCCGCCGCCGATGCGATCGCTGCCGCCGCTTCGCACGCGCATCGCCGCGTGCTGCGCTTTGGCGAGGCCGCGCGCTGCGACGTGCGCATCGCGGCGGCCGCACCGGTCGCCGGCGGCATGGCGGTGCGGTTCGAAGAAGCGGGGCAGGCCTACGCGTTCACGCTGCCGTTGCTCGGGCGCTACAACGCGTGGAACGCGGCCGGCGCCTGGGGGGGGGCGCGCGCGCTGGGGATCTCGGCAGAGGTGGTGGCCCGCGGGCTGGCGAGCTGCAGCGGCGTGCCCGGGCGGCTCGAGCGCATCGACGGGGCCGCGGGCTTCACCGTGGCCGTGGACTACGCGCACACGCCCGATGCGCTCGAGCGCGCGCTGGCGGCGTGCCGCGAACACGCGCCGGGGCGGCTGCTGCTGGTCTTCGGCTGCGGCGGCGACCGCGACCGCGGCAAGCGCCCGCTCATGGGCGGCATCGCCGCGCGTATGGCCGACCGCGCGTGGGTCACGAACGACAATCCGCGCAGCGAAGCGCCGCAGGCGATCGCCGACGAGATCGTCGCCGGCGCACCGGCAGGTACGCTCACGGTGATCCTCGATCGGCGTGAGGCGATCGCCGCGGCGCTCGCGGCTGCGCATGCCGGCGACGTGGTGCTGGTCGCGGGCAAGGGCCACGAGGACACGCAGACGATCGGCGCGCTGGTACTGCCGTTCGACGATCGGGCCGTCGTGCGCGAACTGCTCGCGGGAGGTGTGGCGTGAGCCTGCTCGAGCATCCGCTCATCAACCTGGTGCAGTTGGCACAGTGGGCGAATGGCGACCTCGTCGTGCGCAAGGTACCGGTCGACCCGGGCGCGCGCGAGGCGCTGCTCAGGAGCGGCATCACCGGCGCGAGCATCGACACGCGCAGGATCGAGCCCGGCATGTTGTTCGTGCCGTTGCCCGGTTCGCAGGTCGATGGCCACGCCTATCTGGACGAAGCCTTCGCGCGCGGCGCCGGCGCCGCTCTGTGCTTGCGCGAGGTGCATCCGCTGATCGAGCAGCATGAGCTCGGCCCGCTCGTGCTCGTGAACGACGTGACGGCCGCGTTGCAGCAACTGGCGACCAAGCTGCGCGATCTCTGGCCGGGGCTGCTGCTGGGCATCACCGGCAGCGCGGGCAAGACGACCACGAAGGAACTGGTCGCCGCGGCGTTCGCGACCGCAGCGCCGACGCTGCGCACGCAGGGCAACCTGAACAACCACTGGGGTGTGCCCCTGACGTTGCTGGCGTTGCGGCCGGAGCATGAGGTGGCCATTGTCGAGATGGGCATGAGCAACGCGGGCGAGATCGCGGCGCTGGCGAAGATCGCCAAGCCTGTCGGCGTGATCGTGACGAATGCGGGATCCGCGCACCTCGAGAGCCTGGGCACACTCGAAGCGATCGCGGCCGAGAAGGCATCGCTCGTGCATGCGCTCACGAGCGGACAGCCGGCGTTCGTGGGTGCGGACTCGCCGCGGTTGCTCGCGGCGGTGAAGGGCGCCAAGGCGCGGGTGATCACGTATGGTCTGGGCGCGAACGCGGAGGTCCGGCCCACGCAGGTGGAGGACCTGGGGCCACAAGGCTCGCGTCTGCATGTGGACGGCTTCCCGCCGGTGCACCTGCAGCTCGTGGGCGCGCACCAGGTGCAGAACGCCCTCGCGGCGATCGCGGTCGCCAAGCACTATCGTCTGGATCCCTCGGCCGTCGCGGCGGCACTCGGGGCCTACCGGCCGCTGCCCGGCCGCATGGAAGTGCGCACGCTTCGCGGCGCTGTGCTGCTTCTGGACTTCTACAATGCGAATCCCGACGCCACGCAGGCCGCCCTGCGTACGCTTGCCCACTGGCCGGGCGCGAGTCGCCGCATCGCCGTTCTCGGGGATATGCTGGAACTCGGGACCACCGCGCCGCAGCTCCACCGCGACACGGGCGCGCAAGTGCGTGACGCCGAGCTATGGGCGGTCGGCGCACACGCCCAGGATTATGCCGAGGGTGCGCGTGCTGCCCGCGTGAGTGTGCGCATCTTCGCCGACAAGCCGTCGCTGGCCGCTGAGCTGGATGCCCAGCTTCTGCCGGGGACGGTGGTGCTGCTCAAGGGTTCGCGCGGTGCGGCACTCGAAGACGTGCTGGCCGGACTGCGGGAGAATTGAATGTTCTATGAGTGGATCTACAAACTTCATACGCTGCCCGGACTGTCGATCCTGAACGTGTTCCGATACATCACGTTCCGTTCGGCATATGCGGCGGTGACCGCGCTCTTCATCAGCCTGATCTTCGGGCCGCGCATGATCGACTGGTTGCGCAGCGTCAAATTGGGCCAGAAGGTGCGCAAGGAAGGCCCGCAGACGCACTATGGAAAAGCGGGAACGCCGACCATGGGCGGCATCTTGATTCTGACGTCGATCGTGGTGCCGTGCCTGCTTTGGGGGAACTTCCACTCGCGGCAGATGTGGCTGGCGCTGCTCACGACCGTGTGGCTCGGCGGCATCGGCCTGCTCGATGACTACCTGCGCGTGGTGAAGAACCATCCCAAGGGCCTGCTCGGGCGCTACAAGCTCGCGGGTCAGATCTTCATCGGTGCGGTCGTGGGGCTCGCGATCCTCTTGCATCCGGAGCACGGCCTGTCGCCCACGGTCACCCACGTGCCATTCATGAAATTCCGCTTCCTCGACCTGGGCTGGCTGTTCGTGCCGTTCGTGATCCTGGTGATCACGGGTTCTTCGAACGCCGTCAATCTCACCGACGGCTTGGACGGTCTGGCATCGGGTCTTGTCGCCATCGCGGCGCTGGCGCTCGCCGGCATGTGTTACGTGAGCGGGCATCTTAAATTCAGCCAGTACCTGAATATCAGCCATCTCGTGTACAGCGGTGAGCTCACGGTGTTCTGCGCGGCGGTGCTGGGGGCAGCGCTCGGGTTCCTCTGGTACAACTGCCATCCCGCCGACGTGTTCATGGGCGACACCGGATCGCTCGCGCTGGGCGGGGCGCTTGGTGTGGTCGCAGTGCTCATCAAGCGCGAGTTCTGGCTGGTCATCATCGGCGGAGTGTTCGTGGCCGAGGCGCTCTCGGTGATGATCCAGGTGGCCTCGTTCAAGCTCACCGGCAAGCGCGTGTTCCGCATGTCACCGCTGCATCACCATTTCGAACTGCTCGGCTGGGCGGAGTCGCGGGTCGTGCTGCGCTTCTACATCACCGGCGCGCTGCTGGCGCTGCTCTCGCTTTCCACGTTCAAGCTCCAGTGACCTTCGATCCGCGCCATCCGCTTCCGGGCGAGCGCCCGCTGGTCGTGGGCGCCGCGCGCAGCGGCATCGCCGCCGCGCGGCTGCTCGCGCGCCACGGCTTGGACGTGCGCGTGTGTGACCGGCGCGCGGCCGAAGCGCTGAGCGAACCGGCCCGGGCTCTGGCCGCGATCGCGACGTGCGAATGGGGGCGCGAGGACGTGGGGTTGCTCGAAGATCGCGACTTCGTGATCTGGAGCCCGGGTATCGCGATCACCCATCCGCTGGCGGTCGAGGCCGCGCGCCGCGGCCTGCCGGTGCTGAGCGAACTCGAGCTGGGCTTCCTGGCCGCGAGCGCGCCGCTCGTGTGCATCACGGGAACGAACGGCAAGAGCACGACCACCGACCTCACGGCGGCGCTGCTGCGCGCTGCCGGCCGCGAGGCCGAGGCGTGCGGCAACATCGGCCGGCCGATCTGCGAAGTCGCCGAGAGCGTGAGCGCGTCGGGCCTGCTGGTCGCCGAGGTGAGTTCGTTCCAGCTCGAGACCGTGGACCGCCTGCAGCCGTTCGTCGCGACGTGGCTCAACCTCACGAGCGACCACCTCGACCGTCACGGCGACGTGGCGGCCTATGCCGCCACCAAGGCGCGACTCTTCGCGCGCCAGAGCGCGGAAGATTGGGCCGTGCGCAATGCCGATGATCGCGAGGTGATGGCGCACGTGAGCGGCGCAGGCACGCCGCTGCTGTTCTCGCGCGAGCGCGCGGTGGACGAAGGTGCCTTTCTCGACGGCGAGGATCTCATGCTCGCCTGGCGCGGCGGCCGCGAACGACTGCTCGCGCGACACGAGCTGCGGCTGCTCGGCGCGCACAATGTGTCCAATGTGCTCGCGGCGCTCGCCACCGTGCTGCCGCTCGAGCTGCCGATCGCCGCGATGCGCGATGTGCTGCGCACCTACGGCGGCCTCGAGCATCGCTTGGAGAGCGCGGGGCAGGTGCAGGGTGTGCGGTTCGTGAACGACTCCAAGGCCACCAATACGGACTCGCTCACTGTGGCGCTGAAGAGCTTTCCGCAGAAGGTGGTGCTCATCGCCGGTGGCCGCGACAAGGGCCAGGATTTCGCGCCGCTGCACGCACTCGTGCAGCAGCATGTGCGCCAACTCGTGCTGATCGGCGAAGGTGCCGATGCGATGCAACGCGCGTGGAGCGATGTGCCGGCGGTGCGCGCACCCACGCTGGCCGAGGCGGTGCGCGCGGCATTCGAGGCGGCGCGGCGGGGCCGCAGCCGCGACGAGGAAGCCGTGGTGCTCTTGTCGCCCGGCTGCGCATCTTTCGATATGTTCACCGACTACGAGGACCGCGGGCGCCGCTTCAAGGAAGAAGTCGCCCGGCTGCTGTCCGTTGTCACTCACGGAACCCACGGAACCCAGGCAACGCAAGGGGGAGAAGCGTGAACCGAGGCGATCGTCTGCTGATCGTGCTGACCCTGATCCTGACCATGGTCGGTCTGGTGATGGTGTATTCATCGGGTTCGTTCTACGCATTCGTGAAGCACGACGGCGATGCGAATTACTTCCTCAAGCAACAGCTCTTCCGCACGGCGCTGGGCATGGCCGTGCTCTTCGGCATGACCAAGGTGTCGCTCAAGACCATCGAGCGCCTGACGCCGTGGCTGCTCGGCGGCGCCTGCCTGCTCCTGGTGCTGGTCGTGGGCCTGGGGCATATGTCGAACGGGGCCACGCGCTGGCTGCGGGTGGGCTTCATGTCGCTTCAGCCGACCGACCTGGCGCGGCTGGCCGCGGTGCTGTTCCTGGCCTGGTGGCTCAAGCGCCGGCCGGTCGCAGAACATGGATTCGTCAAGGGCCTGCTGCCGCCGCTGGCCTTCATCGGCGCGGTCGCCGGGCTCATCCTGCTGCAGCCGAACCTGAGTTCGGCCGGGCTCCTGCTGATCACGGGCTTCGTGGTGCTGTTCCTGAGCGGTTCGCCCCTGCGATACCTGCTGGCCCCGGTCGGGGCGGGCGCCGGGGCGGTATTCGTGGCACTCCTGACGCATCCGTATATGATGCGGCGGGTCCAGACCTTCGCCTCGTTCATGACCAGCGGTTCGCTGGAGGCGCGGGGCCACGGCTACCAGCTCGACCAGTCGCTGATCGCGATCGGCTCGGGCGGCCTGCTCGGCCGTGGCCTGGGAGGGGGCATGCAGAAGCTCATGTTCCTCCCCGAAGCACACACGGATTTCATCTTCTCGATCATCGCAGAGGAACTGGGCTTCATCGGCTCGACGTTCCTACTCGTGGTGATCGCATTGTTCCTGTGGCGGGGCATGCGCGTCGCAGCGCGCTGCACCGAGACATTCTCCGCCCTTGTGGCGGGAGGCATCACTGTGCAGATCGGTCTCTATGCGGCAGCCAATCTGGCTGTCGCCACCGGGCTTGCCCCCACGACGGGGCTGCCGTTGCCGTTCGTCTCCTACGGCGGCTCGGCATTGCTCGTGAACCTGGCTGCGGCCGGGATCCTGTACCGGATCAGCGCGATGAATGATCAGAGCGAGGCGCTCACGCGCCAGCGCTGGTCCCGGGAGGCGTGATGAAGGTTCTCATCGCCGGTGGTGGCACCGGCGGACATGTGTTCCCTGGCATCGCGGTCGCAGAGGAGTTGGTGCGCCTGCGTCCGAAGTGCGAGGTGGTGTTCATCGGCGGACGTCAGGGTCTCGAGGCGACCGCGGTCCCCGAAGCGGGCTTCCGCATCCGGTTCCTCATGACGCGCGGCTTCCCGCGCCGTCAATGGTGGCGCTGGCCTGAGTCGGTGGTGGTCAACGCGATCGGCTTCCTGCAGGCGTTGCTGATCGTCCTGACCGAGAACCCGCAGGTCGTGCTCGGGACGGGCGGCTATGTGAGCGGCCCTGTGTCGTTCGCCGCATGGCTGCTCGGCCGGCCGTTGCTGCTGCAGGAGCAGAACAGCTACCCGGGCCTGACGAACCGCCTGCTTTCGCGGATCGCCAGCGAGGTGCATCTGAGCTTCCTCGAGGCGCGCACGCACTTCACACGCCGCGACCATCTCAAGGTCACGGGCAATCCCGTGCGCGCGCACATCCTTGCGGGCGACCGTGACTTGGCGTTGCGCGAGTTCAAGCTCATGCCCGGCAAGCCGGTCGTATTCGTCTTCGGCGGCAGCCTGGGCGCCAAGACGATCAACGAAGCGGCCATCGATGCCCTGCGGCGCCTGAAGGACCGCTTCGAAGTCCAGGTCATCCTGCAGACGGGCAAAGAGGACTACGAGCGGGTGCGCGACATCGTCGCCAAGGAGCAGCTGCCGGCGACGGTGCAGCCGTTCGTGAAGCAGATGCATCTGGCCTACGCCTGCGCCGACCTGGTGGTGTGCCGCTCCGGCGCCATGACGCTGGCCGAGATCGCGGTCTGCGGACTGCCGGCGATCCTGGTGCCCTACCCGTACGCGGCGCGCGACCATCAGGTCGACAACGCCATGAGCCTTGCCGATCGCGGCGCGGCGGTGATGATCCTGGACGGCGACCTGAACGGCGAGCGCCTGGCCAAGGAGGTCGCGCACCTGCTGGCGGACCGCACCACGTTGTCCAAGCTGTCGACGAACGCGCGGCTCTTCGCGCGCCCGGATGCGGCGATGCGTATCGCCAAGTCGCTCATCCGCTGGGTCGAGGGCGCGCCCGCACCCGTCGAGGAGTCGGCGCAGGGAGGCGGGTTCTAGTATGTACGGCCGCGCGAACCGCATCCACTTGATCGGCATCGGCGGCAGCGGCATGAGCGGCATCGCGGAAGTGCTCCTGAACCTGGGTTACGAGGTCTCGGGCAGCGACCTCAAGTCGTCCGACGTGACCGACCGCATCCTCGACGCCGGCGGCCGCGTCTTCACCGGCCACGGCGCCGAGAATGTGGAAGGCGCCGACGTCGTCGTCTATTCGAGCGCGGTGCAACAGGAGAACCCCGAGATGGTCGCCGCCCGCGCCGCCGGGATCCCGGTGATCGCGCGCGCCGACATGCTCGCCGAGCTCATGCGCATGAAGTACGGCGTGGCGATCGGCGGTTCGCACGGCAAGACCACGACCACCTCCATGGTGGCTTCGGTCCTGAGCCGCGGCGGCCTCGACCCCACGATCGTGGTGGGCGGCCGGCTGCGCGCAGTGGGCTCGAACGCCGTGTTGGGCCGCGGCCGCTTCCTGGTCGCCGAAGCGGACGAGAGCGACGGCTCGTTCCTGCGATTGGCGCCGGCGGTCACGATCATCACGAACATCGACCGCGAGCACCTGGATCACTACAAGGACCTGGACGAGATCCGCCAGGCGTTCGTCTACTTCGCGAACCGAGTGCCGTTCTACGGCGTGAGTGTGCTCTGCGCCGATGACGCGAATGTGCGTGGGATCCTGTCGCAAGTCACGAAGCGCACGACCTTGTATGGCACCCGGCCCGAGGCGGCCGTGCAGGCGAGCGGCATCACCCTCACGCCGCACGGCTCACGTTTCACGGTGAGCTGGCAGGGCCGCACGCTCGGCGACATCGAGCTGAGTGTGCCCGGGCATCACAACGTGCTCAACGCCTTGGCGGCCGTCGCGGTGGGCCTTGAGCTCGAGGTGGGATTCGGACACATCGCCGCGGCGCTCGCCGAGTTCCGCGGCGTCGGGCGGCGGTTCGAGACCCGCGGCGAGGTGGGCGGAGTGCGCGTGATCGACGACTACGGTCACCATCCGACCGAGGTCGCGGCCACGCTGGCGGCGGCCCGCACGCTGGGTGGGCGGGTACTCGTGCTCTTCCAGCCGCACCGCTATTCGCGCACCGCTGCGCTGCGTGAGGAATTCGGGAGCTGCTTCCACGACGCCGACCTCGTCTGGGTGCTCGACGTGTACGCGGCGGGCGAGAAGCCGCTGCCGGGTATCTCCGGCGCGACGGTCGTGGAATCCGCCGCCGCGCAGGGGGGCCGGCATGTGAGTTACACTCCGGCGCCTGCGGAGGCCGTCGCAGCAGTGGCCGCTGCAGTCCAGCCCGGCGATACCGTCATCACGCTCGGAGCGGGTGACGTGTGGAAGATGGGTGACGCGCTACTCGAGAAGCTGCGCGAGAAGGTGACGGCCTAGAGACACGCTTCGCGGCCTGCAGCACATGAGCCAGGAGGGCTCGATATGGGCAACTACCAAGGACGGGCGTTGCAGCGCGATCCGCGCGGCGCGCGCCGCGGGGAACGCGGCGGCGAGGGTGCGGGCCTTGCGGCCGTCATCCTGCGCCGCGCGCTGCTGATCGCCGGTGTGGCGGCGTTCGCGGCGGCGATGGCGCTCGTACCGTGGCGCAGTCTGCGTCAGCGCTACGCGATCCTCACCGACGTGCGCGTCGAGGGCTTCCGCTATCTCGACGCCGAGCGCATCCGCAAGGACGCCGCGCTGACCGTGGGCCAGGACCTGCTGGGTATCGATCTCTCTCGCGTGCGCCAGCGGGTGATGCTCGACCCGCGCGTCGCCACCGCCGACGTGGGTCGGTCGAGCCTGCGCGGCATCCGCATCCGCGTCACCGAGCGTGTCCCGCAGTTGCTCATATCGCACGGCGAGACGTGGGAAGTGGATTCCGCCGGCGTCCTGCTGGCGCCACTGCAGACGGGCAGCGTGGCCGATGCCCCGATGCTCTCGGGCGTCGACGTCTCCTTCTACCGGGCAGGGACCCAGGTTCGCACGGCGCCGGTGCAGAGAGGGCTCGCATGGATGGCCGTCTTGAGTGATAATGCACTTCGTCTGGCAGGGCAGGTCTCGGAGGTCGACGTTTCGGAGCCGCGCAGGACGCGCATCGTGCTCTTGAACGGGACCGTCGTGGTCGGTCCCGCATTCCCCGCGAGCATGCGTCAGCTCACGGGGTTGCGCGCCACACTCGCCGACCTTGCAGAGAAGGGCATGAAGCCCGGAGAGGTCGACGTGAGATTCCCGGAACAGATCATCGTGCGCGCTGCGACACCGGTGGCCATCGCCGCTGGGCCGCAGAGCCCCAGCTGAGACAACTCAAGAGCGACATAAGGGGAGGGAACCCCGTGGCCCAGGCGACAAGGACGTTCGTCGGTCTCGACATCGGCACAACCAAGATCTCCTGCATCATCGCGGACCAGAACAACGCGGGAGAACTGCGCGTGGTCGGCGTCGGGAACGCGCCAAGCGATGGCCTTCGCCGCGGCGTGGTGGTGGACCTCGACAAGGCGGTCGCGAGCATCACGCGATCGGTCGAAGAAGCTGAACGCATGGCCGGCATCGAGGTCAAGGGCGTCTACGCCGGCATCGCGGGCGATCACATCCGCAGCATCAACAGCCGCGGCGTGATCGCCGTCTCGCGCAAGGACAATGAGATCGCGCCCTCCGACGTGGAGCGCGTCGTCGAAGCGGCCAAGGCGATCGCGATCCCGATGGACCGCGAGATCATCCACGTGATCCCGCAGGAGTTCATCGTCGACGACCAGGACGGCATCAAGGATCCCATCGGCATGAGCGGCGTGCGGCTCGAAGCCGAGGTCCATATCATCACCGGCGCGGTCACGAGCGCCAAGAACATCTGCCGCGCGATCCAGCGCTCCGGCCTCAAGGTCTACGATCTCGTACTCGAGCCGCTGGCATCGTCGATGGCGGTGCTCGATGACGACGAGCGCGACCTGGGCGTAGTGCTTCTCGACATCGGCGGCGGCACGACCGACGTCGCGGTGTTCCACGAAGGCTCGATCCGCCACACGGCGATCATCCCGTTCGGCGGCGCCAACGTCACCAGCGACATCGCCATCGGTCTTCGCACACCGATCGATAAGGCCGAAGCCCTCAAGATCGCGCATGGTTCCGCGCTCGCGTCGCTGGTGCCCGCCGAGGAGATGCTGCCGGTCTCGGGCGTGGGCGGCCGCGCGGACCGCGAGATCTCACGCCACGTGCTGGCGTCGATGATCGAGCCGCGCATGGAAGAGATCTTCGCGCTCGCCAACAAAGAGGTCCGCAAGAACCATTTCGCCGCGCTCATCGGTGGCGGCGTCGTCCTCACGGGCGGCACTTCGCTGCTGCCGGGCGTGTCGGAACTCGCCGAGCAGGTATTCGAGATGCCGGTGCGCCTGGGGATCCCGCGCGGCCTGGGCGGGCTCTCCGCCAACGTCGCCGACCCGCGCTTCTCCACGGGTGTCGGTCTCGTGCTGCAGGCGGCCCGCCAGGAAGGCGGCCACAGCGGCATGTTCTCGTCGGAAAGCAGTACTGCGAAGGCTCGTTCCCGTTTCGACATCCGGGGCTGGTTCACGAATCTGTTCTGATCCCCTCACGCAGGGATCCCGAACGACAGATGTAGGATGACGGTGGCCAGGATGGCCGCCCAACCCCGCACAAGGAAAGGTGCCAGATATGTTCGAACTCGATATCGATCGCACGGTGGCCGCTCGGCTCAAGGTCGTAGGTGTGGGTGGGGCCGGCGGAAACGCCATCAACCGGATGATCGGCGCCGGATTGCGCGGTGTGGAATTCATCGCCGCGAACACCGACATGCAGGCGCTCTCGCAGTCGTTGGCGCCCACGCGAATCCAGATCGGCGCACAGACGACCCGCGGCCTGGGCTCGGGCGGCGATCCCTCGCAGGGCCGGCGCTCGGCGGAAGAAGACGAGCAGGCGCTCTCCGACGCGCTGCATGATTCCGACATGGTCTTCATCACCGCCGGCATGGGTGGTGGCACAGGCACCGGCGCGGCGCCCGTCGTGGCGCGGCTCGCGCGGCAGGCGGGTGCGCTCACGGTCGGCGTGGTCACGAAGCCCTTCGGCTTCGAAGGCCGCCGCCGCATGCGTCAGGCGGAAGAAGGCCTGGCCGAGTTGCGCGCCGAGGTCGACACGCTGCTGATCATCCCGAACGAGCGCCTGCTCACGGTGGTCGAGCGCGGCACGCCGGTCACCGAGGCGTTCGGCGTGGCCGACGACGTGCTGCTCAAGGCCACCAAGGGCATCGCTGACCTGGTCACCGTCGCGGGACTCGTGAATGTGGACTTCGCCGACGTGAAGAGCGTCATGCAGGTGCGCGGCAACGCGCTCATGGGCACGGGCCGCGCCACGGGTGAGGGCCGCGCGATCGAGGCCGCACAGAAGGCCATCGCGAGCCCGCTGCTCGAAGATGTGTCGATCCACGGCGCCGAAGGCATCCTGCTCAATATCACGGGCGGCCGCGACCTGGCCCTGCACGAGGTGAACGAAGCGTCGAACGTGGTCATGGAGGCCGCGGGCGAAGATGCCAATGTGATCTTTGGCGCGGTGATCGATCCGTCGCTCGATGGCGAGATCATCGTCACGGTCGTCGCGACCGGCTTCGGGCACGTCACGCCGGTGATCCGCGCAGTCGAACGTCCCAGCCGCGCCAAGGTTGCTAACACCGAGGACCTGAGCAGCTACGACGAGCCGGCGTGGAAGCGCCGCGAGGCCCGCGCCAATTGGGGCCGTGGCGACTCGAACGGCAGTTCGCTCGAGGTGCCGACGTTCCTGCGCAAGCAGATGGACTGACGTCATGGCTTTCCTCTCTTCGCTGATGAAGTGGGGGCATACCCGGCACTACAACGCGGGCATCCTCCACTTCAATCGCGGTGAGTTCGCGCGGGCGGCCGAAGCATTCGAGGCCGTGCTTGCCGAGGTCCACGATCCCAACGATCCGGACCATTGCTTGGCGCGCGTGCACGCGGCGGAAGCACGAGCGAATCTCGGCTTGGCGTTCTTCCACGCGGGCGACTTCGCGCGCGCGGAGGGCGAGTTCACCAAAGCGCTCGAAGAGAATCCCACGTTTCCGGACCTGCGCTATTTCCGCGCGCGCATCTACGAGCGCTCGGGGCGTCTGCCGGAGGCCATCGCCGATCTGGAGCGCGCGCTGGCCGAGCACCCGCACTATGTCGAAGGCCATCTGTTGCTCGCGGTGTGCTTGGGACTCGCGGGCGACCGCGAGCGCTCCGCGCAGGCGCTGGGCGAGGCGCTGGAGTTGGGCTACGAAGCGCCGGACTGGGTCACGCCGCAGGTCGCGCGCGATTGGACCGGCGAGCAGTGGCGAAGGATCCTGCCGGGTGTGCGCACCGAGGACGGCGAGAAGCGCGGCGGTTCGCGCCTGCTTGACCAAGCGCTGGCGCACCAGCAGGCAGGCGACCTCGATGCCGCGATCGCCGAACTCACGCGCGCCGTGGTCGACAAGCCGAGCTACGCCGATCTCCGCGCGCGCCTGGCCGGGCTGCTGCTCGAGGGCCGGCGGGTCGATGAAGCGATCGCGCATCTGAAGGTGGCGCTCGAGCTGAACCCGCGCTACCTCGAAGCGCGCCTGCTGGCTGCGCGCGCCGAACTCGAGCGCGGCTCTGCGGCAGCGGCTTGCGCGCACGTGGAAGCGGCGCTCGAGGCTCATCCGCAATATCCCGACCTGCACTTCTGGCTGGGCTTGGCGCGCTTTCGCTCGGGCGACCTGCCCGGCGCTGTGGCGCCGCTCGAGAAGGCGGTCGAACTCAACCGCCAGTTCGCGCGCGCGCAGCGCCTGCTCGGGCTCGTCTACCACGCCGTGGGACGCTACGACGATGCCCTGCGCGCGGTGCGCCGCGGGCTCTCGCGCGATCGCGAGGTGCCCAGCACCGCCGTGCTCGACGCGCAGTTGCTCAGCGAGGCCGGCGACCTGGAGGGCGCCGAAGGCGTGCTGCTCAAGGCGCTGGCGGTGCAGCCGGGTTACCCGGACCTGCACGTGCTGCTGGGCCGTGTCCGCCGGGCGCAGGGCCGCCTGGAAGAAGCCGAGGGCGCTTATCGCAAGGCGCTCGAACTGCAGCCGGCGTACGCGGCCGCCGCCCTGGAGCGCGCCAGCCTGTTGCTCGAGATGAACCGCGCCGAAGCCGCCGAAGCCGCCTTGCTCGAACTGGTGCGGCTGCGGCCGAATTGGGCCGATGCGCACGCCCTGCTGGGCCGCACGCGTCTCATGCTCGGGGACGCGGTGGGCGCCGAAGCGCCGCTACGCCAGGCGCTGGCGATCAATCCGGTGTTCGGCGCCGCGCGCGCGGACCTGGGCTGGGCGCTGCTCAAGCTGGGCCGCGGCACCGAGGCCGACGGCGAGTTCGCGCATGCGTTGGAGCTGGACCCGCTCGATGCGCTCCCGCGCCAGCAGTTGGCGTGGCGCGAGCTGCTCACGACTTCGCGCGAGCTCTAGGCGAGCGCGGGCCCCGTTGGCGCAACTGAAGCGCCCGGCCTACCAAGAGGTGGGCCGGGCGCTTTCATGTTCCGGGCGTCTGGGGCGCTAGAGCGTGGGGACGTGCGGCTTACGGCCACGCACGGCCTTGGTGATCTTGCCGCCACGGATGCAACGCGTGCAGACCATCACCTGCTTCGCGCGGCCATCGACGAGGGCGCGCACGTTCTGCAGGTTCGGGTTGAAAACGCGCTTGGTCACGTTGTTCGCGTGGCTCACGTTCTGGCCGGCCATGCGCAGCTTGCCGCACACGAAGCACTTCGCCATGATTCTCTCCTTGAAGCATCAAGTCCGGGGGGCGTCCGCCCGCACAGCGGGGCTGGCGTCTCGGAGCGCAGGTACCAAGTCAAGGCGGGGGACACTACCAGCGCCCGGGGCCGCGCGCAAGGCGGCCGTCGAGGCCCTTGGGGCGCCCGTGCTGGGCTCCCGAGCGATGTTGTAGGCTGGCAGCGCCATGACCACGCCGACTCGCCCGTCCCGCCCTGCGCCCCGCATACTCGACCCGGTCTCCCGCGTCCAGTTCCTGCCCGGCGTGGGTCCGCTGCGGGCGCAGAACTTCGAGCGCCTGGGCATCATGACGCTCGAGCACCTGGTCCGCCACTACCCGCGCGAATGGCTCGACGCCAGCCGCTTCGTCCCGGTCAAGGACCTGCACCCGGGCGGGCTGCTCACGGTTGTCGGTGAGGTCACGCAGGCGGCGGCGCTACGCACGCGCGGCGGCCGCGGCGACTTCGCCATCACCGTGAAGGACGCGACCGGCATCCTGAGCTGTTACTTCTTCGGCCAGTCGTTCCTCTCGCGCACGCTGCGCACCGGCACGAAGGTGGTCGTGAGTGGCGAGTACGATGCGCTCGACCGCCGCATGCTCAACCCCATGTTCGAAGTGGTCGAAGGCGACCTCGAGCAGCTCCTGCACGCGGGGCGCCTCGTGCCCGTGCACGGGCTCACGAAGGGCGTCACGGCGCGCGGCATGCGCAGCGCGGTGCGTCATGCGCTGGAGGCGATCGCCGATCAGGTGGCCGATACCGTGCCGCCCGAGGTCGCGGCGGCGCATGACTTGATGGCGCTGGGCGACGCACTGCGCGCGATCCACTTTCCCGAGAACGAAGCGGCCCGGGTCGCGGCGCGCAAGCGCCTGGCGTTCGAGGAGCTGTTCCAACTGCAGATGGTCATGGAGCTGCGTCGCCGGGTGCTCACCGAGGAAGGCCGCGCGCTCGCCATAGCCGCGAGCGGCGCGCTGGAGTCCCGCGTGCGCGAGACGTTGCCGTTCCATCTCACGGCCGATCAGGACGCCGCGGTGGCGGATGTGGCGCGCGATCTGTCGCTGCCGCGGCCGATGCACCGCTTGGTGATCGGCGACGTGGGCAGCGGCAAGACCGTCGTCGCGTTGCTCGCGGCGACGCACGCGATCGAGACGGGCCATCAGGTCGCGTTCATGGCGCCGACCGAAGTGCTCGCGCGCCAGCATGCCGCGACGCTCGCGCGTTTTGCGACCCCGGCGGGCATCGAGGTGGCGTCGATCACCGGCTCCTCGCCTGCCGCCGCGCGGCGCCTGTTGCAGGCGCGACTTCTCGCGGGCGAGCCGCTGCTGGTGGTGGGCACGCACGCGCTGCTCGAGGACAAGCTCCAGATGCCGCAGCTCGCGCTCGCGATCGTCGACGAGCAGCACCGCTTCGGCGTGAAGCAGCGCGCGACGCTGGCCAAGAAGGGCGTGCTGCCGCACGTGCTGGTGCTCACCGCGACGCCGATTCCGCGCACACTGCAGTTGGCATGGTTCGGCGACCTCGACGTGAGCATGATCCGCGCGCGTCCGGCCGGGCGCGGCCGCATGGTCACGCGAGTCACAGACGAGGCGAAGTTTCCGCAGGTGGTCGAGTTCATGAGCCGCGAACTGGCCGCGGGCCGTCAGGCGTTCGTGGTCGTGCCGGCGATCGAAGAAGGCCGCATGGAGCTGCGCGCCGCGCAGAGCGAGCTCGAACGCCTGCGCGCGCAACCACTGCTGCGCGCGTACCAGGTGGGCCTGCTGCACGGGCGCATGAAGAGCGACGAGAAGCAGGCGGTCATGGACGCGTTCACCAAGCGTGAGATCCACGTGCTGGTGGCGACCACCGTGATCGAGGTCGGCGTCGACATCCCGAATGCCACGCTGATGGTGGTCGAGAACGCCGAGCGATTCGGCCTCACGCAGTTGCACCAGCTGCGTGGCCGAGTGGGCCGCGGCGAGCACCGCAGCGTGTGCGTGTTCATCGGCGGCGCCGGCATCACCGCGCTCGGCCGCAAGCGCCTTGACGTGATCGCCACCACCGAAGACGGCTTCAAGCTGGCGGAGGCGGATCTGGAACTGCGCGGCCCCGGCGAGATGTGGGGCACGCGCCAGGCCGGCCTGCCAAGGCTGAAGCTCGCCGACCTCTGGCGCGACGAAGAACTCCTGATGGCCGCCCGCGCCGCCGCGCACGGTGTGGCCAAGGAGGATCCGCAGCTGATGCGCGCCGAACACACCGCGCTGCGCCAGACGCTGCTGCGCGAGTACCGCGAACCGCTGGAACTGGCGCTGGCGGGGTAGGGGAGCCCGCCGCCAGCGAGCACAGCCATAGTGTGCGCTCCTGGCGAAATCATTCGTCCGCCGCCAAAGGGCGGCTTCCAACGCGCATGCGAGGCAGTCTCGTCGAATGAGCCGGCCTTCGGCTCGGGCAGCAGAGCATTACTCGCTTTCCTCCAGGATGTGCGGCTAGCTACTATTACTGCATGGATATGCGCCTGCGCCGATTCGGTCTTCTATTCGCCCTTGCTACCGCTGCGACCATATCGCCCTCGCGTGCGCTCGCGCAGTGGGCGCTGAACGGTGCGCAGGTGTACACGACCTATGCGCAGTATCCGCACCTCATCAGCGACGCTAGTGGAGGCGCTTACATCTTCGCCGATGGGTTTCCTTCGGCGCTCCTGACGAGACTGAACTCATCAGGCGCGGTGGCAACCGGGTGGCCGCTTGAGGGCGTGACGCTCAGCAATGGCTCGGGCGAGGACAACCGAGTAGTCAGCGCGTGCCTTAATGCGGACGGCGGGATCACTGCGTTTGTAGGCGATGTCGGCAACTGGTGTGCGAGGTACTCGGCGGATGGACAGGTGATGCCGGGCTGGCCGCGGCTCCAGATCACTGCGACGAAGAACTACGCTGTTCAAGTGTTTCCGCTCATCGCGGGCCGGAATCTCCTGCTGATTCCCACCGAGACCGATCTGGTTGCTTCTGGCACCGGGCTTCGAGCGCTCAGCTTGGAAGTTGATGGGACCGTCACGCCGGGCAGGCCGGACTCGGGGCGGGTGATATTTCCTCCGAGCGCCGCAAGGGACTCAGGTTTCATACTCTATCCGGGCCTGCGCTGTCCGGATGGCGGCATCTGGCTGCCGATCGTGAAGTACAACCGGAATCAGAATCACGCGTTGATGAACTCATTCATCACTCGTTTCAACCCCGACGGCACCGTAGACTCAAGCTTCGGCGGCGGTCGATATGTTTTTGCGCCGCCTCCGGCGGATGCCGGGGCCGTACGCATGGCCCCGGATGGAGCTGGTGGCTTTTTCTGCACGTGGGTCGACGACCGAACTGGGATATCCACTCACTGGCCCGAATCCCTCGCTTCACTCGATATCTACCTCACTCATATCACTGCGTCGGGGCAGGTGGCACCGGGCTGGCCTTCGGCTGGGCTTCCGGTGTGTGTGTGGCCAGGCGAGCAGAACTACCCGGCCATAGCGCCGGATGCGAGTGGCGGTGCGTTCGTCTTGTGGACGCCGAATGGTCCGCAGGGCAACACCGTGCACGCGCAGCATGTGCTGGGGAACGGGACCATCGCGCCAGGCTGGCCGGTGAACGGTAAGGCGATGTTTCCGCCTTTTGCGTACATCCCGACTTCGGTCGTGTCGGATGGCCTGGGCGGCGCATTCGTGGCGGCCGATGGCTACGATGCCACGGGTGAGGGAGCCGTCAAGGCGCAGCACGTGAACGGCCACGGCGACTTCGACAACTCGTGGTCGGCGCCGGGCTATCTGCTCGACAACACCACGACGGCGCTGCGCGATGATGCGTCGATGATTCCCGCAGGTCCTGGAAGTGCCTACGTCACCTGGACGCGCGACGGGATCGTCTACGCC
>JANYBS010000022.1 GCA_025360715.1 Candidatus Eiseniibacteriota bacterium | reverse complement strand
TTGAGCCACAGGTCGCGCGCCGCCTTGGCCACGCGCGTGTCCATGGCGAAGACGTCGGTGGCCAGCTGCAGCCAGTCCTTGCCGAAGGCGATCATGAGCGCCACGAGCGTGCCGCCGTGCAAGGCCACGTCGAAGGCGACGCCCTCGTAATGCCAGCCGAGCACGGTGGGCACGATGTAAAGGTGCGCGCTGCTCGAGATCGGCAGCAGTTCGGTCAGGCCCTGGACCGCTCCCAGGATGAACGCTTGGAAAGGCGTGAGGACGCCCGCGAGAGGTAGCATGTGCATGAGCATGGCGAAGACGTTAGCACGCGCCGCGCGAACGCCGCTAGCGAGCGGGCGGGTGCGCGCGCCACAGGCGCGGGAATACCGCGAACGCGCGCAAGCGGCCTTCGCGCCAGAGTACCGATGCCACTTCGAGCACGAGCCACGCGCCGTAGAGCCAGCAGGACAGGCCGCGCAGGTTCGGAAAGAGGAACTGCGCGAACCACAGCGCGAGCAGCCCCAGCGCCTCGTAGGCGCGGAAGTCGAAGTTGCTCAGCAGGACGACGCCGAGCGCGCCTTGCAGCAACGTGAGCCACAGCTCGGTGCGGTGCGCGGCGAGCGGCACCGCGGCCGCATGGCCGAGCGAGAGCGAGTACACGATCGGGATCATCGCCGCGAGCACCGTCCACTGATTGATGTTGCTGGACGCCATGTTCATGAGCGCCATGCCGGCCTTGCCGCGGCTGCGCGCCCAGTAGGTGGTGGTCGTGAACTCGGGGAATTCGCTCAGGAACGGCGCGACCCACTGCACGAAGACGAACTGCGAGACGCCGAACATCGTGGCCAAGCCGATCATGCTGGTCAGGAACGGATGCGCCGCGAAGTAAAGCACCAGCGCGCCGACCAGGAAGAGGCCGAGCACGCTCAGGGCTCGCCAGGGGGAGGGCAGCTGGAGGATCGCGCGCGGCACCGCGCCGGCGTCCTCGGCTTCTTCGTGCTCGCGCGGCGGGATGCGGTTGATCAGCGCCAGATAGGCGCCGTAGATCGCCAGCAGTACGCCCGAGTCCACGAGTGTGAGCGAGCCTTTGGCGATGATGAGCGCGAAGTACACCAGCGCGGGCGTGAGTCCGACCACCTCGACCGCGTGTTCCTCATCGAGCACGATGTGCGCGAAGAAGCCCTTCTCGCCGCGCGCGCGGCGGGCCAATGCGAAGGTGATCCAGATCACCGGCCAGCCCAAGCCAGTGAGCAGCCGCAGCGCGCCCGTGAAGTTCGCGGTCATGAGCGGCACGTCCCGATGCCACGCGATCGCGGCCTCGACGGCGAATTCCGGCAGCACCTGCACCCACGCCAGCAGCGCGAGCGCCAGCCCTTGCGAGATGTAGAACTGCGCGGCCTCGGCGGCCCAAGCGACCAGGAACGCGCTGCCGAGCACGGCGGGGAATGTCCACAGCGCCGAGCCCGCAGCGCGCGTCACATCATCGGGCGCAGGCGTGGACACGAGGATCGCCTCCAGTGAAGTGCGTGGCGGTTGCAGTGCGTCGGAGCCGGGCGATAGTGTGGCAGCACCATGGGAGCGTCAAGGATTCCAGAGCCGCGCGCGCCGCGCGCCAAGCATGCACTCACGCCGGGACTCGCCGCATTGTGCGACTTCACCGCCGCGATGGCCGTGCAACGCGGAGACGCCGCACGCGACGCCCTGCTGCGCGCCCGCGCCGCCAAGCGCCGCCGCGTGCACGCGCAGGAGTGCGCCCTCATGCTCATGCTCTACGCGGGCTTCCCGGCCGCGCTCGAGAGCCTGCGCGTGTTGCACGAAGTCTGGCCAGGGCGCGCGAAGCGCACGCGCGAAGGCGGCCCGGCCAGGTGGCGTGCGCGCGGCGAAGCACTGTGCCGGCGCGTGTATGGCCCCGCGTACGCCAAGCTGCTGCCGGCGGTGCAGGCATTGCACCCCGATCTTGCGGTCTACATGGTGGAACATGGCTACGGCCGCGTGCTCGCGCGCGCCGGGCTCGGTACGTGCGAGCGCGAGTTGCTCACGGTCGCGGCGCTTGCCGCGCTGGGCTGGGAGCGGCAACTGATCAGCCACCTGCTCGGCTCGCTGCGCGTGGGAGCGACGCGCACGCAGGTCGCTGCGGCTTTGGAGCGCGGGCTCGCGCAGGCATCGCCCGCCGCTGCGGCGCGCGGACGCCAAGCGTGGGAGCGGGTCGCGGCGCTGACGCCTGCCGCGCTCGCCGCGCGCACGGGCCGTCCCCGGCGCTGAGGCGCGAGACCGCCGCGGCGGTCACGCGGCCCGCACCGCGCGCGGCATCGCGGCATCGCAGACATGCTGCAGTGCTTACGGGCGCGGCGGGCTGTTTCTGTCTCTCTCGCATGTCATTGACCACCCTTCGCCCTCCCCTCTAGGATGCTCGCCGCATGCGCCCTTCCCGTCCTGCCTTCTGCCGCCCGTTCATCTCGTCGCTCCCCGAGTGCGGGGGCGAGTGTTGAGCGCACGCACCCTCACGGTGCTGGGCCGGGCGCTGCCAAGTCCCGAAGCGCCGTTCGACCGGCTGCAAGACTCGCTCACCGCCGATCTGCTTTCGGGCGGCGTGCTCTCGCGTGAGCGTTTCGCGCGTTCCTGGCGCGACACGGAGTCCCTGCGCGAGCTTGCGCTGGCCAAGCGGGCGCCGCTGAGTGCCGAGTTGGCGCGCGCGATGACTGCCTACCACCAGCGCCTGGGTGCATCGCCGGCGTCGCTCGCCAACCTCGAGCGCCTCGTGCGCGGCGAGGCCGTGGCGTCAGTCACGGGCCAGCAGCCCGCGCCGCTGGGTGGGCCGCTGTACTCCCTGCACAAGACCGCGGGCGCCGTGGGGCTTGCCACGGTCGTCACCGAGCGCACGCAGATCCCATGCGTACCGATGTACTGGATGCATGGCGAAGACAGTGACTTCGATGAGATCCGCGGCGTGAGCGTCTCGGATGTCGACTCGGTCGTGCACGACGTGAACTTGCCGGGTGACGTGCATGTCGACGGTGGCTTGGTCGGCGACATCACGATCGCCGCAGTCGCCACAGTCACGCAAGAGGCCCTGGTGTTCTACGCAGGTCTGGCCGGCGAGGCCGACGCGCGCGCGCTTTGGCAGCGCGCCAGCGCGAACGCGCGCGACCTGGGCGAGGCGACGAGCGCGCTCATGCTGCAGCTCTTCGCCGATGCTGGCCTTGTCGTGGTCGACCCGCGCCTGCCCGAGTTCCGCACGGCCGCGCGCGTGATCCTCGATCGCTACCTGGCGAACGCGCCCGCGCTCGAGGCTGCGGCCAAGGCGGCGGGTGCCCGGCTCGAGTCGCTCTGCGGCAAGCATCCGCTCAGCGATGCGTCGCTCGATTCGTTCGTCTTCCAGGTGCAGGGCGGCCGGCGCGTCAAGATCGCGGCCGCCGAGGCCTTGGCGCATGGCGCGGACGTCACGCTCAGCCCGAGCGTCGCGATGCGTCCCGCGGTGCAGGACGGCGTCTTTCCGACGGTCGCCATGGCGTGCGGGCCCGGCGAGATCGCCTATCTGGCTCAACTGCGCGAGGTCTTCGAAGGCGTGGGCGTGCAGCCCGCAGTGCCGGTGCCGCGTTTCGGTGCCACGTGGATGCCGGCCGAAGCGTGCAAGCTCCTTGAGGCGAGCGGTGCCCTGGCGTGGCGGGTGGTCGCGCAGACCGATGCGGTGATCAACGAGGTCGCGACACTTCAGATTCCTGCCGCGCTCGAGCAAGAGCTCACGCAGGCGCGCGCGGCGGCCATGGACGGGCTCGAGCGTTTCGCGCATGCCTCGCGCTCGCTCGATCCGAGCCTGCCGCAGATGGTGGAGTCGGCGCGCGGTAAGGTGGACTTCCAGTTCTCCCGGTTGCACGAAGGGCTCGTCGGCAAGGTCAAGGGCAAGCTCGACAAAGATCATCCCGCGTGGCGGCGGCTGCGCTATGTGCTACTGCCGGGTGGCAAGCTTCAGGAGCGGCGCCTGGCGTCGCTCGATCCGATCGCCCGGCGCGGCTCCGCCGTCGTCGGCGATCTCTGCGTCCTCGCGGCGGAGCATGCCCGCCATACCGCCGAGGGCGTGCACGAGCACTTCCTGCTGGAGGCTTGAGTGGAACTCGAGGCACTGTTCTTCGGCTCGCACCCCGATGATGTCGAGCTCACGAGCGGCGGCCTCGCGGCCCTGCTCGCGGCTTCGGGGATGGCGGTCGGCATCATCGATCTCACGCGTGGCGAGCTGGGCACGCGCGGCACCGTCGAGATACGCGCCGCCGAGGCCGAGGCCGCGGCGAAGCAACTGGGTGTGGCGCATCGCAGCACGCTCGCGCTGCCCGATGGCGGCCTGGACCGCACCGACCGCGAGCAGCTGCGCGCGGTGGTCGAATGCCTGCGGCGCTTCCGGCCGCGGCTCGTGGTCGCGCCCGACCGCGCCGATCCGCATCCCGATCACGTGGAGTCCTCCGAACTGGTGACACGCGCCTGCTACTTGTCGGGCCTTGCGCGCTATCCCGCATCGCTCGAGCGCTGGCGTCCCGAGCGGCTGCTGTACGCGCTCTATCGCGGCACGGCGAGCCCCAACCTGGTGGTCGACGTGTCGGCGGTATGGGAGAAGCGCATGGCGGCCCTGCGCGAGCACAAGAGCCAGCTCGATCCCGCGGCGGGACCGGGCACGTACCTGACGGCGCCAGGCTTCCTGGGCGAGGTCGAGGGCCGAGGCCGCGTCTTCGGCGCGGTGGCGGGAGCGATGTATGGCGAAGCTTACCGCCTTCGCGGTCCGATCGTGCTGGGCGATCCACGCGCGCTGCTGGGGGCACGGAGGGGCGACAGATGAAGAGGGCCGTGGCCGGTAAGAAGAAGGCGACCAAGGCATCGGCGGCCGCAGACAAGGCGCACGCTGCTGCCAAACGCCGCGCCAAGCGCCGGCCGATCCGGATCGGCATCAGCTGCTACGCGCACTTCGGCGGCAGTGGTGTCGTGGCGAGCGAGCTGGGACTCGAACTCGCGCGCCGCGGTTACGAGGTGCACTTCATCGCCTCGCGATTGCCCTTCCGCTTGCGCAGCTTCGAATCGAACGTGTACTTCCACGAGTCCTCGCCGGCCTTCTACCCGGTGTTCGACGAAGCGCCATCGAACCTGGCGCTCGCGACCAAGATGGTCGAAGTCGCTGAGAACCATCACCTGGACGTCCTGCACGTGCACTACGCGATGCCGTTCGCGACGAGCGCCTACCTGGCCAAGCAGATCATGCTGCCGCGCCAGCTGAGTGTGGTCACCACACTGCACGGTACCGACATCACGGTGATCGGCGCCGAGCCGGCGTACTTCCGCGTGACGCAGTTCAGCATGCAATCGAGCGACCGCATCACCGCGGTGAGCACCTATCTGAAAGAGAAGGCGGAGTCCACCTTCGGGGCCACCCAGCCGATCGAGGTCATCTACAACTTCGTCGACCCCGCCGTATTCACGCCCCGGAGGCGGGGTCGCCTGAGTCTGGCCGCGCCCGGCACCAAGGTTCTTATGCACGCGTCTAACTTCCGTGCGGTCAAGAATATACCGGTGATCATCCAGACTTTCGCTGAAGTCCGCCGCCGCATCCCGTCCAAGCTGGTCCTGGTCGGCGACGGCCCGGAGAAGGCGGGGGCGGAGCAGCTCGCCCGCGAGCTGGGCGTGCACCGCGACGTCCTCTTCCTGGGCAATCAGGACTGTATGGAGGAGCTGCTCCCGTTGGCCGATATCTTCTTATTGCCGAGCTCCTCCGAGAGCTTCGGCCTCGTGGCCCTCGAAGCCATGAGTGCCGAAGTGCCCGTCGTCGCCTCGAATGCCGGCGGCATCCCGGAGGTGGTCGAGCATGGCTTCACCGGGTTCTTGCACGACCCCGGGAACGTGGCCGGTTACGTGGAGTCGTCGCTGAAACTGCTCACGAACGAGCAGCTGCGCCGGACCATGGGCCGCCGCGGCCGTCGAGTCGCGCGCGAGCGGTTCAGCGCGGAGGAGATGGTCCAGCGGTACGTGCGGGTCTACGAGTCGCTTCGCTGAGCGGAAGGGATCCATGCTGGGCAAGCCGAGACGGTTGGCGCTGCTGGCGGAGGGAAGCTTCTCCGCGTCCGATGCGAAGACGGCAGTCGGTCTGTTGCGGTACCGGCCCGAGGAAGTGGTCGCAGTCATCGACTCCACCAAGGCCGGCCGCACGTCGCGGTCGTGCGTGGGAGTGGGCGGCGATATCCCCGTGGTCGCGAACCTCGAGGCTGCCGCAGCATTCGAGGCCGATGGCCTGGTGATCGGCGTCGCGCCGCAGGGTGGAACGCTGCCGTCCTCGTGGCGGCAGACGGTCGCGGAGGCGCTGCTGCGCGGCTGGGACATCTTCTCCGGGCTCCATCAGTTCCTGGCGGACGACCTCGAGTTGGCGACGCTCGCCGCGTCCAAGGGCTGCACGATCCACGACGTGCGCCGCTCGCCGGCGCGCCGGCCGATCGCGTCGCGGCGTGCTGCCGCGGTCGACGCGATGGTCCTGCTCACGGTTGGCAGCGATTGCAACGTGGGCAAGATGACCACGTCGCTCGAGCTGAAGCAGGCGCTCACGGCCATGGGGCTGCGCGCGAAGTTCGTGGCTACGGGCCAGACCGGCATCCTGATCGCCGATCACGGCGTGGCCGTCGATGCGGTCGTGAGCGATTTCGTCGCGGGCTTCACCGAAGAGCTGGTGATCGAGGCGGCGCGCGATGCCGACGTGGTGATCGTCGAGGGCCAGGGCGCGCTCCATCATCCGGCGTATTCGGGCGTGACGCTGGGCCTCATGCACGGCGCGTGTGCCGACGCCATGGTGCTCTGCCACGCGGCCGGCCGCACGCACCTGCGGGTGAGCGAGGCCGGACCTGCGCCGCGCATCAAGTCGCTCAGCGAACTCATCCGCGACTACGAGCGTGCGGCTGGCTGGGTGCAGCCCGCGCGCGTGCTGGGCGTGGCACTGAACACGACCACCCTCGATGAGACCGAAGCCAAGCGCGCGCTCGAGCATGCCAACCAGCTCACCGGGCTGCCGATCGTGGACCCGGTGCGCTTCAACGCGGAACCTCTGGCGCAGGTGATCGCGCGCCGCTGCGAGGAGCGGAGGCGCGATGCCGGTGCGGCATGAACCGCTCGAGCTGCGCACGATCTTCGAGTTCCGCATCGCACGTGGCGGCAAGTCGGTCCAGCGCAACACGCTCGTGAGGTTCACGCACGAGGGCATCGAGGGTCTGGGCGAAGCTGCGCCGTCGCGCTACTACGGCGAGTCGCCCGAGACGGTGGCCGTCGCGCTCGACGCGTGGGCGCCTGCGATCGGCGACGATCCCTTCGCGCTCGAGGCGATTCACGCTCGCTGCACGGCCACCCTCGCCGGACATGATGCCGCGCACGCCGCGCTCGAGATGGCGCTCTACGACTGGCAGGGCAAGAAACTCGGCATGCCCGTGTGGAAGATGCTGGGACTGGACCGAGCGCAGACGCCAGTGTCGTGCGTGACGCTCGGCATGGCCGAGCAGGCCGAGATGCTCGCGAAGCTCGAGACGGTGAAAGCCTTCCCGGCCATCAAGGTCAAACTCGGCGGCCCCGGCGACGTGGAGAACCTGCGTCGCGTGCGCGCTCACTATGACGGCCGCATCCAGGTGGACGCGAATGCCGCGTGGGATGCCGCGAGCGCGGTGCGGGTGCTGCACGAGATCGCGCCGCTGCGTATCGAGCTCGTGGAGCAGCCGGTCGCGCGCGAAGACCTGGACGGCCTTGCGTTCGTGCGCGCGCGCAGCCCGATCCCGGTCTTCGCCGACGAGAGCTGCCACCATCTGGCCGACATCGCCCGGCTCGCCGGCCGCGTCGACGGTGTGAACCTCAAGCTCATGAAGACCGGCGGTATCCGCGAGGCGCTGCGCATGATCCACGCGGCGCGCGCGCATGGCATGCAGGTCATGCTCGGCTCCATGGTCGAGAGCTCGCTGGCGCTCTCCGCCGCCGCGCAGCTCGCACCGCTCGCCGACTACCTCGACCTCGATGGCCACTGGCTCATCGCCGACGATCCCTTCGCGGGTGCGCCGGGCGAGCAGGGGGGAATCGCGCTTTCGGATGCGCCGGGCCTTGGCGTGACGCCGGCCGTGGCAGGCTCGCGCGCATGAGTCGGCGCTTTCGCGTGTTCCTCGTGGCCACGATCGTGGCCGCTCTGGCCTTGCTCGGCACCCACGTGCCGCCGGCGTTCGCCACCCAGTGGGGACATCTGGTCGCGTGGATCGTGATCTGTCTCGTTTCCGAGACCATGTGGAGCGCCACCATGGCGGGCGACTCGACCGTGAGTCTCTCGTCCACGGCGGGGCTCTCGGCGATCGTGCTCTTCGGATCGTCGGCTGGCATCTGGGTCAGCATGACGAGCACGTTGCTCGGCGACTTGTTCGTGCAGCGCAAGCCGGGGATCCGCGCGGTGTTCAATGCCGCGCAGATCTCGGTTGCCGCCTGGCTCTCGAGCGCGGCGTTCCTGGCGCTCGGCGGCCGGCTGGCGTTGCCATCGGGCCCCGGCGGCGTGGCGCTCGACCGCGCGGCTGCGACCACGCTGGTGCTGCCGTTCATCGGCCTGGTGCTCGCGTACTACGCGGTGAACCGCGGCATGGTCGCCCTCGCCGTGGCGTGGTCGTCGAATGAGCGTGGCTGGTGGCGTGTCGTCCGTGAGGACTGGCTCTACCTGGCGCGCCTCGAGGTCGACGCCGCGGCGTTCCTGCTGGTGCCACTCATGGTCATCTCGTACACGGCGATCGGTTACCCCGGCGTGCTGCTCTTCTATGCGCCGCTCTTCATGATCTACCAGTCGGACCGCCGCTACCTCGAGCTCAAGAAGGCGGAGGAGCAGAACCTGCGCAACGCCGTCTTCGCCGCCAAGGGTGAGCTCGCGGCGGGTATCGGCCATGAGATGAACAACCATCTGGTCGCCATCACGGCCCGCGCACAGATGCTCATCAAGGATGCCGAGCGGCAGAAGTTCGAGAATGCATCGCGGCACTCGCAGATCATCCTGGAGCAGTCCAAGCGCATGGGGGTGCTCTCCAAGGGCCTCATGGACTACACTCGCAACAAGGTCAACGCGGAACCGATGGACCTGAACGCCCTGCTCATGAGCACGATCGAATTCGTGAAGGGCGAATCACGCTTCCGCAGTGTGGAGTGGGATGTGGATCTCGATCCCGCCCTGCCCGAACTGCGCGGCGACGTCGGTCAGATCCAGGGAGTCTTCATCAACCTCTTCGTGAATGCTGCCGACGCCATGGCGTCGCAGGAAAAGCCCAAGGTCATCAGCGTCAGCACCAAGCTCGATGAGCCTGGCAAGAGCGCGCGGGTCGAGGTGGCCGACAGTGGCCCGGGGATCAAGCCGGAGCACCTGAACCGCATGTTCGAGTTCATGTTCACGACCAAGCCTGACGGCCATGGATTCGGCTTGTCCACGAGCCATCGCACTGTCGAGAATCACGGCGGCCGCATCACGGTCGAGAGCAAGGTCGGAGAGGGCGCGCGTTTCAAGATCGTCCTGCCCCTTCGCGGACCGGGAGCGTGGAACTGAACGACGCGCCGGAGCAGACGCGCGCGCCGGAGCAGACATGGCCGCTGCAGGCGGTCGTGCGCAGGGTGGATTTCGGCGGCATCGCGCTGCTGGGCGAAGATGGCCACGAGTTCATCGCGATCGCGCGCGGCAAGCTCATGGGCAAGAAGAAGTCGCTCGGCAACGCCGTGGTCGTGGGCGACCGCGTGACGCTCGCGTGGGAAGGCGAGCGCGCCATGGTCGAGGCCGTCGCGCCACGCCGGTGCGCGTTCTCGCGACGCGCCAGCGGCGAGCGTCCGCTCGAGCAGGTGGTCGCCGCCGACGTGGACCAGGTCGTGGTCGTGGCCTCGCTGCGCCGCCCCGACTTCAAGCCGGGCCTCGTCGACCGCGTGTTCGTGCAGGCGGCGTACGCCGGCATCCCGGCGGTGCTCGCGCTCAACAAGACCGATCTGGGCGAAGAGGCCGAGGCCAGCGAGATCCTTGCGGACTACGCCGCTGCCGGCATCACCGGCCATGCCATGTGCGCGGCGACGGGCCGTGGCGTCGACGTGTTGGAGGCCACCACGCGCGGCAAGCGCTCGCTCTTCGTGGGCCACTCGGGCGTAGGCAAGAGCACGCTGCTGGCGCGCTTGGCGCCGGGCCACGAACTGCTACAGGGCGAGGTCAACGAGACCACCGGCAAGGGCCGCCACACCACCACCGCGGCGCTGCTGCTGCGGCTGGGGCAGGGGACGGAGCTCATCGACACGCCGGGGGTGCGGGCGTTCGGGCTCTGGGGAGTGGACGGCAGCACGCTGGAGGAGTATTACCCCGAGTGGCAGCACTTGCTGGGCCAGTGCCGCTTCGGCGACTGCAGGCACGACCGCGAACCGGGCTGCGCGCTGCATGGCGCGCTCGAGCGCGGCGAGATCCACAAACGGCGCTTCGCGTCGTTCCAGAAGCTCCGCGCGGAACTCGAAGGAGAACGAACGTGAGCATGCGCAATGCCTTCAATCCGTACCTGCTCGCGCTCGATTGCCCGGCATGCGGCGGCACGTGCGATCTCTCGCAGCCGCGCAACGTGTGTCCCACGTGCGGCAAGCCGCTCGTGGCGCGTTACGATCTCGTGCGCATCAAAGCCGAGGTCCCGCGCGATTCGCTGGGCCGCTTCGGCACCGACCTGTGGCGCTATCGCGCAGTGCTGCCGTTCGCCGCGGACTTCCCGGCCGTGCGCCTGGGCGAGGGCGGCACACCGCTGCTGCCGCTCGCGCGCCTGGGTGATTCCGCCGGTGTGGCGGAACTCTGGATGAAAGCCGAAGCCGGCAATCCCACCGCCTCGTTCAAGGCGCGCGGACTGGTGATGGCCGTGAACGGCGCGCTGGCATTCGGAGCGCGCGGCATCGCGCTGCCGTCGGCGGGCAACGCCGGTAGCGCGGCGGCGGCATACGCGGCGGCCGCGGGCCTGCCGTGCCGAGTCGCAGTGCCCGAGGACACGCCCGAAGCCTTCATCCTGGAACAGCAGGCGTTCGGCGCCGAGGTGCGGCTGGTCAAGGGCACCATCGCCGACGCGGGCAAGCTCATCGCGGAATGGTGCAAGGCGCCGGACTGGTGGAACGTGGCCACGTTCAAGGAGCCGTTCCGTCTCGAAGGCAAGAAGACGCTCGGCTATGAGATCGCCGAGCAGTTGGGTTGGACGCTTCCCGATGTGATCCTGTATCCCACCGGCGGTGGCACCGGCCTGGTGGGCATGTGGCGCGCGTTCCTCGAGATGCAGGAGCTCGGTTGGCTACCCAAGGCCATCCCCCTGCCGCGGCTGGTGAGCGTGCAGGTGGCCGGTTGCGCGCCGATCGTGCGCGCGTTCGACGCCGGTGAATCATCCGCGCAGCCGTGGGTCGATGCGCACACGGTCGCGAGCGGCTTGCGCGTACCTTCGCCGTTCGCCGACGCGCTCATCCTGCGCGCCGTGCGCGAGACGCACGGCACCGCGGTGGCCGTGAGTGAAGCCGACATGCTCGACGCCATGCGCGAGATCGCCCAGCTCGAAGGCACGTTCGTCTGCCCCGAGGGTGGCGCGACGCTTGCGGCGCTCAAGCAACTGCGCGCAAGTGGCGAGGTGCGCGCGAACGAGCGCGTGGTGATCTACGACACCGGCAGCGGCCTCAAGTACCTGGACGCATGGCGCCAGGCGCTCGCGCGCCGCGTGCCGCAGGACGCAAGCGCATGAACGCCGCCCGCCTCGCGGCGCTGCTCGCGATGGCAGTCTGGCTCGCGCCCGCGTCTGCGCTCGCGGGCGACGCGGTTCGCACGGTGCCGGCGGCTGCCGAGCAAGGCGCGCACGTCCTCGCGATCGAGCTTTCGGGCGCCGTCACGCCGGGCATGGACGACGCGCTGCGCAGCGCACTGGAGCGCGCCGACGCCGAGCACGACGTGCTGCTCGTGCGGCTCGACACACCAGGCGGACTCGAGTCGACCATGCGCGAGATGATCAAGCGCCTCTTGGCCAGCGAGGCGCCGGTGATCATGTGGGTCACGCCCGCGGGCGCGCACGCAGCCTCGGCCGGTGTGCTGCTCGTGATGGCTTCCGATATCGCGGTCATGTCGCCCGGCACCGATATCGGCGCGGCGACGCCCATCTCCATGACCGGGCCGATGGATTCGACGCTCGCGCGCAAGGTCACCAACGACGCCGCGGCGCTGGCACGTTCGGTGGCGCTGCAGCGCGGGCGCAACGCCGACTGGGCCGAGCAAGCCGTGCGCCGCGCCGTGGCCGCGAACGAGCGGGAGGCGGTCGTTCTGCGCGTCGTCGACTACATCGCCGGCGACGAAGCCGACCTGCTTGCCAAGGCCGACGGCCGCACGTACCGCCGTGGGGAGCGCCTGCTCACGCTTCACACGCGCGGCGCGAGTGTCACGCACCTGGCGCCGGACTTCCGCCAGCGGCTGCTGCGCGGCATCGCGGACCCGAACATCGCGTATCTGCTCATGATGCTGGGCTTCTATGGATTGATCTTCGAGATGCAGAATCCTGGCGCGATCCTGCCCGGCGTCGTGGGCGGCATCAGTCTGCTGCTGAGCTTCTTCGCGCTCTCGACGCTGCCCGTGAACTCGACCGGCGTCGCACTGCTCGTGCTCGGCTTGGCGTTCTTGCTCGCGGAAGTGAAAGTGCACAGCCACGGCCTGCTCGCCGTCGGCGGCGCGATCGCGCTCTTGCTGGGCGGCCTCATGCTCTTCAAGGCCGACACGCTGCACGTGGCGTTGCCGGTGTTGGTGGGTTGCACGGCGGCGACCGTCTTGTTCTTCTTCGGATTGATCGGCGCCGGCATGCGCGCGCAGCAGATGCCGGTCGCGACCGGCGCGAGCGCGCTGGTGGGCCGCCATGCGCTTGTCGTGGAGCGCCTCGCGCCCGAGGGCCGTGTGCGCATCGATGGTGAAGTGTGGAATGCGGTGGCCGACAGGGCCGCCGAGACCGGTTCCGAGGTGAGGATCCTTGACGCCGACGGACTCACGCTGCGGGTTCGTCCCGCACACAAGGAAGGATGAGTCATGAGCCTGATGTTGCCGTTCATCTTGTTTCTGGTGTTCTTGGGAATCCTGTTCATCGCGAATGCCGTGCGCGTGGTGCGCGAGTACGAACGGCTCGTGGTCTTTCGTTTGGGCCGGCTCGTGGCCGAGCGTGGCCCGGGCCTGATCCTGCTCATCCCGGTGCTCGACCGCGCGGTCAAGGTGGGTCTTCGCACGGTCACGATGGACGTGCCTGCGCAGGACATCATCACGCGCGATAACGTATCGGTGAAGGTCAACGCGGTCGTGTACTTCCGGGTGATCGACGCGCGCCAGGCGATCGTGCAGGTCGAGAACTACCTGTACGCCACCTCGCAGATCGCGCAGACGACGCTGCGTTCGATCCTGGGCCAGCAGGAACTCGACGAACTGCTCAGCGAGCGCGAGAAGCTCAACCTGGCGCTACAGCAGGTCATCGACCGCCAGACCGAGCCATGGGGCGTGAAGGTCACGAACGTCGAAGTGAAGAACGTCGACTTGCCGCAAGAGATGCAGCGCGCCATCGCCCGACAGGCCGAGGCCGAGCGCGAGCGTCGCGCCAAGGTCATCAACGCCGAAGGCGAGTATCAGGCGGCGACGCGGCTGGCCGAGGCTGCGGCGGTCATCTCTCGCGAGCCCGCCGCGATGCAGCTGCGCTATCTGCAGACGCTTGCGGAGATCGCCACCGAGAACAACTCGACCACCATCTTCCCGGTGCCGATCGACCTCATGGGCGCGCTCACGAATTACCTGAACCAGAAGAAGGCGTAGCCGCCGCAGGCTTCCTGCGCGGGTCCGGTCGCTCCGGACCCGCGCGTCGCTTCTGGCTGCAACTCCGGACGACGAGCCGCATCACACGAGAGTCGTGAGGATTGTCGTCTCACTCCCGCCTCGTCGCATCGTCCCGTACTGGAAGGCCGCGATGTCTCCCCGATACTCGAACGCCCACTTCGCCGGGCAGACACTCCTGTTGCTCGAGACGGCGGCATGAGCCCCGTCTTCACGCGCCGCGTGCAGCTGCCCGTACCGCCCGAAGTGGCCTTCGACTGGCATGAGCGACCGGGTGCGTTCGCGCGCTTGTCGCCGCCGTGGCAGAGCGTGAACGTGATCGCGCAGCAAGGCGGGATTCGCGACGGCGCCACGGTGACGCTCGACCTGGGCCTGCCTGCCGGACGCTGGAGCCTGCGCCACGAAGGCTATGTGGCAGGCCGGCGCTTCATGGACCGGCAGACGGCGGGGCCGTTCGCGAGTTGGCTGCACTCGCACGAGTTCACACCCGCGCCCGGCGGCTGCGAGATGCATGATTCCATCGCATACACGCTGCCGCTGGCGCCGTTCTCGGGGCCGGCCCGCGGCTTTGTGGAATCGCAGCTCGACGCGCTTTTCGCGTGGCGGCATCGCGTGACGCGTCTCGACATCGACCGCTTCGTCGCGCAGGGGAGTACGCGCCGCACGGTCGCGGTGACAGGCGCGAGCGGTATGATCGGCCAGGCACTGGTCGCCTCTCTGAGCACGCAGGGCCACACCGTGAAGACGCTGGTGCGGCGCGCGGCGCGTGGCGTGAACGAGATCGCGTGGGATCCGGCGCGAGGCAGCTTGGCGCCCGGCGCGCTTGCCGGTGTGGACGCAGTCGTGCACCTGGCCGGCGCGGGCATCGCGGACGCGCCGTGGACCGATGCTCGAAAGCGCGAACTCGTGGACAGCCGCGTGCAGAGCACGGCGCTGCTCGCGCGCGCGCTCGCGGGCGGCGAAGGGCCGCGCGTGTTCGTGTCGGCGTCGGCGATCGGCGTCTACGGCAACCGCGGCGACGAAGAGCTCGATGAGCGCTCGACGCGCGGTGGTGGTTTCCTTGGCGAGTTGGCCGCGCGCTGGGAAGACGCCGCCGCGCCGGCCGCAGCCGCCGGCGTGCGCGTCGTGCACCCGCGCATCAGCCTGGTGTTGTGGCCACAGGGCGGCGCGTTGCCAAAGCTCATCACGCCCACGCGCTTCGGCGCTGGCGGACCGCTCGGCAGCGGGGGGCAGTGGTGGAGCTGGGTCACGCTGCACGATCTACTCGACATGATCGCGTTCGCGATCCGCGAGCCGCTCCATGGCGCGTTCAACGCCACGGCGCCGCAGCCGGTGCGTCAGCGCGAGTTCGCTGCCGCGCTGGGCCACGTCATGTCGCGGCCTGCGTTCGCGCCGGCCCCGGCATTCGCGCTGCGCGCGCTGCTGGGCGGTGAGATGGCCGACGCTGTGCTGCTGGCAGGCCAGCGCCTGACACCGCGCGTGCTGCAGGAACAGGGCTATGTGTGGCGGGATCCGGATCTGGAGCCGGCGCTGCGCGGACTGCTCGGTCACGCCGCGAAAGTGCTCGCGTGAGTGCGGAGCGGCGAACGTCGGGCACGCCTGCGGCGCCACCCGCGCTGGAGCTGCGCTCGGTCACGCGCGAGTTCCTGCTCGGCAGTGAACTCGTGAAGGCCCTCGATACCGTGAGCCTCTCGATCGCGCAGGGCGAGTTCACCGCGATCGTGGGTCGCAGCGGCTCGGGCAAGAGCACGCTGCTCAACCTTGCCGCCGGCATCGATGTGGCCGACTCGGGCCAGGTGTTCGTCGCTGGCCGCGAGCTGAGCCGGCTCGACGACGACGCGCTGACCATCCAGCGCCGCGAGCGCATCGGCATGGTGTACCAGTTCTTCCATCTGTTGCCCACGCTCACCGTGCGCGAGAACGTGGCGCTGCCACTGCTGCTGGGCCGCGGCGACGAACGCAAGGCGCTCGCGCGCGCGACGAAGCTGCTCGAAGAAGTCGGGTTGTCGCATCGCGCAACGGCGCGGCCGCACACACTCTCGGGCGGCGAGATGCAGCGCGCCGCGGTGGCGCGCGCGCTCGTCCATGCGCCGGCGTTGGTGCTCGCCGATGAGCCCACGGGCAACCTCGACAGCCGCGCCGCGGCGCAGATCGTGGAATTGCTCGCCTCGCTCGGCGCGCGGCATGGGGCCACGGTGGTGATGGTCACGCACAGCCGCGAGGCGGCGCAGGTGGCGCAGCGCATCGTCGAGATGAGCGACGGCCGCGTGATCGCCGACACCGCCGCAACGCCCGCGTGATGGTGCTCTTTCGCTGGCTCATGCTGCGGCGGCTCACGCGCGAGCCAGGCCGCACGCTATTGACCGTGCTCGGCGTGGCGCTGGGTGTCGCGGTGTTCGTGGCGATCCGGCTGGCAAGCGGTTCGGCGCTCGCAGGCTTCTCGGACACGGTCGACGCCGTAGCGGGCCGCGCGAACCTGCAAGTACAGAGCCGCTCCGACGGCTTCGATGAGCGCCTGTATCCGCGTATCCGCCAGATGCCCGGCGTGCTGGCGGCGGCGCCGGTCGTGCAGGTCTCGGCGCTCGCGCGCGCGGGCGGCGCCTCTCGCGCAGCAGTTGCAGCAGCGGCCGCCGCCGATGGCGCCGATGGCGCCGCGGGCGGCGGCTACCACGAGACGCTGCTCATCCTGGGGCTCGACCCGCTCGTCGAGGCGCCATTCGTGCGGCTCGACCGTGATGACGCGCGTGCCGCCAGCGACCCCGGCGCGGTCAAGGGGGCCATGCAGTTGCTTGCGCAACCGCGCACGATCGCGATCACGCGCACGCTTGCGAATCGCATGCGGCTCGGCGCGGGCGATACCTTGAGCGTGCTGGCCTCGGGGCTGCCGGTGCCGCTGGCCGTCGTGCAGGTGCTCGAGGCGCAGGACCTGCAGCAGGCGATGGGTGGCAGTATCGCGGTGGTCGACCTGGCCACGGCGCAGGAGGTATTCCAGAAGGCCGGGCGGCTCGACCGCGTCGACCTACGGGTGGACCCCAAGCGCCGCGACTCGGTGCGCGCGGCGCTGCAAGCCATGCTGCCGGGCGATGTGGCCGTGGACCTGCCGCAAGGCCGCACGAAGCAGGTCGAGAACATGGTGCGCGCGTTCTCGCTCAACCTGACGGCGCTGTCTTTCATCGCCGTGTTCGTCGCCACCTTCCTGGTCTTCAACACGCTGGCGATGGCGGTGGTCCGCCAGCGCCGCGACATCGGCGTGCTGCGTGCGCTCGGGCTCACGCGTTCACAGGTGGCGCGGCTGTGGCTGGGCGAAGCGCTGGCGATCGGCGTGGCAGGCAGCGCGCTGGGGCTGCTGCTGGGCTGGGTGCTGGCGCAGGGCGCGCTCGGCGCAGTCGGGCGCACGCTGCACGACCTGTACCTGATCGAGCACACCGATCACTTGCGGCTCGATGCGGCCACGTTGATGGGCGGCGCTGCCATCGGGATCCTGGCGAGTCTGGTGTCGGCGCTGCTGCCGGCGCTCGAGGCGGCGCACACGCCGCCGGGTGCCACGCTACGGCAGGGCGCGCTCATCGAGGCGCAACCGCTGCCGATCGCGCGCTTGGGCTTCACCGGGATCGGCGCGCTTGCGCTCGCCGCGCTGCTGGCGTGGTGGACCACGAGCACCCGGCAGGCGTTGGGCGGCTTCGCGTGCGCGTTCTTCGTGCTCGCGGGCTTCAGTCTGCTCGCGCCCTTCGCCACGCTGGCCGCCGAGCGCGTCACGCGGCCGCTGGCGCGGGCGATGGGTATCGAGGTCACGCTCGGCGCGCGCGCGCTGCGCGAGACCGTCGCGCGCGCGAGCACCGTCGTGGCCGCGCTCATGGTGGCGGTCGGCATGCTCGTGGCGCTCACGGTCATGGTGGGCAGCTTCCGGCGCACGGTCGACACGTGGATCACGCAATCGCTGCGCGGCGACATCTACATCGAGCCGGCGGGCCATCGCGCTTCGGCCGGCGCGACGGCGCTGCCGCCCGAACTCATCGCGGCCGCGACGAAGCTCCCGGGCGTGGCAGCGGTCGACACGTACCGCGGCACGCCCATTCGCTACGAAGACGCGCTCGCGTTCGTGGTGGGCGTGGACTTCACCGTGCAGCGCGACCGCGGGCATCTGGCGTTTCTGGACGGCGCAGACGGCGCCGCCGTCTTGTCCCGCGCCATCCGGGATGGCGGCGTGATCGTGACCGAGAGCTTCGCGCATCGCCACCGGGTCAAGCCCGGCGATCAGATCGAACTCCCTGCGGCGATCGGGCCCACGAAGGTCCGGGTCGAGGGCGTCTTCTATGACTACAGCACCGATGCCGGTGCCGTCTTGATGGACGCGCGCACGTTCGCTCGGCTCTGGAAGGACGACCGTGTCGAGAGCCTGGCGCTGTACCTGCGGCCGGGCGCGTCCGTGGACTCGGTTCGAAGCGCTTTCCTGGCGCTCTGCGGGCCCGAGCGGCTGATGAACGCCACGCCCAACAAGGCGCTTCGCCAGCGCGTGCTCACGGTGTTCGACCAGACGTTCCAGATCACGTGGGCGCTGCAGGGGATCGCCGTCATGGTCGCCGTGCTGGGCGTGATCAGTACGCTCACCGCGCTCGTGCTGCAGCGCGGCCGCGAGATCGGCGTGCTGCGCGGCAGTGGCGCCACGCGCGGGCAGATCCGCCGGATGGTGCTGGCCGAGAGCGGGTTGTTGGGTCTGACGGGCGCCGCGCTGGGATGCGTGGCGGGTCTGGTGCTGTCGCTGGTGCTGGTGCAGGTCATCAACAAGCAATTCTTCGGTTGGACGGTGCGCTTCACGCTCGATCCCTGGATCTTCTTGCAGGCGACTGCGCTGATGATCGTGACGTCGTTGCTGGCGGGCCTCGCGCCTGCGAACCTGGCTGCCACAAAAGTGGCCGCGCAGGCGATGAGGGCCGAATGAGGCGCGCGGCATCCGGGTGGGTGTCGCTCCTATGCGCGTGCGTGGCGGGTGCGGGCGTCGCGGCGCCCCTGGCCCCAGCGCTTGCGCCGGCCACAGCGGGCGAGGCGGCTTCGCCATTCACGCTCGCCGTGCCGCCCTACACGTTCAAGTTCCCGCGCGACCACGCCTCGCATCCCGGCTACCAGACCGAGTGGTGGTATTACACCGGGCATTTGAGAACCTCCTCCGGCCGCGCCTTCGGCTACGAGCTCACCTTCTTCCGTGTGGGCCTGCCGCGATTGCGAGCCGCGAGCGCGTCGGCGTGGGCGGTGCGCGATCTGTTCTTCGTGCATGCGGCCCTGACCGATGAAGCAGGCGGCAAGTTCGTGTTCCACGATGCCGTCCTGCGCCCGGCGCTGGGACTGGCCGGGGCGGACACCTCGCGCTACCGCGTGTGGCTCGACGCCTCGAGCGCGCAGCTTTCGGGCGACGGCGTGACGCACCTGCTGCACGCGGTCGCGCCGGAGTTCGCACTGGATCTGGCGGCCAAGCCGCTCAAGCCGCCTGCCATCCATGGACAGGGCGGCGTGAGCCAGAAGACGGCGGGAGTGGGTAATGCGTCGCACTACTATTCGCTCACTCGCATGGCGACATCGGGCTCGCTTCGCGTGGGCGGCGACTCGCTGAGTGTGACCGGCACGTCGTGGATGGATCACGAATACGGCAGCGGCTCGCTCACCGCGCAGCACGCCGGCTGGGACTGGTTCAGCGTGCAGCTCGATGACGGCCGCGAGCTCATGCTGTACGCGCTGCGCATGAAAGACGGCAGCATCGAGCCGCTCTCGGCCGGCTCGCTCATCGAACGTGATGGCCGCGTGACCCATCTGCAGCGCGCAAACTTCGCGATCACGGCCAAGGGCCGGTGGAAGAGCGCCACCACGGGCGCGGACTATCCGAGCGGCTGGCACCTGAGCGTGCCGGCGCAGGCGCTGGAACTCGACCTTGCGCCCACGGTGCGGGACCAGGAACTGGTCGCGCGCGCAATGGGCGGCGTCGTGTACTGGGAGGGTAGCTGCCGCGTGCGCGGCACCAGCCACGGCGCGGCGGTCTCGGGCATGGGCTACACGGAGCTGACGGGCTACACTGGCCGCGCGCCGTACTGACGCCCCGTTCGAGAACCGAGGCCCTTCCATGACCGCTGCGCCTTCGCGCCGATCCGCTGCCATGAGCTATGCGCTGATCGCCCTGGCGATCGTGGCGTGGTGGACGCTGCTGTCGCCGCCGTGGGCGAATGACCTGGTCGGCGGCGACGAAGGCTACTACGGCGTGATGGCGCGCAATCTCGAGGCGACGCCGCGGCAATGGCCGGTGCCTTCGCTGACGCCGCTTGGCGATGCCGGCGACAAGCCGCCGGTGCTGCCCGCGATGATCGCGATCGCGCGCTGGGCGACCGGTGCGGGCCGTGCAGCGGCAGACCCGCGTGCGGTGGGCTCCGACGCGGCGGTCACCGCCGTGCGCCTGCCGTCGCTCCTGTCGGCATTCGTGATCCTCTTCGCGCTGGCGCTGCTGGCGCGCCGGCTCGTGAGCAATCGTGCCGGCTATCTGGCGCTGCTCGTGCTGGGGACGCTGCCGTGGTTCGCCGACGCCGCGCGCGTCGCCGCCGCCGAGATGCCGCTCACCGCGTTCGCGCTGCTCGCGCTCGTGGTGCTCGCGCCCGCGGCCACGTCGCGCGTGGGACGCACACGCGCGTTCGCAGCGGGCGCGCTCTTCGGCCTGGCGTTCCTGTGCAAGCTCTGGCTGGTGGCACTGCTCGCGTTGCCTGCGCTCGCGCTGTTGTGGCCGCTGCGCGTGCGCGCCACATCGCTGGCGCTGATCGCCGGAGCGCTGCTGCCGCTTCTCGCGCATCTGGCGCTGCTCGCGTGCGTGCGCGGCGACCTGCTGGCGCATTGGCTGCAAGTGGTGTTCGGCTTCTCTCTACAGTCTCGAGCCTCCGGCTCGGGGTTTGCGGCCTATTGGTTCCATGGGCCGCTCTTTTACCCGCAGATGCTCGGCAAGGCATTCGCACTCTGGGCGCCGTTCCTGCTGGTGGCCTTGTGGAACGCGGTGCGCGCGCCCGGCGCGGCCAGTCCACGCGTGCTGTGGGGCACGCTCGCGGCACTCGCAGTCTTGGGTGCCTTCCGCGTGCAGTCGGGTGGCTACGCGCTGCCGCTGGTGCCATCGATCGCGCTGCTCGCCGCCGTGGGACTCGACCAGGCGCTCGCGTCGCCGCGCTGGCAGGCGGCGACCTGGTCCCTGGCGCTGCTCGCGGCGCTCATGGGTGCGTCGCGCATCGCTGAGCGGCTGCCGCAGCACTATCACCGCCCGGGCTATCGCGAGATCGCTGCGGCGATCGTGCCTTACTTGAGGGCCGCTTCGGGCCCCGCGCCGCGCGTACTGGCGCCAGAGGCGCCGGTCTTTGCGTACACGCTGGGGTGCGGCGCGCGGTACTGGGATACGCCGTACGATCATTGGAGTCTGGCGCGCTTCGATTCGCTCAAGTCGGACACGAGCCTGAAAGCCTTCGTGGTGGACACGAGCCGGCAGCTCTATGGCGGCTTCCCGGATGAGGCGACCTACCAGTGGCTCGCTCGCGAGACGCGTGACATCACGGCTCAGGTGGGGGAATTCGCCGGGGGCGGGCGGCTACAGGGTTTCCGGGTCTTCGTGCGGCGGTAGGCGACACGCTTGCAGCACGGCGCGCGACTAACCTAAGCTACCGCGATGCGCTCCCCAACCCGATTCCTCGCCCTGCTCGCCGCCTCGGCGGCGATGCTCGCCGGATGCGGTCCCGCACCCGGCCCGCAGTCCTCGCCGCCGCCACCGACTCCCGCCGCCACGGCTTCGCGCGCCATCGTCTCGGGCGCTCCCGATACCGCCGGCTCCGTGCCCACGTCCAAGAACGCGAACTATATCTATCGTTTCAAGCAGAGTTCGCCCGGTAGCGCCTCGTTCAACTTTCGCGACCGGGACGTGTCGTTCTATTTCCGTCCCGGTCCCTCGGCGCTCTACTTCAAGGTGGAGAACCTGCAGGGCCGGCCGGTCTGGATCGATTGGGACCACTCCACGTTCACGGATCCCAATGGCCGCAGCGGCAAGGTCGCGCACGGCACCACACGCTGGCAGAACCGCCTCTCGCCGCCGGCCGTGACGCAGGTGCCCGGACAGCAACAGTACGGCGACTACGTGTTCCCCATGGACTACCTGATCGATCCGGGCGCGGCCAACTCGGATGAGGCGCAGCCGCATCTGCCGCTGCTGCCCGACGACAACAGCGCTCCCAGTTACTCGGGCCGCGAATTCGGCGTGGACCTGATGTTCATGATCGAGGACAAGCCGCGCACGTACTCGTTCCGCTATCAGGTTGTCAGCGTCATCCCGCGCTGAAGGGGATGCACGAACCTCACGCGAGCGTGAAGGCCGCCCCGGTGCGCGCCCTCACGCTCGCGTGGCTTTTGGCGGCAGCGGTGTTCGCCGCGGTTCCGCGACACGCCCACGCCAGCTCGCTGCAGGCGCCTCGCTACACACGCGAACAGATGGAAGCCTCGCTGGGTGATGCCGCCGCGTGGCGATTCGTCTATGGCACGCAGGACCCGGCCAGTGCGCCCGTGCTGCGCGAGCAGGCCACGCGCATCGCCAAGGGACTCTTCGGCGCGGACTCCACGCGCGTGATCGCGGACCGCGCACTCACCGAGGCCGAAGCGGCCCGCGTCTCGCTGGTGCTGCTGGGCGGGCCGCGCGAGAACGCGTGGACGCAGAAGTTCGCCGGCGCGTTACCGGTGCGGTTCAGCGCCGCAGGCTTCACCTGGCAGGGCCGCGAATACACGCGCAAGGGCGACGTGATCCATCTGGCGTATCCGAACCCGCTCAACGCACGGCGCTTCGTATTGCTCACCGCGGCCAACTCGCCGGGAGCGTTGCGCGGCCGCATGGGAATGATGTTTGGCGGCGAGGATTGGCGCATGATCCGAGACGGCGAACTCGCTCGCTCGGGCCGCTTCGCCCAGTCGCTCGCGCACCCATGGAGCTACGACGCGTCGCTCGACCGCGACCGCGAGAGCGAACGCGACCGCTTCATGGTGGCGCTCGATGCGCGGCCCAGCCACGCGCTTCGCGTGCAAGGGCCTGTGGGCCTGGCCGCGATCCCTGCCACGCAGGCAGCAGGCGACGCGCTGCTCGCGCGCCTGAGCGCCATGGGCCTGGGCGAAAGTGTGACCGCGCATGGCAAGGCGGCGCCGCTCGTGCTCACGCTCTACCGCACGCTCGAGCAGAAGGGCGTGCTCACGCGCGACACGCGGCCCGAGCATCTTCGCGATGGAAACGCACACGCGGCGCTGCCCGCGGGCCGCGACGCGAGCGACCTCTGGAGCGTCGTGGCGGCACGGCTGCAGCGGCTGGGCGCCAGCGAGGACTCGCGCTTTCTCGAGCCCGCCGGCACGTGGCTGTGCGGACGTTGCGAGGGCGAGCCGCTCGAGTGCGCGGTGAGCCGGCTCTACTTCGGTGCCGTGCTGCCCACGGCGGCCGATGCCTGCACGCGCAGCAGCACGTGGCGCTCGCCGCTCATCTGGGTGCCGGCGCGAGCAGTGCTGGCGCGTGCCGTGTGGGAGTGTGCTTCGCCGGCTGCGCGGCGAGGCGCACTTCTGGCGCTGTTGCAGCGCGACCCGCCGGGCACGCTGGACAGCTTGGGCAGGGTCACCGGCCTGAACGCCGGCGTGATCGCCAAGCGCTACAGGCAGCTCGCGGACTCGCTCGCCCGTGCGGGCCAGCGCGCGCTGACGGCGCGGCAGCCGCGGCCGTGGCGGCCCGCAGACGGCTTCCAGCGCGGCGTGTCCTTGGCTCACTGCGTGGACCTGGAAGGCGGCTACCTGAGCGCGCGCTGCGTGGCCACGATGCGCGACCTGCAAGCGTCGGGCGCGGACTGGATCACGATCATGCCGTTCGCCTACTTGCCGGACACGCATACGCCCGACCTGTATCCGAGCGCTGCGGGTGGTCCCGACGAGGAGAACGACGAGAGCCTGTGCGAAGTCGCGGCGAACGCCCGCGCGCTGGGCATACGTGTGTGGCTCAAGCCGCACCTGTGGACGCGCGGCTGGGCAGGAGCGTTGGCGTTCAGCACGGCGGACTGGTCGCGGTTCTACGACCGCTATCACGACTGGATCATCCATATGGCGCTGCTCGCGCAACGCGAGCGCGTGGACGGGCTGTTCGTGGGCCATGAACTGGTCACCGCTACGCAGCACGACCCCGAACGCTGGCGCGCGCTCATCGGCGATGTGCGCCGTGTCTACACCGGCACACTCACGTACAACGCGAATTGGGACGAAGTGCAACACGTCACGTTCTGGGACGCGCTCGACCTGATCAGCGTGTCTTTTTACCACCCGCTGGCCGACAAGCCCACGCGCGATCCTGGAGCGCTCCGGCAAGGCGCGGCCAAGGCGCTCGCCGACCTCAAGCCGCTCGTGCTGCGCTACGGCCGTCCGCTGCTGCTGGCCGAGGCCGGATATGCGCCAGTGGCCATGGCGCCGGTGCGGCCGTGGGAGGAAGGCCCGGGCGCTGCGGATCCCGAGACGCAGCGCGTGTGCTATCGCGCGCTGGTCGATGCGCTCGAGCCCGCCACCTGGGTCGCCGGGGCGTTCTGGTGGAAGTGGTTCACGAGCGAACGCGGCGAGGGCCGCGAGGCCGCGTCGTTCTCACCGCGCGGCCGGCCGGCCGAAGCCGTGATGCGCGCGTCGCTGCGCGAGTGGCGCGGCCGGCCGGTGAGGCTGCCGGCGAAATAGCCGCAAGGCGGCTTGCCGTGTAACCTATGCCGATTCCCTCCGGCACCCACTCATGGAAGAGAAGGAAAAGAGAGGCCTCCGATGACGAACGCGATCCCGCCGCTCAAGCAGCGCGCCGCCTGGAAGGCGCTCACCGCGCATCACGCCGAAGTGGGTGGGCGACACCTGCGTCAACTCTTCGCGGAGGACCCGCAGCGCGCTGGGCGATTCACTCTCGAGGCGGTCGGGATCCACTACGACTTCTCGAAGCAGCGCATCACGCAGGAGACTCTGGCGATGCTGTTGCAACTCGCCGACGAGTCGCGAGTCGCGGCGCGGCGCGATGCCATGTTCGCAGGTGAGAAGCTCAACCTCACCGAGAAGCGCGCGGTGTTGCATACCGCGCTGCGTGCGCCCAAAGACGCCAAGGTCACGGTCGACGGCGCCAACGTGGTTCCCGCCGTGCACGAAGTGCTGGAGCGCATGGCCGCCTTCGCCGACCGCATCCGCAGCGGCGAATGGAAGGGCCACACGGGTATGCCGATCCGCAATATCGTGAATATCGGCATCGGCGGCTCCGACCTGGGGCCGGTCATGGCCTACGAGGCGCTGCGGCCGTACACACGGCGCGACCTCACGTTCCGGTTCGTATCCAATATCGACGGCAATGATCTGGCCGAGGCCACACGCGATCTGTCGCCCGATGAGACTCTGTTTGTGATTGCTTCAAAGACCTTCACGACCATGGAGACCATGGTCAACGCCCAGAGCGCTCGTGCCTGGTCTCTGGCTTCGCTCAAAGACGATGCTGCAGTGGCCAAGCACTTCGTGGCGGTCTCGACCCATGCCGCCGAGGTGAGCAAGTTCGGTATCGATACCGCGAACATGTTCGGGTTCTGGGACTGGGTCGGCGGGCGCTATTCCATGGAGAGTGCGATCGGGCTGTCGACCATGATCGCCATCGGCCCCGACGCATTCCGCGATCTGCTTGCGGGTTCGTACGCCATGGATGAGCACTTCCTTCAGGCGCCTCTGGCGCAGAACCTGCCGGTGGTGATGGCGCTGCTGGGACTCTGGAACAATCATTTCTTCGACGCGCACACGGTGGCGGTGCTGCCTTACGAGAACTATCTCAAGCGCTTCCCCGCGTACCTGCAGCAGATGGTCATGGAGAGCAACGGCAAGTATGTGACCCTGGAGGGCGGCCGAGTGAGCCACCACACGAGCCCGATCTACTGGGGCGAGCCGGGCACGAACGGCCAACACTCTTTTTATCAACTCATCCATCAGGGCACGCGCTTGATCCCTGCCGATTTCATCGCGTTCGTGAAGCCGGCGCACGAGCTGGGCCGTCATCACGACATCCTGATCGCCAATGTGATCGCGCAGGCCGAGGCGCTGGCCTTTGGCAAGACGCCGGATGAAGTCCGCGCCGAGGGCACGCCGGACTGGCTCGTGCCGCACCGCACGTTCGAAGGCAACCGGCCTTCCAACATGTTCTTTCTGGAAGCGCTCACGCCGTTCGCGTTGGGCTCGCTCGTGGCGCTCTATGAGCACTGCGTGTTCGTGCAGGGCGTGATCTGGAACATCGATTCGTTCGACCAGTGGGGCGTCGAGCTGGGCAAGCAACTCGCGCAACGTATCGTGGGAGAGCTGGAGTCGAAGGCCGCTCCAGCGCTCACCCACGATGGTTCCACGAATGCGCTGATCGAGCGCTACCGGGCGAGGCGAGGGTAGGGCGCGGCGGGCTAGCTGCGCCGCTCGACCAGCTTCATGCCGCTGCGCTCGACGCGCCAGCGCTTGCGCAGTGCATCGGCGCCGATGGCGCAGTAGAGCACCACGAGCGGCTCGCCAGGCACCCGCAGCCGGAGCGATCCCCAATAGAGCATGGCGCCAGCGGTGAACGCGCCTATCACGAGCAATGGCAGGGCTTGAAACAGCCCGCGTGGTCCACGCAGCGCGACCCAGACGCCATAGAGCGCGAGCGGCAGGGTCAGCAGGCTCCAGATCAAGAGTGGATCGAGCGCCCGCAAAAGCGCTGCCAGCGGTGAGCCGCCCGCCGCCCAGCGCCCGGTGCCGCCGCCTTCGCTGGTGAGCCGCCAGAAGCGCGCGAGCTTGGCCAGCGCCATTGCGGGCCATTGGCGCTTGTGCGTAAGCAGATACTCGCGCGCCACCGCGCCGGAGCGTGCATCGATCTGCGTTTCACTCAGGCCCCGGAACTGCGTGGCGTAGGGTTCCAGATGGTAGACGCTGGTGGCGCCGCCGCGCGTGGCGGGGTCGGACCAGACGATGGGATTGTTGGCATCCAACAGCGACCGTCCGCCACCGGTGGTGATGGGCACGAACGCATGCAGCGCACTCGCATTGCGGACTGTCCACGGTGCGACGACGAGCACCACGCCAAGCGCGAGCATCGCGAGTTGGCGGGCGCGCTCGCCGGCGCCCGTGGTGAGTCCAAGCGGCACCCACGCCCACGCCGCCACGAGCAACGGCAGTGGCAGCGCTGTCGGGCGCGTGAGCGCTGCGGCACCCCAGAGCAGCCCGGCGCCAAGCGCGCGCGAGCGGCGCGGAGTCTTGAGCCACTCGACGCTCGCAAGCAGCGCCAGCAGCAGCATGGCGCAAAAAGCGGTCTCGGTGAGCAGGTAGCCCGAGAAGAACACAAGCAGAGGTTGAACCACGGCCAGCCACATCGCGATGCGCGCGACACTGCTGCCCACAGTAGCGCGCGCGAAAGCAGCGAGCATCAGCGGCACGAGCGCGCCGATCACGCATTGCATGAAGATGGCGGCAGGAAATGCATGCCCCGCGACGCGATAGAGCAAGCTCGTCAGCCACGGCACCACGGGCGGCACGAATGCGGTCGGGTAGTGCCCCTGCGCGCCATCGAGCGCAAAGCCGACGCCGCGCGCAAGGTTCCACGCCACGGTGTCGTACGAGAGCGCGTCGGAACTCGGCACGGGATGCGCTCCCAGCGCCAGCGCGCTGTACCCGGCACGCAACGCCAGCGCGATCACGAACGCCGCCAGCGCCTCGAGCGGAAACGCTCGGGGCTCGCGGGGCTCGCGAGGTCGGGGCCCGCGCGAACCGGGATCGCGCGGCGTCATGGGGTCGACACGTTTCATGCTGGCACTGTAGAGGACTTTGCGTGATTCGGCATCACCGTTGCGGCCGAACTCGGTGCCGGAGTGCAAGGGATCACGTTCGAATCGGGTCCTTGAGCATCAGAGCCCGTCGTTCGTGAGCTCTCTCGCTTGGCTTTCATGAAGCTCTCGCCGAACACGCGCTCTGCTTCGAATTGATTGTGGGCGCGACACAGCAGCCGCAGATTGCCTGCATCAGTGCTGCCATTGCATGCGAAGGGTTGCACATGGTCGTACTCGAGGTCCCGCTTGCACGCGCATCTCCGGCCGTCAGGCGCCGTAAAGGTGCACTGGCCACCGTCACGCTTCCAGACAACGCGCTTGATCGCCGCCGCCACGTGACGGCCCTTCGTGGTGGTGCGAGCTTTGCCTGGCCGTGCGGTCTCGGCGAATCGCTCGTGCTGTTTTTTTGCGATCAGGGCCTTGAACGCCTCCCGCAGCAGCAGGTCGTACTCTTGAGCACCGACCGCGCTACCCAAGGCGTCCTGTGCCTGCTGCATGAGATCACGCGTCTCTTGCGATAGCGTCAGCTGGAAAGCAAAGCGCTCCGGAGCGAGCGGACGGAGCCGGGCGAGTGGCATGGGCAGTTCGGGAACGGGCGATGTGCAAGCTGGATTCAAATCCAGTTCTCTTGTTGTTCCGGGAGACGGCAACTGGTCCCGGCCAGCTTCCTCCGGAGCCACGGGTATGGAGGGCAGGGCGGGGATCGGCGTGAGCACCGCCGGGATATCCGGCCGCGGCGAGAGCTCGGCGACGATCTCACGAATGGCTGCGAGCGTGCGATGCGTTGCGTTAGCAAGAACCAACGCGTGGTTCTCGGGAGTCAGGTGCGGCGCGAGAACGACCAGGCCGCTGAGATGCACGCGGTTGGCCGCGAAGACGTCGAGGATCGCCGGGAAGCGGCGAGCGACGCGAGCGACCTGCACTCGCTTGTAGGCCGCCTCTTCGGAGAAATGGAGATGGCCCACACAATAGGCGTGCATCGAGGGGTACGCACGCTGTCGATACAGCCGGCGCGCGTCCACCTCGGCCATCTCGGCGATCAGTTCGGCGGTTGCTCCGGACTGGCGAGCAACCGTAGATTCCAGTGACTCGAGAAGCGAATGATCAGCGAGGCCTGCGAAGCGAAGTCGTGACATGAAGCACCGATCGCGGGGGCGGGTTCGCGGTGGCTCGAACATCATCGCATGCGTGCTTTCGGCGCTCGTAGAGCCACGCAGGTCGCTTGACGCGCGTCTCGATGACAAAACACGAGCTTTCCGAGAGAGCAGTGCTTGGAAGTGCATCAGCCGCGTCCTCACGCCGTGATACGCGAGTAGTCTCGGCACGCATGTGCAATCGCCCGGAAACGTGTCAAGGGCGAATCGTGAGTCGCCATGAATGCTTCGTCCTCGCGAGGGCCCCGCGCCCGCTCCCGCTCCGGCTCCCGCCCGCGACTCCCGTTCGCCCCTCGCATGACGCCATGCTGCAGCGCCCCGGCGCTTGCAGCGTGCACGGTGGCAGCGGCGCGGAGGCCGCCCGCGTGCCCGCCTTCGGCCCGCCGTCGGCCTGCCAATCCCGCGAATTCCCCAACAACCAAGGTGCTCCTGCGAACTTGAGGGCGCGCCGCCATGATTTGGCAAGCGCTATGCACATGGGATACGGCGAGGGCTTCGCGGTTCGCCTGAGCCTGTCAGGGCGGGGATGGTGTCGCACAAGGTGGCACCGGCCCCAGTCACGTTCGAGGAGGATGCATGTCGGATTACATCCCCAAGCGCCGGGTGCCCGTGCGTCTCTGGTCAAAGGACCTGAGCGGTACGGAAGGCCAGGTGTTCCTCGATCTGGATCCTGCAGGAAGCCAGCACCAGACGATCCTGGCGAAGCTCAATGAGACGTCGCGTTTCGTGCCGGTCGCGGTCGGACCCGAAGGACGCATCCAGCTGTTTCACAAAAACAGGCTGGTGCGCGTCACTCCGGATCCGTCGGTCCTGCCGAGCGATGTCTTCAACCGCGGTTTCATGCCGTGGCGTGAGGAGGAGGCGGAGGTATGGCTGTCCGACGGCACATCAGTGTCAGGACGAGTGTGGATGCCGCTCGAGCGACCCACACAGCGCATCTCGGATTTCATGAACAGCCGGGGTTGGGACTTCTTCGTCCTTCTGGCGGGGCGCGAAGTCCAGCTCGTGAACTCGGAAGCGGTCGTGCACATGGCGCTTTCCGAGAGCGCAGGGGCTCCCCTGGACTCGCGAGACTCCCGGATGGCGTTCGTTCCTACCTGGTCTGAGGTTCCGATGGGTCCTCTGGGAGGGCTGCGCATGGAATATCCCAACCCGCTCTAGGCGGGCCAAGAGAAGCGGCTCGTGAGGGAGCCGCACCACCGGCAGTCAGGATCCGGACCCACTGTTCCGGCCTGGCTGCCGGTTATTTTCTTGCAGGGTGGGATCGCGGTCTCCGGCTGCGAGGTGGTTTCCTGTCACGTATGTCACGTATGGTTGCGCCGCGAAAGCCCTGCCGCTAGCGTCACGCGCCATGAACAACTTCCGAGTCGCATTCGTGCAATGCAAGCCCACGTTCGGCGCGACCGACGCCAATCTCGAAAAAGGCCTCGCGCTCGCCGCCACTGTGGATGCGCATCTGGTTGTGCTGCCCGAGCTCTGGTCGACGGGCTATGTGTTCAGCTCGCACGCCGAGGTGGCGCAGCTCGCCGAGGACCCCAGCACCGGTGCCACCGCCGCTGCGTTGAGATACGCGGCCAAGCGCGAGAAGCGCTTTTACATCGCGGGCTTCGCCGAAGCCTCGCGCGGTAGGTATTACAACAGCGCCATGCTCGTGGGTCCCAAGGGGATCGTGAGTGTCTACCGCAAGCTCCATCTCTTCGAGCGCGAGCAGGAGTGGTTCCGCCCCGGCGATCGCGACCTGAGCGTGCACAAGGTAGGACCGGCCAGGATCGGCATGATCATCTGCTATGACTGGCGCTTCCCCGAGACCGCACGTGTGCTCGCGCTCAAGGGCGCCGACGTGATCGCGCATCCGTCCAACCTGGTATTCGCGAACGCCCAGCAGGCGATGCTCACACGCTCCATCGAGAATCGCGTGTACACGATCACCGCGAATCGCACAGGCACCGAGAAGCGCCCCGGCGGCACGGTGCCCTTCACGGGCCGCAGCCAGATCGTGGACGCGCATGGTATCCCCATGGCGCGCGCGAGCAAGACCGCCGAGATCGCCATGGCCGCGGATCTGGATCTGGATATCGCGCGCGATAAGTCGCTCACGAAGCGCACGCATCTGTTCCGCCCGAGACAGCCCAAGTTCTATCGCGACCTGGTGCGCTAGGCGCCGGGATTCTTGCCTCGAAACCCAAGGACCGACACTTCTGTGACCCAGCCCTCCGAAACCTCGCGCGAAGCCCAGGTCGCCGCGTTCATCGACAAGCTCGTCGCCGAACTGCAGCCGCTCGAACTCGAGCACAACCGTGAATACTGGCTGCTCGCCACCACGGGTGCGGAAGAGCACCTGCGCAACACCACAAGATTGGATTCGCAGATGCGCCTCATCTTCGCGCGCCGCGAGCCGTATGAATTCCTGAGCGCGATCCTCGCGGGTGGTCCGCTCTCGGACCCATTGCTCGACCGTCAGGTGCGGCTGCTGCATGCGGGTTTCCGCGCCAGGCAGTTGCCTGCGGAACTCATCCAGAAACAAGTAGGGATCGAGAAGCAGCTCGAGGCCACGTTCAGCACCTATCGCGCACAGCTCGACGGCGAAGGCGTGCCCGACAACCGCATCCGCGAGGTGCTCACCACTTCGCGTGACGTGGCGCTGCGCCAGCGCGCGTGGGAAGCGGCCAAGCAGGTGGGAGCGAAGGTCGAGACGCGGTTGCTCGAACTCGTGAACCTGCGCAACGAAGGCGCGCGCGCGTTGGGTTTTGCGAACTATTACAGTATGAACCTGGAGCTTGATGAGCTCGATGAGACCGAACTCTTCCAGCTCCTGGAAGAACTTGAAACAGGCACGCAGCCGCTGTGGGATGCCTACAAGGGCGCACTCGATGCAAGGCTCGCGCAGCGCTATGCGATCCCCGTCCCGAGTCTGCGGCCATGGCACTACGAAGACCCGTTCTTCCAGGAAGCGCCTGCAGCCGAAGTGGACCTGGATCGGTTCTATGAAGGCGCGAACCTGGAGGAGCTCACCCAGAGCTTCTTCAAGGCATCCGGCTTCGAGATCGCGGACTTGTTGAAGTTGGCCGACTTGTACGAGAAGCCCAACAAGAACCAGCACGCCTTCTGCATGAGCATCGACCGCGCGGGCGAGATCCGTGTGCTCTGTAACAATCGCTCCGATGAAAAGTGGATGGGCACGATGCTGCATGAGTACGGCCACGCCGTGTACGACAAGTACGTGGACCGCACGCTTCCGTGGCTGCTGCGTTCGCACGCGCACATCCTGGCCACCGAGGCGAGCGCGATGATCTTCGGGCGGCTCGCCAAGAACCCACTGTGGATGCAGCGCTATGCCGGCGCCGATCCCGCGGAGCTGGCGAAGATCGCCGAGCCCGTCAGTCGCGCGGTGCGCGAGCAGCTGCTGGTGGCCGCGCGCTGGGAGATGGTCATGATCCACATGGAGCGCGCGCTCTACCGCGATCCGACTCAGGACCTGCGCAAGCTCTGGTGGGACCTTGTCGAACGCTTGCAGGGCGTGACCAGACCCGAGAACCGCAACGCGCCCGACTGGGCGGCGAAGATCCATTTCTGTATCGCCCCGGTCTATTACCACAACTACCTGCTTGGCGAGATGCTCGCGTCGCAGTTGCAGTCCCATGTGCTCGATCATGTGCTGGGCGGTGGCGCGGATCGTTGGCAGCGCTTTGTCGGTGACCCGGCGGTGGGCGAGTTCTTCAAGACGCGCTTCTACGCGCCGGGCCGTAGCCGCAACTGGCGCGAGCTGGTGAAGCACGCGACCGGCAGTGCGTTTGGAAGCCAGGCATTCCTGGATGAGCTGGCCGGACGCATGGCCGTCTCGTGAACGGTGCCGCGCAGCCGCTCGAGGGCCTGGTCGTCCTCGATCTCTCGCGCGTGCTCGCGGGCCCTTACGCCACGCAGATGCTGGGCGACCTCGGCGCCGAGGTCTGGAAGATCGAGCGGCCCGGGCACGGCGACGAGACACGCGCGTGGGGGCCGCCGTTCGTGGGCGATCAATCGGCCTACTTCCTGAGCGTGAACCGCAACAAGCGCTCGGCGGCGATGGATCTTCGCGACGCCGATCAGCTGGCGCTCGTGCGCCGCGCCGCGCTCGCGGCCGATGTGGTGGTGGAGAACTTCGTGCCGGGCGATCTTGCGGTGTTCGGTCTGGATGCCGCATCGCTGCGCCAGACGAAGCCTTCGCTGATCGTCTGCTCGATCACCGGTTATGGCCAGGACGGCCCGTACGCGCACCTGCCGGGCTACGACGCCATGATGCAGGGCTTCGTCGGCCTGCAGAGCATCACGGGCGAGGCCGATGGCCCGCCGCTCAAGGTGGGGGTGGCCTTGATCGACGTGCTCACCGGCGTGCATGCCGCGAGCGCGATCCTCGCCGCGCTCGTGGGCTCGCTGCGCGGCAAGGGCGGCGCGCATCTCGATGTCGCGCTCGCCGATGTGGGTGTGCATAGCCTGGTCAACGTCGCGCAGTCGGCGCTCTCGACCGGCCAGCCGGCCCGGCGCTATGGCAATGGCCACCCGACGATCGTGCCTTACCAGACCTTTGCCGCCAGCGATGGATTGTTCGTGCTGGCGGTGGGCAACGACGAGCAGTGGCAGCGGCTCTGCGCCGCGCTCGGTGAGCCGGCGCGCGGCCAGGATCCGCGCTGGGCCCGCAATCCCGATCGCGTGCTTGCACGCAGCGAGGTGGTCGACTGGCTCGCGGCCACCTTCGCCGCGCAGCCTCGGGAGCACTGGCTGGCGGCGCTCGCCACCGCGAAGATCCCGGCCGGCGCGGTGCGCGAGGTGCATGAAGTCGTGCGCGACCCGGCATTCGCTCTCAACGGCCTCGTGCGCGAGACGGTACTCGCGGGCGGCCAGAAGACCGGCATCTTGTCGCTGCCCTGGCGCATCGAAGGCAGGCGGCCGGACGTGGTCCTGCCGCCGCCACGCTTGGGCGAACACGATGACGCGTTCCGTGCAAGGTTCGGCCCCGCCTGACCCGGCCGCCACCCCGGCGGCTGCGGCCGATGCCGGGGGAGGCACCCGCGTTGCCAGTCGCCTTCGGCGGTGGGATATTCCCGACACCTTCCTCCCTTTGACGTGTGCTGTCCTGACCCATATCGAAAGCAGAAGGAGTACTCACATGGCTGGCACTACCTCCACGCCCCGCGGATTGGACGGCGTCGTCGCAGCACAGACGAAGCTGAGCCACGTCGACGGCCAGAACGGCGTGCTCATCATCGCGGGATACGAGCTCAAAGAGCTCGCGGGCAAGGTCACATTCGAGGAGGCGGCACACCTTCTGTGGAAGGGCCATCTGCCTTCCAAGGAAGAGGCCGCGGCGCTCACGCATGAGATCGCGGAGTTGCGCGAGATCCCCGCGACGACGCTCGCCGTGCTGCGCGCCGCCAAGAACGCGCCGCCCATTGACGCGCTGCGCATGGCCTGCGCCACGCTCTCGCTCGACCTCAAGGATCCCAACGACATCTCGCCCGCAGCCGATTTCCAGAGCGCCAAGATGCTCGTCGCGCGGTTCCCGACCATCGTCGCGGCGCACACGCGCTTGGCGACGGGGCAGGAGCCGATCGCGCCCCGCAAGGACCTGTCGCTCGCCGCGAACTTCCTCTACATGGTCAATGGTACGGAGCCTGATCCGATCGGCGCGCGGGCGCTCGATACGTACTGGGTCGTCGTCATGGACCACGGCATGAACGCGTCGACGTTTGCCAGCCGGGTGATCGCCAGCACGCGTTCCGACATGGTGAGTGCGCTCACCGGTGGCATCGGTGCGCTCAAGGGGCCGCTGCACGGCGGCGCGCCGGGCCCGGTGCTCGACATGCTGCTCGACATCAAGACGGCCGAGAACGCGGAGCCGTGGGTACGCAATGAACTCACCGCCGGCCGCCGCATCATGGGCTTTGGCCACCGCGTGTATAAGGTCCGCGACCCACGCGCCGAGGTCCTGGCCAAGGTCGCCGACGAGATGACCCACGCCCGCCTCGAAGACCACTCGCTCTTCGAGCTCGCTCGCACCGTCGAAGGCACGGTGCTCCGCGTGCTCGACGAGGTGAAGCCGGGCCGCAATCTCAAGACGAACGTCGAGTTCTACACGGCGCTCGTGCTGCAGTCGCTGGGCCTGAAGCCCACGACGTTCGTGGCGCTCTTCGCCTGCGGCCGCGCAGCCGGCTGGTGTGCGCACGTGATCGAGCAGCACGCCGAGGACCACCTGATCCGCCCGCAGAGCGAATACATCGGGCCCAAGGGTCTGGTGGTCGGCAAGTAAGCTGAAGCAAAATAAGTTCAGCCACGTGATCGCCGTGGTCCTTCGGGGCCGCGGCGAGTTTCTTTTCATACGTACGATGCTGCTGAACCGTCCGGTACACTCTGGCGCTCGCAGTTGGTCGGTGGCGGTCAGCGGCAATGCTGCGTGTGCGCACGGATTGCTTGCCCAGGCGATGGATTCACGCGCCAATGGCCCCCTTGGCGACGCAAGCGACCGGCTTGTCACGAACGGAACGCAGTTTGCAAAGGCGTGGCTTCGAGGCGGCCGGTCAGTAACCGGCCCGCTCCACATGCCCACAGGATGGGGACCCGACGGGTCGGTCCGCATCCCGGCCACGCACGAAACACGAGGGGGAATGACCCGATGAGACGCTCCCTGTACGTCCGCCCGCTGCGCCTCTTGCTGCTCGTACTTCCCATCACCGCCGCTTTCGCGCAGGGCGGCCCGCCGCCACCACCGCCGCTCGTGCCGCTTGTGGCACCGAGCGCACCGCTGGCGAACCCCATCACGGCCGCCAAAGCCAACCTGGGCAAGGTGCTCTTCTGGGACGAGCAGCTCTCGTCGACCCGCATGGTCGCGTGCGGCAGCTGCCACCAGCCGCTGGCCGGCGGCGAGGACCCGCGTCAGGTCGCGGGCAACCTGCGCGCCACGAATCCGGGCAACGATGGCGTACTGGGCACCGCGGACGACATCCTCAGCTCGCCCGGCGTGCAATACAACAACGCCGATGGCTCGCTCGCGTGGTCAGCCAAGTTCGGCGTCAAGGAGCAGGTGACCCCGCGCTGTTCGCCGTCGTTCATCGACGCGGGCTATTCGAACCTGCTGTTCTGGGACGGCCGCGCGGGCTCTACTTTCACGGATCCCGTCACCGGCGACACCCTGATCCGCGCAGGTGGTGCGCTCGAGACGCAGTGCGCTGCGCCGCCAGCTTCGACCACCGAGATGGGCCACATCGGGCGCGATTGGACCGACATCGCCACCCGCGTCGCGAGCGTGAAGCCGCTCGCGCTCGCGCTCAGCATGCCGTCGGCGCTCACGAGCTACATCAACGGCCGCACCTATCCGCAGTTGTTCCAGGAAGCGTACGGTTCGCCGCTCGTGTCGCCCGCGCGCATCATCATGGCGATCGCCACCTACGAGCGCACGCTGTGGTCGGGGCAGACGCCGTACGATTCGCTCAACGGCGGCCTCCCCGTGACGCTCACCCCTCAAGAGGCTCAGGGCCGCGTGCTCTTCACCACGCTGCCGTGCGGGCTCTGCCATGGCAGCGCGCTCACCGCCGATAACCTGTTCCACTACACGGGCGTCGTGCCTGCCACCCAGGACTCTGGCCGCATGGCGATCACCCACGTTCCAGCCGACCTGGGCGCGTTCCGCACCCCGAACCTGCGCAATGTCGCGCTGCGCAAGTCGTTCATGCATGACGGCCGGTTCCACACGCTGCGCGAGGTGGTGGACTTCTACAATCGCGGCGGTGATTTTCCGGCGCCGAATAACCCGCTACGGCCGCTGAACCTGAATAACAACCAACTCAACGCGCTCGTCGCGTTCATGACCCGCGCGTTCACCGATCCGCGCGTGGCCAGTGGCAGTGCGCCGTTCGACCGGCCCACGCTCTACAGCGAAGGCACCCTCGTGCCGCAGAGCTCGGGCCTGGGCGTGGCCGGCAGCGGTAGCAACGTGCCGCAGGCTGTGGCGTTCGAGCCGCCGCTCGCGGGCAACCCCAGCTTCACGATGGGCGTCTACAGCGCTTTGGGTGGCGCGAATGCCACGCTGGTGGTGGACGAGCATGCGCCCGATGCGAGCGCGCTCCCCGCGACCGCATCCTTCGCGAAGGTCGTCACGTCGCTCGCCGGTTCGGGCAACGGCGCGGGCTTCGGCTCGGCCACGCTGTCGATCCCGGATGACGCGGCCCTGTACGGCAAGACGCTCTATGCGCGCTGGTATGTGCAGGATCCGGCTGCCGCGAACGGCCTGGCGACCACACCGCTCGTACAGTTCCAGGTCTTCGGCGCGGGCGGTGCGGGCGTGCTCGCAGTGGGTGATGGGCCAGCCGTGAACCGGCCGCGCGCGCTGCAGCTCTTCGCCAATCGTCCGAACCCGTTCATCGGCGCGACGAGCATCCACTACGACCTGTTCTCGGCGTCCTCGGTGAAGGTCGTACTCTACGACGCGCAGGGCCGCGTGATCCGCCGCTTGGTGGATGCGCCGCTGCAGGGCGCCGGCAGCTACAGCCTGAGCTGGGACGGCCGTGACGATGCGGGCCGCGCCGTGGCGGGAGGGATCTACTTCTACCGCGTCGACGCCGGCGGCACGACGGCGACCAACCGGATGGTGAAGTTGCAGTGAGGCTGCTGTAACGCGGAAGCACGCTGAAGCACTCGGGAGGCGCGGGCTACCAAGCCTGCGCCTTTCGCATGCCCGCATTCGCATGCCCGCCGGTCGCCTCCTCACGCGCACTGTGGCAGGATGCGCGGCCATGCGTGCCTTCCTCACACTTGCGCTCAGCGCGCTTCTCGTCTTCGCGGCCGGCTCGGCGTGGCTCGCGTTCTATCCTGCGGTGCCGGCGGATCTCGCGGGCGCGCCCGACCTGGACGCGCACGCCACGCTCGTGAAAGTGCCCGTGGACGGCGAGAGCTTGGACGCTTGGTTGCTGCCCGGTACGCGGCCGGGCGTGGTGGTGCTCTTCAGCGGCTACGCGCGCGATCACCATCGCATGTGGCGCTACGCTCAGTTCCTGCGCAGAGAAGGCTGGAGCCTGCTCACAGTCGACTTCCGCTCGGTACGCATGAAGGCCCGCAAGCCGACCACACTGGGCTACTGGGAACTTCGCGATGCGCGCGCCACACTCGACTGGCTGCACGCGCAGCCGCGCTTCGCGCGCGCGCGTGTCGCACTCTTCGCCGAGTCGCTGGGCGCGAGTGTGGCACTCGTGCTGGTGGCCGAGCGCCACGACGTGACGGCCGTGGTGGCGGACTGTCCGTTCAGCGATGGCAAGAGCGCGGTCGCCGACGGCTTCGAATATGTCGCCCACCTGCCCGCGTGGCCGCTTGCGCCGCTGGCGCGATGGCTGGGCGAGCGCGTGACCGGCCATGACCTTGGCGCGCTCGATGCGGTCGCCGCGATCCGCGCCCGTGGCGATGCGCCTCTGATGCTGATCCAGAGCACCGCGGAGGACCGCTTCTCCAAGCGCGAGGTCGAGGCGCTCACCGCGGCCGCGGGGCCCAGCGCGGTGAAGTGGACGCTTGCCGACTGCGGCCACAACGCCGCGTGGCTCGCGCACCGCGACGAGTACGAGACGCGCGTGCGGGCGTTTCTTCGCAGCGCGATGTCGCCTCCGGTGACCGGTGCAGCGCCCGCGAAGCCGGCCACCACCCACAGGCCGCTGCGCGCGGCGGGAGGGCACGCGCGATGAGCGACGCAAGGCCCACGATCCGCCTTGGCACCCAGGGCTGGTCGTACGACGACTGGAAGGGCGTGTTCTACCCGCCGGGCGCCAAGCAGGAAGACCGGCTGCCATTCTATTCACAGGTCTTCGACACGGTGGAACTCGACACGACGTTCTATCACGCACCCAAGGCCACCATCGCGCGTTCGTGGGAGCGCCACACGCCCGATGAGTTCCGCTTCGCCGCCAAGGTGCCGCGCGCGATCTCGCATGACGCATTGCTGCGCGATGCCTCGGCGCCGCTCGCGGACTTCGCGCGCGCCATGGAGCCGCTGGGCGAGAAGCTGGGGCCTCTGCTTGTGCAACTGCCGGCCGAGTTCACGCGCGACGAGGCGCGCGAGCGTGACCTGGCGCGCTTCCTGGCCGAGGCGCCCAAGCACATCAAGCTCGCGGTCGAGTTCCGCCATGCGTCATGGCAGGCGCCCGAGGTGACCGACGTGCTGCGCGCGCATGGCGCGGCGCTCGCGTGGACGCAGTGGCGCGAACTGCCGCGTGTGGCCGACATCACCGCCGACTTCCTGTACCTGCGCTGGCTTGGCGATCGCCGCGAGATCGAGAAGTATGACCGCGTGCAGATCGACCGCACGGAGTCCTTTGCGAGCTGGGAAGCAGACCTGATGAAAGTCTTCGGCGAGGTGAAAGAGGTCTACGGCTACTTCAACAACCACTGGGCCGGTCACTCGCCGTCGTCGGCGAACGAGATGAAGCGCCGGTTGGGGCTGCCCGTGCAGGAACCGCGCGACCACTGGTCGCAGGGAGAGTTGTTCTGACCACGCCCGATCCGCCTTACACGGGAGTCCGCGAGCCTCGCAAGGCAGCGATCGCGTTCATCTTCATCACGATCGTGCTCGATGTGTTGGCGATGGGCATCGTGATACCCGTATTGCCCAAGCTGGTGGAGTCCTTCCTGCAGCACGACACCGGCAAGGCCGCCATCATGTACGGCCTCTTCGGCACGACGTGGGCGGTGATGCAGTTCTTCGCCGGACCGATCCTGGGATCGCTGTCCGACCGCTACGGGCGCCGCCGCGTGATCCTCCTGTCGTGTCTGGGGCTGGGCCTGGACTACTGCTTCATGGCGTGGGCGCCGTCGCTGGGCTGGCTGTTCGTGGGCCGCGTGATCTCGGGCATCACCGCGGCCGGCCTGCCCACGGCGATGGCGTATATCTCGGACGTGAGCACGCCCGAGAAGCGCGCGGCGAACTTCGGCATCGTCGGCGCGGCGTTCGGCCTGGGATTCATACTCGGCCCGGCGTTCGGCGGACTGCTGGGATCGATCTCGCCGCGGCTGCCGTTCTGGATCGCCGGCGCGCTCACCTTGGTGAATGTCGCCTACGGCGCGTTCGTGCTGCCGGAGTCACTGCCCGTGGCCCTGCGGCGGCCGTTTGATTGGAGCCGGGCTAATCCGCTGGGCTCGCTGCGCCTGCTGCGCTCGCGCAGCGGTCTGGCGGGCCTCGCGGCGGTCTACTTCCTGTACATGCTCTCGCATCAGGTGCTGCAGAATGTGGCTGTGCTCTACACCGGCTTTCGCTATGGCTGGGACGCGCGTGCGGTGGGACTCTCGATGGCGATCGTCGGGGTCTTCAGCGTGATCGTGCAAGGCGGGCTGGTGCGCCTGGCGGTGAAGCGCTTCGGCGAGCGCAAGGTGATGCTCTTCGGCGTCACGGGCGGCGTACTTGGCTACACGGCGTATGCGTTTGCGAGCACGGGCTTCTTGTATCTCCTTTTCATCCCCATCTTCGCGATGATGTTCTTCACGGGCCCGGCGCTGCAGGGGCTCATGTCGCGCCGCGTCGCGCATAACGAGTTCGGGCTGCTGCAGGGCACCAACAGCAGCATCATGGGATTGGCCGGCATCGTGGGTCCCTCGATCTTCACGCGCACGTTCGCGGCCTTCCTTACGCCGCGCTTCGGGGTGATGCTGCCGGGCGCGCCGTACCTGCTCGCAGGCGCCTTCATGGTCACCGCTTGGGTTATCGCCGAACGCGCGAGCCGCGGCGACGTGCATGTGCCTACGGCCGAGCCGCCCCAGGCACCTGCGGCCCACTGAGGCTGCTGAGAACGCTGTTGCGGCAATACATTCGGGCGCTTCGAACTTTCAATCACTTTCCTTCACTTCGCCCTCAAGTCATGCAGGGTGCATGGCCGATAAGTCTCCTGACCGCGGGGACTCTCGCGGCAAGGAAGCCCAGAACCGGCCCCCTCGCCGGCGATGGACATCGGATGTTCCGTTCTCTGTCCAGCCACGAGGGGTCATGAGCGAACTCATCACGCGTACGCTCCGCGGGTCCGTGCCGCTAGCCGGCCGCCGCGTCGAGGAAGTCTTCACGCCGTCCACACCGGTCTCCCATCCCGATGCCTTCAGCGGCCGTCACGGCTCGCTTGAGCGCCTGACGACCGTCTTGCGCCAGCGCGGCCAGCACGTCGTGATCCTCGGCGAGCGCGGCACCGGCAAGACGTCGCTGGCGCAGGTCGCCATCGCGAGCCTGAATGCGCCGCTCACGAGCGTGATCGTCACCACCGACGAAGCCGACACGTTCACGACGCTCTGGCAGGGCGCCCTCACGCAGCTGCGCGGCTCGTTGGCCATGCCGCAGCACGCGACGGAGTCGCCGGTCTCGCCAGTGAGCTTGCTCGAACTCTTTCGCCGCGCCACCAAGGACGTGCCGACCGCGATCGTGTTCGACGACTTCGAGAATGCCGACGACAAGATCCGCACATCGATGACGGAGACACTGCAACTGCTGCAGGCCGCGTACCTGCCCGTGACGCTGGTGTTCGTGGGCGTGGGCGAGACGACTGCGTCGGTGCTGCCTGCGACCCCCGAACTGGCTGCCGCGCGCCAGGATATCCACGTGCCGCGCATGAATGACGAAGAGCGCTTCGAAACCATCCTGCGCGGCTTCGTGCAGCTGGGCCTGACTGCCGACGATGAAGTCGTCGAGCGTATCGCCCAGCTCTCGCTCGGGCTGCCGCGTCACCTGCACGCGCTGTGCCTGAGCATCGCCGGCGCGGCCATCGATAGTGGCCTGACGACGCTCGGTACCCAACAGCTCGAGACCGCGGTTGCCACCGTGGTCGAGCAGGCGCCGACCTCGCTGGTGGAAGCCTATCTGCATGCGACCGTGCGTGCGCGCCGCGGCATCTACCCCGAGATCCTGGTCGCGTGCACGCTCACCGCGCATCATCCCGATGGGAGCTTTCTTGTGAGCGACGTGCGCGACACGCTGCAGCGCATGGTCCGCCGGGAAGTGCGCGGCCTCACGAACCAGATCGGCGCGCTCACCGAGGCGGGTCGCGGCTCGGTGCTGGTCAAGCGCGGCGCCGGTGCCACCGCCACGTACCGCTTCGTGAACCCGCTGCTCGAGCCCTACATCCTCATGCGCGGCCTTGAGCCGGGCTGGACCACGGGCCGCAACCCCGAGGACCTGCCCGGGCTTGCCGCCGAGCTGGGCGAGGTGCGTCAGGCCGCCTGACGCGCTTCTCGAGGTGCATACACGAACGCCCTCGCGGGATGTCGCGAGGGCGTTTCGCACTTGCCGAACTTGAGCGTGGCGCGACTACCGGCTGCCGCCGCCTGCGTCGACGCGTCCCTTGAGTGTGCCCATGCCCTTGAGCGCCGCATCGCGCGCGGCGTCGATCTGCGCTTCGGGCCCCGAGAGGTAGAGCCGCCCGTAGGCGCCGAAGAGCGATGCATCGATGAGTTTCACGTGCGCCGCCTTGAGCGCTTCGTTGGCTGCGAAGGCGATATAGCCTGCCGGCTCGACCTCGAAGATGAACAGCGACTCGCCGGCGATGAGCATGTCCCCGTAGCGCGACTTGTTGATGACCTGCGCGTGGTAGGACTCGACACCGCGGATGATCTGGTCGGAGACCACGCGCGGCTGCACGCGGTCCTGCTCCTGTAGACCTAAGTGGTCGAGGATCGCTTGGCCGCCCTGTTGCACCTGGCCCTTGTCGCGATGATGGATCTCGAGCAGTCCGAAGGCACGCTCGACCACCATGATCGCCGGCGTCACCGCCGTGGCCTTGAGCGCCACGTCGGTGATGCGATTGATGATCAGCCCGGGCGCGGTCTCGATGAACATCGAGGCATCGCCCGCCACGGGCAGGAAGCCGCGCGCCGTCGTCCCGATGAACGCGGCGAGCTGCGGCTGCATGGAATCCAAGAACACGTAGGTGCGAAGAGTGATGTCCGCCATGGGCGGACCTTAAGCGCTGCGACAGTTTTGCGTCAACGCGGGGAGCGACAGGCGACGTCGCACGTTGGCATCACCCCAGTTCGCTCAGCCGCTCCCACAGCGATTCCAGCTCCGCGCGCAGCGTCTCGTATTCGAGCACGCTCGCCTTGGACTTGGGCCCGTCGTGGTAGAGCTCGGGGTCGGCCAGCACGGTCTCGAGGATCTTCATGCGGGCTTCGCGCGTCTCGATGTCTTTTTCGATACGGGAGATTTCCTTTTCACGCTTGGGGCCGGGCTTGGAGCCTTTGCCGCCCTCCGGGCGGCCCCCGCTTGCGCCTCGCCCGCCCTTGCCCATCTGCGGCACGTTGGCGCTGGGCGCGGCGACCGGCACGCGCACCGGGTCCTCGCGCCCGGCGCTCTTGTCGGAGCTGGCACGGGCGATGCGCGCGGCTTCGTAGTCCTCGTAGCCGCCGGGGTACTGGACGACTTTGCCGTCATTGACCTCGATCACGCGAGTGGCGACGCGCGCCATGAGCGAGCGGTCGTGGGTGACCACGATGACGCCGCCGGGATACTGCTCGAGCGCGTCTTCGAGGACTTCCTTGCCGGCAAGGTCCAGGTGATGCGTCGGCTCGTCCAAGAGCACGAGATTCGTGGGCAGCAGCAGCATACGCACGATCGCGACACGCTGGCGTTCGCCGCCCGAGAGCACGCGGCACATCTTGAACACGTCGTCGCCCGAGAAGAGGAAGTTGCCGAGCAGGCTGCGCAGACGCGGCCGCCACGTGTCCGGCGCCACGTCCTCGACTGCCGTCATGACGTCCCACTTGGGATCGAGCGTCTCAGCCGCGTGCTGGGCGAAGTAACTGAGCTTGGTGAGCGGATAGCTGTCGCGCGCGCCAGTCCTGGGTTCCAACTGCCCGGCAAGCATGCGCAGCAACGTCGTCTTGCCGGCACCGTTCGCGCCGACGATGGCGATCTTGTCGCCCTTCTCGATGTCCAGGTTCGCGTCGCTGAAGATCACGCGCTCGCCATAGGCGAACGACGCATCACGCAGGCGCACCAGCAGACGTCCGGCGTTCGGCGGGGGCGGGAACGCGAAGCGGATGTGTTGGGCTTTGCGCGGGATCACCACGCGCTCGGACTTGAGCCGCTCGATCTGCTTCTTCTTGCTCGCGGCCGCAGAGGCTTTGGTGTTCTTGGCGCCGAAGCGCTGCACGAAGCGGTCGAGTTGCGCGATCTTGGCATCGAGCTGCGCGTTGGTCGCGGCCATCTGCTCGCGGCGCAGCTCTTTTTCTTCGAGGTACTTCGTGAACTTCATCGAATAGCCCGTGAGCTGACCACTGTCGAGTTCACGCACTTCATTGGCGACGCGGTCGAGGAACACGCGGTCGTGGCTGACCACCACCAAGCCGCCGTGGAAGTCTTCCAGATAGTCTTCGAGCCACTCCATCGCCGGAAGATCCAGGTGGTTCGTCGGCTCGTCCATGAAGAGTACGGTGGGGTCGGAGAGCAGCAGCGCAGCCAAAGCCGCGCGCATGCGCCAGCCGCCTGAGAATTCCTCGAGTGGCCGGTTCTGGTCGGCCTCCGAGAAGCCCAGGCCGTGCAGGACCCGGCGCGCTTCGGGCTCCAGACGGTGCTCGTCCTGCATCTCCAGGTGGTGCTGCAACTCGCCGGCTCGCTCCAGGACCGCTTCAAGGTCTGGGTCCTCGGGCTGGATCTCGGCCAGGCGTTGGTGCAGGGCGTCGAGTTCCTCGCGCATACCTAAGAGTTGCCGGTGTGCCTCCATGGCGCGGTCGAGGACGGTCCCTGAGAATGCCTCCGCAGCTTCCTGGGGCAGGTAGCCGATGCGGGTGCCCTTGGCGGCTGAGCGAGTGCCAGACTCCGGGGTGTATTCGCCCAGGATGACCCGGATGAGCGTGGTCTTGCCCGCGCCGTTGGGCCCCACGAGGGCGCAGCGGTCCCCAGGCCCGATGACCCAGTCGATGCCGTCGAACAGGACGCGTTCGCCGATGGAATACCTGAGGCTTTGAAGTTGGATCACTGGAGGGGCTCCGCTCCCTTAAGGCGTTGACGCGGTTCGCATTCGGCCGCCATACTTCAGTTCGCACGCATCCACACCGGATCCGTCCTGCTCATGCACCGAGGGTCTGCCATCGGCCCCGCGAGACCCTGGGAGGGGCGTCGCCTGTTCCCCCGTTCCCAAAGATCCCAGCTGCCCTTCGCCGCGCGACCACTCGCGCTGGCGCTGTTCGTGTGGGCGCTGCTCTGGGCCAGCGTCGGCCAAGCGGCCTACATGATCCCGGGGGGGACCAACCGTCCCAAGGACTTCGCGTTCATCAAGAAGGATGGGTATTACCACCTATTCTACATCCGCCACAACGTGGAGGTCCCGACCGACTCCACCGAGAAGGACTTCGGGCACTCGATCTCGAACGATCTCTACCACTGGCAGAACCTGCCGAACGTGGTCCCTTGCGACACCACGGCCGGCTCGTGGAACCGCTTCCATGTGTGGGCGCCGACGATCGTGAAGCAGGGCGCCACATACTGGATGATCTACACCGGCGTGAGCGATGACCCCGTGACCCACCTGCACACGCAGCGCATGGGGGCCGCCACTTCAACCGACCTGCTCACCTGGACGCCGGTGCCGCAGTCGCCGTTCTTCGATGCCACGCGGGCCCCGTGGACGTGGCGCAGTGCCACCAGCAGTAATCCGGCATTCCGCGATCCCTACGTGATGCCCGACCCCGCGAATCCGGGAAAATGGCTCATGTACTATACGGCGAGCTACGCGCCTGATTCTGCCGCGACCGTGGTCGGCATCGCGCGCTCGAACGGCGATCTCACACAGTGGAGCGATCTGGGTCCGGTGCTCGACACGTGGCGATTCTACTCGTTCAACCCCCTCACCGAATCGCCGCACCTGTTCGTGCATAATGGGCAGTGGTTCCTGTTCATCTCCACGAGCGCCGGCCAGCCGCTCACGTATTACACGACTGCCGATCCCACGGGGCCGCTTCCGGCGTGGACCTACCGCGGCCGCCTTCGCAACATGCTCGGCTATGACACCAGTCTGTGG
>JANYBS010000198.1 GCA_025360715.1 Candidatus Eiseniibacteriota bacterium | reverse complement strand
CGTGCGTTGTACTGCGGAAAGCTTGCGAACGAGCCGACCCAAGGGCCCGACGAAGCCAGCGTGCCCGCTTCGCGGTGGCAGTTCGTACAGGTGAGTTTGTTGCCCACGTGGCCCGGCAGCGAGTCGGCCGCGTGCAAGACGATCTCGCGCCCGCGCCGGATCGAGACACCCATCGCGCCCACCGGCATGGTCGAGTCGGCGGGCACGCTGTAGCCAGCGGGAACCGGGAATGCGACTTGGGCGTGCAAGTCGGGCACTCCCAGCGCGCCGATCGCGCAGGCCGCCGCGGCGACGATCAAGAAGACGGCGCCCGCACTGCGAGCGCCGTCCCGAGTCCAGAGCGGCATCATGGCCTGAGGATCTGCCAGCCTTCGTCGTACTTGCTCGTGATGTACCACATGGCGCCCTTGACTGGCGTCACCGAGGGCTGCAACTCGGCATCCTTCACGCCGAGCAAGTCCATCGCGTGGTGGCAGACATGGAAGACCACGCCGCGCTTGGAAAGGTCCTCGATCGCCTGGGCCTGCAGCGTCTGCGGGCGTGATGCGCTGACCGCAAAGGTGGCCTTGCCGTATGCGATCACCTCGAGCTGCACATTTTCGGGGCCCAGGTCATCGAGCAGGTTGCCGACGTGCTTGGTCATGGCCCACTGCCCGACCGTGTCGACCTCGGTCCACTGCATCAAGATGCGATGCTTTTTCGCAGCGGCCGCATGCGGCGCCGAAGCGAAGCTGAGCGACGTGAGAAGACAGGCGACGAACAGTGCTGCGACCAATGGAAGGATGCGACGCATACAGGGGTCTCCTTCTGGGCCTGATGAACGCACATGAACACTGGCCTGGGGCGTCAATGCTCTGGGAATGTCAGGCTAGTAGCAGGCGTGGGCGCGCACAACGGATGAAATTCATCCATGCGAAGCCCACGGACGAAGGCGTGCCTGCAGGCAACCACAGGTGCCGGGACCGGGGGTCGAACCCGGATGGGCCGAAGCCCAGCGGATTTTAAGTCCGCTGCGTCTGCCAGTTCCGCCATCCCGGCACATGTCTCATGGCGCGGCGCGCCTCGTGCCCGGCGCGCCGCCGGTGCTGCTCTCGCGCCGCAAACACGAAGCCCGGGCGCTCCTGATCGGAGGGCCCGGGCGTCGAGATTCGCGTCAGCGAATATCAGTGGCCGGCGCCATCCGCTGCGGCTAAAGCATCGACGACTCGCACCACGGGGTACTTGGCCAGGAAGCCCTGTACGGCCCAGCCGAACAGGCCCAGGAAGCCCAGCGTCACACCAACCTCCTGCCAGCCCACCCACACCTGGCTCGCGTTGAGCGACGGCATCACCAGCACGTGGCGCTCGATCCAGATACCGACCATCACGATGATCGTGAACATCGAGAGCAGCATGGGGTTGGTCTTGCTCGTCTTGTTGAGCATGCCCAGGAAAGGGATCACGAAGATCAGCGAGAATGCGGTGAACGCCAGGCCGCGCCACGGCTCTTCGAAGCGCAGGAACACCCACCATGTCTCCTCGGGCATGTTCGCATACCAGATCGGCAGGTACTGCGACCAGAACAGGTAGCCCCAGAAGATGCACCACGCGAAAATCACCTTGCCGATATCCCAGAACATGGCCGGTGTGATGTACGCCTCCAGCTGGTAGCGCGCGCGCAGCTGCGTGGCCAGCAGGGCGGTCATGCACACGGCGGTCAGGAACGCGCCGGCGTAGATCCACCAGCCGAACAGGCCGCTCACCCAGTTCGGCGTGAGTGCCATGATGAAGTCCCAGCCCATGACCGTGAAGAAGATCACGAACGTGAGCGCGATCTGTGGCGCCAGATGCGCGGTCTCGCGGCGGTACCAGTCCTTCTCGGCCTGGTCACCCTTCCAGTCGGCAGTGCGCTTCTCGTAGTCGGCCTTGAGCGCGCCCTTCATGTGCGGTGCGAGCAGGTGCAGGTCGGCTCGCAGCGATGCGCGCACGAGCTTGTTCGCCAGCCACGTGAACAGGAACAGCCCGCCGAGCGTGCGAATATACAGGAACGGCACGTTCAGGAACGGCGCCTGGCGCGGGTTCACATGGTGCACCCACGGCAGGTACGTCCAGATGCCGGCGCCCAAAAGAACCGCCATCGTCCCGATGCCGAACGGCAGGTACGCCGTGAGCGACTCGCCGATGCGCATGATCGGCCCGCCCCAGCGGCCATTGGCCAGCCGGATGGCGGACGCGAGCACCACGCCGCCCATGGCGATGCCCAAGAAATAGAGCGTGTTGATGGTCCACGAACCCCACGCGCGCAGCGGGTTCGTGAAGAGCAGGAACGCGAAGCTGGCAAGCCCGATCACCATGAACACGATCCACAGCTGACGCTTCTGCGCGCTGGGCGTGCCCGGGATCTTGCTGGCGATGTCCTTCAAGATGGAATCGTAGCGGCTCGACTCGTTGCGGCCCGTGTCGTGGCTCATTGCAGGTTCTGTCCCATGGGGGTCTTCTTCTGCATCTCCCGGATCCAGTGGACGACGTCCCACGCGTCGCGCGAGGACAACGCGTTGCCATACGAGGGCATCACGGCGCCACCGTGGCGCATGTACATATACAGGTAGCCATCCGGCTGGCTGCGCGCGTTCTCGGCGAGCAGATTCGCCGCCGGCATGTAGCTGTCGGTGACCGGGCCGATGCCGCTCATGTTCATACCGTGGCAGGTCCAGCAGAACCGGTGGTAGAGCGTGTCGCCGCGCACGATCGAGCCCACATCACTCACATACGGGTCCTTCATGTCCTTCATCGCCTTGTCCCACGGCGCGCCTTCCATTGTCTCGTTCCAGCGGTCGCGGCCCATGCTGGGCACGGCAAGCGAGTCCGGGCCGCGGAACACCGTGCGCTGCGGGTCGATGACGATCGTCTGGCGCATGTCGCGGATCGGGTAGTACGACAGATGCGTGACCGACTTCTTCAGGTCGCTGCAGCCGTTCTGGAACGACGCGGACCACAATGCGATCAGGCCAATCAGCAGCGCAGGCTTAAGCATGGACCTGGACCTCCTCGGCGCCATGGCCCTTCATGAGCTGCGCAATGCGGTCGGTCGCGCCCGGAGCACACGGCACCCAGATGCCGATGCGGTCCTCCTGGAAGCGCGGGTCGTACGGCGCCACAGCCTTCGTCTGCGGCAGCCGCGCGAGCGCGAGCATGCCGAGCAGATTCGAGAGGCCGGCGATCAGGATCATCGACTCGTAACCGATCACGGTCATGGGCGGCACCGAGAAGAGCTCCTTGCCGCCGATCACGAGCGGCCACGAGGCGATCGTGTAATAGCACAGGCCAAAACCGCCCGTCGCGCCCAGCAGGCCGCCCACGAACGTGACCCAGCGCACCAGCGACGGGCCTTGCTCCAACGCATGCTCGATCTCGTGGTGCGGCACCGGCGAGAACACGTTCAGGTTCTTGTGCCCCGCCTGACGCAGCGAGGTCACCGCATCGGCCGCGTCGTCGATGTAGTAGTAGATCCCCATCACGCCGTTGAACTTGGGCGGCTTGGGATTCAGGATCGGGTCCAGAAGTTTGTCGATCATCCGTGCCTCCGCTTCGGCATCGGCAATGTCTCTTTGATCTCCGCGATCGAGAAGCTGGGCAGCACGCGCAGGAAGACCAGGAAGAACATGAAGAACCAGGAGAACGAGCCGACGATCAACAGGATCTCGGTCAGCGAGATGCGGTAGTAGAACCAGTTGGCCGGATTGAACGACCGCGTGAGCGACGTGACGATGATCACGAAGCGCTCGAACCACATGCCGATGTTGATGAAAATCGACAGGATGAGCAGCGCGGTCATGTTGCGGCGGAAGCTCTTGATCCAAAGCAGCAGCGGGAAGATCACGTTGCAGCTGAACATGATCCAGAACGCCCACCAGTAGTGCCCGAAGGCGCGGAACAAGAACAGGTCGCGCTCGGCCTTGTTCGGGCCGTACCACGCCATGAAGAACTCGGTCAGGTACGAATAGCCGACCATGCACGACGTGAGCATGACCAGCTTGGCGAGCTTCTCCATGTGATCGATCGTGACGATGTGCTGCATGTTGTAAGCCTTGCGCACGATCACGAGCAGGAAGATCACCATGCCGACGCCCGAGAAGATGGCGCCCGCCACGAAGTACGGGGCGAACAGCGTGCTGTGCCAGCCCGGCGTCTGCGCCATCGCGAAGTCCCACGAGACGACGCTATGCACGGAGAACACGAGCGGCGTCGCGAGCGCGGCGAAGAAGAGATACGCGCCGTAGAAGTGCTTCCACTGGTAGTTCGCGCCGGTCCAGCCGAACGAGATCACCGTGTAGAGGAGCTTCATCACAGGGTGCTTCGCGCGATCGCGGCACGCGGCGACGTCGGGGATCAAGCCGACCAGGAAGAAGATGCTCGACACGGTCAGGTAGGTATTCACAGCGAACACGTCCCACTCGAGCGGCGAGCGGATGTTCGTCCAGAGCTGGCGCTGGTTCGGGTACGGGAACAGCCAGTAGTCGAACCACGGGCGGCCGGTGTGGATGGCCGGGAACATCGCGGCCGTGAGCACACCGAAGACCGTCATGGCCTCGGCGAGCCGGTAGACCGCGCGGCGGAAGTGCGAGCGGAACAGGAAGAGCACGGCCGACACCAGCGTGCCGCAGTGCGCGATACCGACCCAGAAGACGAAGTTCGTGATATCGACGGCCCACATGACCGGACGCGTGAAGCCCGACACGCCCCAGCCATGCACGATCAGGTTGCGGACCCCGGCAAGCGCACAGCCAAGCACCAGCAGATCGAAGAGGAACAGCGCCCACCAGACCTTGCCCGGCAGGCTGATCATGCTCATCACGTCATCGTTGATCGACTTCTGCGTGACCTCACGATAAGAAACGTCGTTCACGCCATCGACGGCGATGTTCTTGAGCGTCGTGCTCACGCGTGGGCCTCGCTCGTCTGATCACGCTGGATCTTCTGCAGGTACGTGACGCCAGGCTTGGTGTTGAGCTCCTCGAGCACCCAGTACTTGCGTTCGCCAAAGCTCTTCTCGTGCACCTTGCTGTTCACATCGGCGAGGTCACCGAACGTGATGGCCTGGGTCGGGCAAGACTGCGCGCAAGCGGTCTGGATCTCGCCGTCGCGCACCTCGCGGTTCTCGTCCTTCGCGTTGCCCTTGCCCTCGAGGATGCGCTGGATGCACATGGTGCACTTCTCCATGACGCCCTTCGAACGCACCGTCACATCGGGGTTGAGCTGCCAGTTGAGCGGCTCCGGGAAGGCGAACGTCGTTTTTTCGGGGGCGCTGTAGTCAAACCAATTGAACGCGCGCACCTTGTACGGGCAGTTGTTCGAGCAGTAGCGCGTACCCACGCAGCGGTTGTAGACCTGAGCATTCAGGCCTTCCGGATTGTGGTACGTGGCGTACACCGGGCAGACCATCTCGCAAGGCGCATCGCCGCAGTGCTGGCACATCATTGGCACGAAGCGCACGTCGTTGGCCTGCAGGCCCGCCGGAGCGGCGCCGCCCAACTTCTCTTCAAAGCGGTCGATGCGGATCCACGCCATCTCGCGGCCGCGACGGATCAGGTCCGGGCCCACGACAGGGATGTTGTTCTCCGAGTAGCACGCCACCACGCACGCCGCGCAACCTGTGCACGCGTTCAGGTCGATGGCCATGGCCCAGCGGTGCTTGGCGTTCTTGTAGCTGCCCACATCGATGGGGTTGCTCTTGGGGTGCCGCACGCCGAGCTCGGGGACGAAGGCCGTGATCGCGTGCGCGGGCGTCTGGTAGCCATCGGGGCGCGCGAGCGGCTCGGTGTGCTTGCCCAGCTTGGTCTGCGAGGGATCCTGCACCTCGACGCCATCGCCGGCCGGGTAGTGGCCCGGGTAGTCCTTCTCGCCGGGCTTGCCCGCGGCGATGTGCTTCTCGCCCTCTGCCTTGCCGCCGGCAAGGAGCGCGGCCACCGGAATCACCTGCGCGATGTTGCGGCCGTGCTGGTCCTTCTCGGCCTGCTGCAGGAAGAGCTCCATGGCCTTGCTGCCGCGCGTGAGCCGCGCGTTGTTGCCCTGGTACGCCAGCGCGCCAGCCACCGTGTCCATGCCCTGCGGCACCAGCGCGAGTGCGTTCACGCCGCGGCCTGCTGCGTAGCGGCCGTAAGACGTATGACCCTGGCCGAGCGCGATCGACACGGCGTCCTTGCGGATGCCGGCGTACACGTAGACCGGCACGTCGACGCTGCTCTCATCGGTCTTGATCGTGATGGCATCGCCGTTCTTGACGCCCAGCTTGGCGGCCGTCTCCGGATGCACCTCGGCCCACGATCCCCACACGGTCTTGCTCACCATGTCCGGCACTTCCTGCAGCCACGGCTTGTTCGCGCCACGACCGTCATAGAAGTGATGCGACGGCGTGAGGATGAGCGCGAACTCGCCAGCACCCTGCGGCGCCAAGGGCGCGAACGCCGGCGTGCCGTTCCAGCGCACGGCCGGAGACGCGACGTCCTCCCACACACCACCCGCCTGCAGCGATTCCTGCCAGAACTTCTCGAAGTCGCGGCCGTTGCCGAAGCGCGCGTGCAGCGGCGCCCAGGTGGCCGTGAGGTAGTCGTACCACTCTGCGGGCCACGCAGCGCCGGCACCCGCAGCCTTCGCGGCCGCGATCAGCGTGCCGCCCGCGGGGCGCGAGTCGAACATGGGCAGCTTCTGCATCGCCGGCTGCTGCAGTGCGTAGATGCCGCGCGAGGGCTGCGCGTCGCCGAAGCTTTCGATCGCGTGGCTCGAGGGCAGCAGCATGTCGCACAGCTCGGCCGTCTCATCGAGCGTGGTCGCGAGCGACACCTTGAAAGGCACCTTCGCGAACGCTTCGGAGAACGTGGCCCACTTGGGCGACGAATACGCCGGGTTCGCGCCGTGCACGATAGCCACTTCGTACTGGCCGGCGTTCATGGCCTTCACGGCTTGCGTGAACTCCGCGAACGTCGCCAGGCCGTCCAGATTCAGCGGCCGGTCGAAGAGCACCGTCTTGCCGATGTTGCCCGCGGCGTGATTGAGCAGGTTCACCGCGGCCACGAGCGCCGTGGCGCCCGCGCCCTGCGTGGAGATGCCACCGGCGATCGCAACCGTCGGCCCCTGCGCGAAACGCAGCGCGAGCTTCTTGAGGTCTTCGGGCTTCACGTCGGTCTGCGCCTGCACGGCCTCGGGCGTGAACGCCGCGACTGCGCTCAGGAGCGCGCCGCGATCGGCGCCGCCAGCGGCGGGGTTCGCCTGCAGCAATACATTCGCCATGCCCAACGCCAGCGCCATCTCGCCGCCCGGCTTGATCGCCACCCACTCGTCGGCGTTCGCGCCGGTGAGCGAGAGCCGCGGCTCGACCGCCACGAACCAGCCGGCGTTGTCGGAGCGCTTCGCGCGCAACGCCGCGTAGCCGCGCTGCTGCGCGACCGGCGAGCCAAAGGTCTCCAGGAAGTCCGCGCCAAACGAGATAACGCCATTCGCGGCGCCGATGTCGTAGCGCGGCACCTCGCCGATGCCGAACGTCTTGGCATTGGCCGCGCGCACCGCCTCATAGCCGAAGGGCTCCCACATGAGGTGCTTGCCGTAGACAGAAGCGAACTCGCCGGCCAGCTTGGCCATGGCGCCCGTCTCGAGGCCCGTCAGCAACAGCGTCTTGCCCTTGGCAGCGCCGAGCTTGGCACCAAGCGTCGCCAGCGCCTCGTCCCACGTGACCGCCTTCCACGCAGTACCGCTCTTGATCATGGGCGACTTGATGCGATCGGGGTCGTAGAGGCCCTGCAGCGACGCGTGACCGCGCGCGCACAGGCCGCCCGAGCCGATGGGCTGGTTCGGATTACCCTCGATCTTGATCGCGCGGCCTTCACGCGACTTGACCAGGATGCCGCAGCCAGCCGGGCACTCACGGCAGGTGCTGGCGTACATATACGGCACGCCCGGGAGGATGTCCTCGGGAGCGATGACGTACGGCAACAGCTTGTCAGCAGGTGGCTTCGCACAGCCCGCAGCTGCCCCGGCGACGCCGAGGCCTACAAGCTTGAGGAAGTCACGACGACTGAAGACCACCGAGTCCGACATTCCTGCGATCCTCTAGTGGTGACAGGCCAGACAGTCCATCGTGGCCGGATGAGTGGGATTGTCGAGGTTCTTGCGGTGACAGGAGATACACCAGCCCATCTTGAGGCTGTTGTACTGGTAGACGCGGTCCATCTCCTGGATGGGCCCGTGACATTCCTGGCACTGGTAGCCCGCCTGCACGTGACGCTTGTGATTGAACTTCACATGGTCCGGCAGGTAGTGGACCTTGACCCACTTGGGCTGTTCGCCGCGGTCGTAGTAGCCGGTGAGCTTGATGATCTCGGGCTTGTCGGTCATGGCGATCTTGTGACAGCCCATGCACGTGCTGACCGCCGGGATGTTGGCCCACTGTGACTTGGCGGCGCCATAGTGACAGTAGAGGCACTTCATCTTCAGCTTGCCAGCGTGGATCTTGTGGCTGTAGTTGATCGGCTGGACCGGGCCCTTCGTATCGCCCAGTTGCACGTTGAACGACTGCGTGAACGCAACAGTCGCGGCGATAAGGGACGTCAGGACGAGTACCGCAGCAATGAGCTTTTTCATGGCCGGGTCGCAAGGTAAGAGTGTGTTCGCTGGCTGTCAACCCGATTGTGAATGCTGAGTACAAGACAGTACCCAAAGCGCGGGCTCCCAAGCGACTGAACGAATCGTGAACCGCCAGTTTGATGCATCGCGCGTCGCCGCGTTCCATGCGCATTTCGCGCGTGTCGCCACAATGCGCTCATCGCTTGCGCCCGGCTTCCACGGTCTTGATCCACTGACCCTGCGGCACGCTCGCATCTTCGGCGAGGCTGTTGAGGATGCTCGTCTCGGTCAGCGACAAAGCGCTGCCGCCGAGCTTGGCGATCACACTCGGGAACGTGCCCGCAGAAGGCGCCGCCGCCACGCGCACGCGATCCGGCGCCGCAGCCAGACGTGGCGCATCGCCGAGCGCACGCAAGGACCGGATCGCCGCGAACACATCGGCTTCATCACGGTCGCCCGGCGCGGCGCTCTGACCCAACAGTTCGTAGAGCTTCTGTGCGTCCTGCCGGACGAACCCGGCGATGAGCACCTTCGTGCTGCCATCCGGCTGCGGGATCACCAGTCGCCCCACCCACGCGGGCCACCCGCCCACGGTCTCGGTGTTGCCGCGCGCCTCGCCGATGCGGCCGTCACGCTTGAGCGCCGCCACGTAGTCGGCTGGCGAGAGCCCATTGGCGCTCTGCGCGAGCGAGAACTGCATGCCGGCGGTCGCCGCCGCGTTCTGCGCGCTCACGGCCTGCTTGCCGTTCTGCATCTTCCAGCCCGCGGGAAACGTCATCTCGAGCGCCAGCTGCGGATGGAAGTAATGCGTGCCCTCGAAGTAACCCTGGCGCGGATCGTCGCCATAGACGATGCCGCGCACATGCTCGAGGAACGGCTTCGAGCGCACGATCAGACCGCTCTTGCCAGCCACCGCCTGCGCGGCCAGCGCACCGGTGCGCGCTTCGCGGTCGCCCGGATCCGGGTGCGTCGACATGTAGATCGGCAGCCGCGAGCCCGCCTGTTCGCTGATGCGCTTGAGCATCGCGTACGTGTTGGGGATCTCGCGTGGGTCGTAGCCGGCGGCCGTCGCATAGCGGATGCCCAGCGCATCGGCTTGCGTCTCGTCGTCGCGGCTGTACTTGAGCATGAGCAGCCCCAGCGCCTGCTGCGCCGCACCGCTGTACTGGCGGAAGGTCTGCGAGAATGCCCCGGCGAGCCCCAGACCGAGCCCGGCCAACTGCTGCTGCGTGATCTGCTTGGCCGAATGGCGCGCCGTCACGTGGCCGATCTCGTGACCCATCACGCCCGCCAGCTGCGCTTCACTCTGTAGATGCGCCAGGATGCCGCGCGTGATGTAGATGTAACCTCCCGGCATCGCGAACGCGTTCACCGTTGGGTCATCGAGGACCGTGAAGTGCCAATCCAGGCCCGGCAGCTCCGAGACCTTGGCGAGCCTCTGCCCCACACTATCCACGTAAGCGGACAGCCGCGTGTCGTCATAGCGGCCATATTCGGCAAGCGTGGCGGCGTAGCCGTCCTTGCCGATGGCGACTTCCTGATCGGCCGAGACGAGCGTGAACTCGCGCCGCCCGGTCGCGGGATTCACCGCGCAGCCAGCCACACACACGAACGCCGCGAGCGCGCCAAGCGCCGCTGCCGTGCGCAGTCTTCTCATCGCAGTGCGCAACATCCTTGTCCCTCGCGTGGGAGAAACTCAATACCTCGGCACCGTGGGGTCCACGTCCCTTGACCACGCGTCGATGCCGCCCGTGAGATTGCTGAGCTGGGTGTAGCCCTGCTGCATAAGGTAGCGCATGGCCATGAGACTGCGCGAACCGTGATGGCACATGATCACCATGGGCTGCTCGCGATCGAGCTTGTCCAAGCTCAGCGGCACCAGCGCCAGCGGCACGTGCAGCGCGCCCGCCACACTCGCGGTGCGAAGCTCCGCGTCCTCGCGCACGTCGACCAACACGTGCCGCACGCCGCGCGCACGCACGTCGGCATACTCGCGCGCCGAGAGCTCCTGCGGAAGTGACTCAAGGGAATCGCGCGCGGCCGGAGGCAGCGCAGTTCCACAAAACACATCGTGGTCGATCAGTTCGCGGATGCTGGGATCCTCGCCGCAGATCGGGCACTCGGGGTCCTTGCGCAGGCGCAGTTCCTTGAAGCGCATGCTCCAAGCGTCGTAGAGCAGCATGCGCCCGATCAGGCTCGCTTCATCCGCAGCGTGGCCTGCGGCCTCGCCCGCACCCGCGCCCAGTACGAGCTTGATGGCTTCGGTCGCCTGGATGCAGCCGATCACGCCCGGTAGCACGCCCAGCACGCCGGCCTCGGCGCATGAAGGCACCAGCCCCGGCGGCGGCGGCGAGGGATACAGGCAGCGGTAGCACGGCCCGCGCCGGGCATCGAACACGGTCGCCTGACCCTCGAAGCGCAGGATGCTGCCATACACGTCGGGCTTGCCGGCCAGGACGCATGCATCATTGACCAGATAGCGCGTGGCGAAATCATCGCTGCCGTCCACCACCAAGTCATAGTCCGCCACGATGGCCAGCGCGTTGGTGCGATCCAGCCGAACGCGATGCGTGAGCACGTCCACGTGCGGGTTCAAGTCGGCCAAGCGCTCGCGCACCGAGTCCACCTTGGCCTGACCGATCGCATGCGTGCCGTGCGCCACCTGGCGCTGCAGGTTGCTCGCATCGACCGTGTCGAAGTCCGCCACGCCGAGCGTGCCCACGCCGGCTGCCGCCAGATAGAGCGCCGCCGGCGAGCCCAGCCCACCGGCGCCCACCAGCAGCACGCGCGCGGCCTTGAGACGGCGCTGGCCCTCCTCGCCCACTTCCGGCAGCGCCAGATGACGGCCGTAGCGGCGGGATTCCTCGGGCGTCAGCGCAGGCAGCGGCGCGCGGTCTTGCGGCATGCGAAGGACCTCGTGAACGAGAAAGGTTACGGGTGGCGCAGCGTCCCACACGTTAGGCATAGGCTGCGCCGCGTTCAAGCGGGATGCCTCGCCAGTGGCGCCACACGCGCGCCATACTCTAGGATGCCGCGTGTGATCCTTGCCGGCGACATCGGTGGCACCAAAGCCCAGCTCGCGCTGTTCCCTCCGGGAGCAGACGCGCGTTCGCCGTCGGCCGAAGAGCGCTTGCCCACGCACGGCTCGCCTTCGCTCGATGCGATCATCCGTGAGTTCCTCACGCGCACCGGCGCCAAGCCGACTCGCATGGTCTTCGGCATCGCAGGCCCGGTCGCCGACAACCGCTGCATCACCACCAACCTGCCCTGGCAGGTCGATGGCGCCGCCATGTCGGCCGAGTTCGGCGCCCCGGTCACGCTCTTGAACGACCTCGAGTCCACGGCCTGGGGCCTGTCGACACTGCGCGCAGACGACCTATCGGTATTGCAGAAGGGCGACGACTTGGCGGGCAACCGCTGCCTGATCGCCGCCGGCACCGGCTTGGGCGAGGCGATACTTGCCTGGGATGGCAGCCGCTGGCTGCCCATGGCGTCCGAAGGCGGGCATTGCGATTTCGCCGCGCGCGACAAACTCGAAGACGAACTGCTGCACTGGCTGCGCGCGCGCTACGGCCGCGTGAGCTACGAGCGAGTGCTCTCCGGGCCTGGACTGGCCGATCTCTACCGCTTCTTCCGCGAGACGCGCCGCGGCGATGAGCCCAGCGAGATCGCCATGCGCTTCGACCACGCCGACCAGCCAGCGGCGATCGTGACCGAGACCGCGCTCGATGGCAGCTGCGAACGCGCGCGGCTCACGCTCGAGCGCTTCGTCGAGATCTATGGCGCCGAAGCGGGCAACCTGGCGCTCAAGGCGCTCAGCCTGGGCGGCGCGTACGTGGGCGGCGGCATCGCGCCCAAGATCCTGAGCGCCATCGAGCGCGGCGGCTTCCTGCGCGCATTCTTCGAGAAGGGCCGCTTGAGTCCACTGCTCGCGCGCATGCCGCTCGCCGTGGTGCTCGACCAGAAGACCGCCGTGTGGGGCGCCGCCGCGCACGCATTGGTCCAGAACGCCTGAACTTCTGCCGATGATGCTGTGAAGACAACGGGGCCCTCGGGCCTCGAAGCAGCGCCACGCGCAGCGACCCGTCGCACCCAGGACGTAACGTGCGTGTTACCCGTCATCTGGAGGACACTGTGAGCCCGGAGCCGGCCGTCTCTCTCAATCAAGCGCTCGACACCAAGGCAGCGAACACCATCCGCTTCCTGGCGGTCGACGCGATCAACAAGGCGAACTCCGGCCACCCCGGCATGCCCATGGGCATGGCCGACGTGGCGTACGTGCTGTGGACGCGGCACCTGCGTTACAACGCGACCGACCCCGCGTGGCCGGGCCGCGACCGCTTCCTGCTCAGCGCCGGTCACGGATCGATGCTCCAGTATGCGCTGCTGCACCTTGCGGGTTACGACCTGCCGATGAGCGAACTGCAGCGCTTCCGCCAGCTGCACAGCCGTACGCCGGGGCATCCCGAGCACGGCATGACACCGGGCGTCGAGACCACCACGGGTCCGCTCGGCCAGGGGCTGGGCAATGCGGTCGGCATGGCGCTGGCATCCAAGATGGCGCAGGCGCGCTTCGCCGCTCCCGGCTTCAACCCCAGCGACTGGAACGTGTACGCGATCGCCGGTGACGGCTGCCTCATGGAAGGTATCTCGCACGAGGCCGCCTCATTCGCAGGACATCTGGGCCTGGGCAATCTCTGCGTGCTCTATGACGACAATCGCATCACCATCGAAGGCGGTACGGACCTCGCGTGCAGCGACGACGCGGGCAAGCGCTTCGAGGCCTATGGCTGGCATGTACAGCACATCGACGCCTACGACCATGCTGCCATCGATGCCGCATTCACCGCGGCAAAGACCGAGACGGCGCGGCCGTCATTGATCATCTGCAAGAGCCACATCGGCTACGGCAGCCCCAAACGCCAGGACACGCGCCACGCGCATGGCGAGCCGCTGGGCGCCGAAGAGACGTCGGCGACCAAGAAGCACCTGGGCTGGCCCGAATCGCCCACGTTCCTCGTGCCCGACGACGTGGCCGCGCGCTGGCAGGCGCGCGCTGCGGAGTTGGCGCCCGTGTACGAGCAGTGGCAGAAGCACTTCGCCGCATGGCGCGCCGCGCATGCGGAGCAGGCCGCGCAATGGGACGCGATCATGGAGCGCCGCGTGCCCGCCGACTTACTCGAGCAGATGGTCGCGCAGATACCGGTCGCCGCGAACAGCACGCGCAACCACGGCAACAAGGCGATGAACATCGCCGCCAAGCTCGTGCCTGCGCTTGTGGGCGGCAGCGCCGACCTGGAGCCATCGACCAAGACGTGGCTCGCGGATTCGGCAGCCGTCACGCGCAGCGACTTCGCCGGCCGCAACCTGCACTTCGGCATCCGCGAGCACGGCATGGGCAGCGTACTCAACGGCATGGCGCTCTCCACGGGCTTCATTCCTTACGGCGCGTCGTTCCTGGTGTTCACCGACTACGCGCGTCCGGCGATCCGTCTGTCGGCGATCATGAAGCAGCCGGTCATCTGGGTGTTCACGCATGACAGCATCTTCGTCGGCGAGGACGGCCCCACGCACGAGCCGGTCGAGCACCTGAACGTGATGCGTTCCATCCCCGGCCTCATGGTGATCCGCCCCGCGGACGCCGCCGAGACCGCTGCCGCATGGGCGCTTGCGATCGAACGCTCCGATGGCCCGACGCTGCTCAGCCTGAGCCGCCAGAACACCGCCGCACTCGTGCGCCCCACGGACTTCAGCCCAGGTCAGCTCCGCCGCGGCGGCTACGTGCTGCTCGAGAACAATTCGAAAGACGCGATCACCATCATCGCCACAGGCTCCGAGGTCGGCGCGGCCGTCGACGCCGCCGAGCGTCTGGGCACGGTGGGCATCGCCGCGCGCGTGGTGAGCATGATGGCGCCGCAGCTCTTCCTGGCGCAGGACGCCGCGTGGCGCGACCGCGTGCTGCCGCCCGGCGGCAAGCGGGTGTCATTCGAAGCCGGCGCTACGCACTGGTGGCGCGGCATCGTCGGCGACGGCGGCCTCTCGCTCGGCATCGACCGCTATGGCGAATCGGCCCCCGCCGAGGTGCTGGCCGAATACTTCGGCTTCACGGGCGAATCGGTGGCCAAGCGCATCCGGGAATGGGCGGGGCGCTGACGCTGCGAACGCAGTCCAAGCACGGCGCGGTCGCCAAGAGCGGCCGCGCCGTCGCTGCTTCGGCCGCGCCTCCTGCGCGCGGCATGGCGCTGGCGTGTGCGCTCGCTTGCGCGCTCATGGCCGCGTGGACGTTCCATCGCCTGGTCGACTACGGGTTCTCCCAAGACGACTTCCTCGGCTTGGCGCGCGCAGGCGGACTCGCACCCCGGCTCACCGGGCTCTGGCGAGTGATCTCGCACCAGTGGTTCTGGGACGTGCTGCGGGCGACCGGCAGTTCGGCGCGCGCCGGGCATGTGGCGCAGCTCATCGCGCATGCGTCGTGCGCGGCGCTTCTCACATGGCTGCTGGCGCGCCGCTATCGCGCTGCCGCTGCGCTCGCCGGCGGCGCATTCTTCGCCACGCATCCCGCGCTCTTCACTGGCGTCGCGTGGCTGGCGGCCAATGGCGATGTCGGTGCCGCTTTCTGCTCGCTACTCGCGCTCGCGGCGTTCGAGAGCCGCGGCCGCGCGCGGGTGCTGGCACTGCCCGCTTTCGCGGCGGCGTTGCTGTGCAAAGAGAGCGCGCTGCCGCTGCCGCTCGCGCTGCTCGCGCTGCGCGTGCTGGGCCCCGCGCCGCGCACCCGCGTGCAAGGCGCCGTGCGCGATCGCGTGTGGCTGGCGCTGTGCGCGATCGCCATCGCGGCGGCGCCGCTTCTCACGCTCACCCCCGCGCACGCCGGACTCGGCGGCGCCTCGTACGCGATGTCGCCGTCGGCCGTGCTGCCCAACCTGCTGTCGTATGACGGCTGGGCCGTGAACCGCTGGTTCGCGACGGTGACTGGCTTCAGCGACGCGGTCGATCGCGCCGTGTTCGCTTGGGGTATCGCACTGAACGTCGCGTGGGTCGCAGGCCTGGCCGTGCCCGCGCTGCGCTCGCGCGGTTGGGCCGGCGCCGGGCTCGCGTACGCGATCATGCTGCTGCCCGTGCTGCCGCTCGCGCACCACGCGTATCACTACTACCTGTACGCCGCGCTCCCCGCAGCGGGGCTGTTGCTCGCCATCGCCATCGACGCCGCGGTAGCAAGCATCCCAGCGCGGGCTGCGCTCGCTGCAGCGTTCGCACTCGCGGTCTTCTGCGCGTACGACGGCCAGCGCCTGACCGAGCGCATCGAGACCGCGCCCTTTGCGCTCGAGGGCCTGCGCGCCGACCCCACGATCGATCGCGCGATGATCGCCGCGAATGTGCGCGAGGCGCTTGCACGCACGCCGCTGCCCGCCGGCACCAAGCTGTGGTTCTGGTCGCCCGAGTCACGCGCCGGTGCACGAGCGCAGACCGGCGAGGACGGGGCCGAGAGCTACTACGAACGCAATCTGCGCGCCGCGCTGCTCGATGGCCTGGCGGTGCGTGTCATGGCGCCCCACGTGACCCAGACGCGGTTCCTCATGCAGCTCGATCCGCGCGCCGCCGACAGCGCGGGCGCGACCTGCGCGCTCTACCGCCCGGACGGCACCACACGCATCGTGACGCCCGCGGAATTGCAGCGGGCCATGGCCGCCGCAGCCAAGCGCTGAGCGCGCTAACGCGCACGCTTTGCATGAACCGCGGCCGCAGGTTTCATCCGTAGCGCGAGCCAGTCGCTGATCGTGAGCAGCACCTCGGGACGCACGTTCGGGTGCTTCAACTGGGAGTACCCTGCGGGCACTCCGGAACTGTCGGCCAGGAACAGGTGGTTCGTCGCCGCGAACACGCGGCGAGTCACGTCGGCGTTGCCGCCCACGCGGAACGCCTTCTCAAGCATCGTCGCCTGCTCGGGTGTGACCTGGTGGTCGGTTGCGCCCTGCAGGATCAGCACCGGCGTGCGCACCTTGCGCGCCGTCGGTATCGGATCGTGATCGCGGAACCAGCGCAACCACGCATCGCTCATCGCCATCGTGTCGACCTGCGCCATAGCCGCGCGAAAGAGCGAATCGCGGCGTGCGCCCGTCGCATGCTCGCCGCGGACCACCGCCTGCATGTTCTGGTACTCGAGCACCTTCCTGCCGCTGAGCGCGGGCCCGGCCAGGAGCACGATCGCGCGCAACTGCGGATCGCGCGCGGCCACCAGCGGCGCGATGAGGCCGCCCTCGGAGTGGCCCAGCAGCGCCACGCGCGCGGGATCGATCTGCGACTGCGCGCGCAGCCACTTCACCGCATCCTCGATGTCCTCGGCGAAGTCTGCGGTCGTTGCGTTCTTGAACTGCCCCCCGGAATCCCCATAGCCGCGGTCGTCCATGCGCAGCACCGCGATGCCGCGCCGGCCCAGCGCGTCGGCGATCTCGCGGAACGGCTTGTATCCGCGCACGATCGGCAGGCTCTCGTCGCGATCCTCCGCGCCGGAGCCCGTGATGGTGACCACGACCGGCCAGCGACGCGCTGCTCCCGCCGGCACCGTGAGCGTGCCCGCCAGCGCGAAGCCGTGCCGCGAGGGCACGCGCACCTCGCTCGCGGCATAGGGGGCTCCCGCCGGCGCGCCGTAATCGGAGCCCGGCAGGCGCAACGCTTCACCGGGCAGCGAGTCCACGCGCACGATGCGCAGGCCCTGCAGCGGGATCTCACCGCCGATCACGTCGCCCTCCGCGTCCATCTGCAGCCGGATGTCCACGCGGCCCATCTGGATCACCACGGTGTCGGGGCTGGTACGCGTGATCGTGAGATTCGTCGACTTGCCGCCCGCCGTCACGAACATCGGCACACCATTCTGCGGATAGCCCAGCAACTCGGCGCGCTTGGCGAGTTGCTCCATGAGCAGCACGGAGGGGTTCACGAACGGGATCGCGCCCTTGGCGGTGCCCATGCGCTTGATGCCCTCCAGATGCATATCCACGATGCAACTGTCGCCCACGAATGAGAAGTCAGCCTCTTGGTCGGGCTTGGCGCCGGGCGCGGCATCGGCCGGCCAGTAGCGCTCGTTCATCGAGCGCACGGTGTGGTCCGGCAGCAGCGCGAGCGTGTATTCGAAGCGCTGCTTGACCATTTTGAAGAGCAGCGCACCCTGCAGGTGGTCGCTCGCGCGCTCGAAGCGCTCGATCGCGACCGTGTCGGCCGGGCTCAGCAGCAGGAAGCCGCCACGAGGCGCGGCCGCGCCCGCCGGAGCGGCGGCGACAAGCGCGCCGAGCAGGCACAGCGCGGTCAGTCGGTGAAGCAGCAACGCAAAGCGATGGCGCATGATCTCCTCGAAGGCGAGTGGCCGGACTGCGACGCCGCGGACTCTAGCATGCCGGCCGCAGGCGCAGCCGGGGCGGCGGGCTTGCGCCTGCGCGCGGGCACTGCGCAGAATGGCCGCCACTTGGCTCACTTGCCCTCGCCGCACCACCACATCCCACAGGACGAGAAACTTTGCGCTTTCCCCGCTCGAGCGGTGTGCTGCTCCACCCCACGTCCCTTCCCGGTCCTTATGGCATCGGGGACATCGGCCCCGAAGCGCACCGCTTCGTCGACCAACTCGTGTCTGCGAAGCAGGGCCTATGGCAGGTGCTGCCGCTGGGCCCCACGGGCTACGGTGATTCGCCCTACCAGTGCTTCTCGGCGTTCGCCGGCAATCCGTTGCTGATCAGCCCCGACGCGCTGGTGGCCGATGGGCTGCTGACCGCCGCTGATCTCGCCGATGCTCCTTCGTTCGGCGATGGCCCGGTGGACTTCGGCTGGGTGATCCCGTGGAAGCAGGCGCTGCTGGCGCGCGCTGCCGATCGCTTCGTGGCGAACCGCGCGCACCCGCTGCACGCCGAACACTCCACATGGTGCGACCGTCACGCGTCGTGGTTAGATGACTTTGCGCTCTTCATGGCACTCAAGGATGCGCATGGCGGCGCCGCCTGGAACGCATGGGACCGCGCGTTGCGCTGCCGCGAGAGCGGCGCGCTCGCGGCAGCGCGACTGGCGAACGAATCTGGCGTGCAGCGGCACCGCGCGCTGCAGTTCTTCTTCAGCCGCCAGTGGGGCGCGTTGCGCGCCCATGCGAATGGCGCGGGTGTATCGCTCATCGGCGATGCGCCGATCTTCATCGCGTATGACTCCGCCGACGTGTGGTCGCGTCCCGAGCTTTTTCACGTGGACAGCCAAGGCCAGCTCACGGTCGTCGCCGGTGTGCCGCCTGATTACTTCAGCGAGACCGGCCAGCTGTGGGGCAATCCGCTCTATCGCTGGGACGTGCTCGCCAGCGAGGGCTACGCGTGGTGGATCGCGCGCGTGCGCGCGCTGCTCGAGACGGTCGACCGCGTGCGTCTTGATCACTTCATCGGCTTCAGCCGCAACTGGGAGATCCCCGCAGGCGCCGAGGATGCGCGCACGGGCCGGTTCCAGCCGGGCCCCGGCGCCGAGCTGTTCCACGCCCTCGAGCGCGCACTGGGCGAGCTGCCGATCATCGCCGAGGACCTAGGCGTGCTCACGCCCGAGGTCGAGGCGCTGCGCGACCGTTTCGCGTTTCCCGGGATGCGCATTCTCCAATTCGGCTTCGGCGGTGAGACCAACAGCCAGTTCCTGCCGCACGCGTACGTGCCCAACACCTGCGTGTACACCGGCACTCACGACAACGACACCACGGCGGCGTGGTACGCCTCGGCGACCGAGGCCGAACGCACGCACCTGGCCCGCTACCTGGGCCGCGACGTGCGCGAGAGCGCGTGGGACTTGGGCCAGCTCGCACAAGCGTCCGTGGCCGATACGTGCGTGCTGCCGGCGCAGGACCTGCTCCAGCGCGGCGGCGAAGCGCGCATGAACTTCCCCGGCCGCGCGGTGGGTAACTGGAGCTGGCGGCTCAAGCATGGCGAACTCGAGGCCGGCGCATGGCAGCGGCTGGCGGCGATGACCGATCTCTACGGACGCGCTCTGCCCAAGTGAGGCGCGCTCTTGCACCGCGCTCCCCATAGCGGCATGCTGACCACATCGCTCGAACGCAGCGCACCGCTTCACGGCAAAGGAGTGCCTTCACATGCCATCTCGCGCGCATCAGTTGCTCGCCGTCGGCCAGAGCGTCTGGCTCGACTTCATCCGCCGCGGCCACTTGATCTCGGGCGAGTTCGACACGCTCGTGCGCGACGCCGGCGTGGTCGGCGTCACGTCGAACCCCACGATCTTCCAGCAGGCGATCGCCAAGAGCACCGACTACGATGCCGCGATCGCGACCGGCATCCGCGGCGGCCTCTCGGGCGAGCCGCTCTTCGAAGCGCTGGCGATCGAAGACATCCAGATGGCGTGCGACCGCTTGCTCCGCCTGTACGACGGCTCCGCCGGCATGGACGGCCGTGTGAGCCTTGAGGTGAGCCCGCGCTTGGCGAACGACGGCCTCGGCACGCTCGCAGCGGCCAAGCGCCTGCATGCGGCTGTCGCGCGGCCGAACGTGATGATCAAGATCCCGGCCACGCAGGCCGGGCTGCCTTCGATCGCCTCGGCGATCGAAGCGGGAATCAGCATCAACGTCACGCTCATCTTCTCGATCGACCGCTACCGCGAGGTCATGGAGGCATACCTCACCGGCCTCGAGCGCCGCGCGGCAGCCGGCGGCGAGCTGGGCGATATCCGCTCGGTCGCGTCGTTCTTCATCTCGCGCGTCGACTCCAAGGTCGACGCGGCGATCGATGCGCGCGTCGCCACGCTGCCCGCGGGCGCCACCGAACGCGCCGAACTCGAAGCCCTGCGCGGCAAGGCGGCCGTGGCCAACGCGCGCATCGCCTACGCCGCCTTCGAAGAGATCTTCGGCAGCTCGCGCTTCGCCGCATTGCGCGCCAAAGGTGCGAACACGCAACGGCCACTCTGGGCGTCGACGAGCACCAAGAACCCCGCGTACCGCGACGTGATGTACGTCGAAGAACTGATCGGCGCTGATACGGTGAACACCATGCCGCCGAACACGCTCGATGCGTTCAATGATCACGGCATAGTGGAGGCCCGCATCCAGAACGACCTCGCCGGCGCCAAGGCCGTCTTCACGCAGCTGCCTGCGCTCGGAGTGCCATTGGACGCCCTTATCGGCCTCCTCGAGGACGAAGGGGTCAAGTCCTTCATCAAGTCCTACGAGGAGCTGCTGGCGACTCTCGAGACCAAGCGCAAGGACGTGGTCGCACAGGGCTGACCTTCGTTCACGACAGCTTCACGAGCGGCGGCGGCGCTTGCCAGCGCGGCCGCCGCAGCTTTTTCGGACGGCTGCGTGGAGCCCGGGCGTAGGCTATCCTCGAGCGGACTCCCACCTTGATCCCACCCGCCGAGGCCCCGACCATGCCGCTGCGCCCCAGACTCGCCATCGCCACGTTGCTCCTGCTGGCTGCTCCCGCGATCGCGGCCAAGGCCCCGGCCTCCGGCGGCGCAGCGAAGAACCATGCGCGCGCGGCCGCGGACCCGGTCATGGCACTGGTGGACTCCGTGACCGCCCGCTACCTGAACCTGCGCCAGTACCAGATGACCGGCCGGCTGGTGGTGACGATCTCGGGCGGCAAGCTCGATGGCCAGAGCGTCGAGGTGCCCTTCTCGTATGCGGCGATCCGCCCGGGCCGCCTGCGCAACGAGGTCCGCAATCCCAACATGACGACCGAGATCGTGGCCGACGGCGAATCGCTGCAGGTGCACATCCCCGGCTTGCACCAGTACACGCGCCAGAGCGCGCCCAGCCTGCTGCCCGGCGCCACGATGAGCGACCCCTTCGCGCGCTCGCTCGACCCGATGATTGCTTATGCGTTGCACGCGCCGGGGCAGCCGTTCGTCAGCGCGCGCGCGACGGGCTCCGACACCGTGCAGACGAACGAGGGCCCGGTCGCTTGCCAGCGGATCGAGATCACGTCGCAGAGCGACACGACGCATCCCGAGACGGTGGCGCTCCCGCGCATGGTGTGGATCGATCCGGTGCGGGCACTGGTGATGCGCGACTCGATCACGCTCGATGTGCAGCACCCGCAGTTCGGCAAGCTGCGTCAGGTCATCCAGACGCGATTCGATCACGTGGACCTGGTCAGTGGCGGCGCCGAGAGCCAGTACGCGCTGATCGCACCGGCCGGCTCGCAGCGCGTGCTACGTCTGGGTGCGCCCGGCACCGAGGCCCCGGATATGTCGGGCCGCGAAGCGTCTGACTTCACGCTGGAGTCGCTCGAGGGCAAAACGATCAAGCTGAGCGCACTCAAGGGCAAGGTCGTCGTGCTGGACTTCTGGGCCACGTGGTGCGGTCCGTGCCGGCGCTGGATGCCGATCGTGGCGGCCACCCACGCCAAAGTGAAGACGCAGCCGGTCCTGTTCTTCGCCGTGAACGAGCGCGAATCCACCGCCAAGGTGAAGGCCTTCCTGGCCGAGACCAATCTGCAGGTACCGGTGCTCATGGATTACTCCGGCAAGGTCGGCAGTGCCTACGGCGCTTCGTCGATCCCGCTCACGATCATCATCGGCAAGGATGGCAAGATCGTGCGTTCGATGGTCGGCCTGCGCGACGAGCGCGAGTTGCACGCCGCGCTCGCAGAGGCGGGCATCAAGTACTAGCCCGGGCCCGCACCCGGCGGCGAAGCGAGCTCAGGCCGCGTCGCGCTTGGGAGGCAATTGCGCCTCGAGCTCCGCGATGCGCGTGACCAGCGCCGTCTCCAGACGCAGGATGCGCTCACCGGAGCGCACACGCGCGCGCAGCACGGCCGTATCGATGGGCTTCACCAGGTAGTCGTCGGCGCCGGCGTCCAGACCCTCGATCACATCCTCGCGCAGGCCCTTGCCAGTGACGAGCACGAGGTAGGTGTACGAGTGTCCGGGCACAGCGCGCACGCGGTCGATGATGGCAACGCCGTCGAGTCCCGGCAGGTCCCAATCGAGCACGACGAGCCGAGGCGCGTCGGCGGACTGCAGCATCGCCCAAGCGGCATCGCCGTCCGCGGCCGTCACCACTTCATGGCCACCGCGTTCGAGCGCGGCCTGCATCTGCCGGCGCGCCACCGGGTCGTCTTCGACGAGCAGGATCCTCATGCCGCTCTCCTTCCACGCGTATCGAGCGCTGTGAGGGCGGCGATCAATCGTCGCATCTCGTGCACCAACTGGGTCGTGGCGCCTCGCGCCTCTTCCGCGTGGCCCTCGCGCGCCAACGTCTCGACACGCTTCGCCAGTTGCGCCACGACGAAGGCCGAGATCGTGGCGCTCGCGCCCTTCAGTCCGTGCGCTGCGCGCTCCAGCGCGTTCAGGTCGTCGCCACGTCGCGCGTCCTCGATGCGCTTGAGCATGTTCGGGCTGTCCTGCACGAACAGTTGCAGCAGCTCCAGTAACACGACTTCGTCGCCGTCCATGCGCTCGATCGCCTCGTCCCAATCGAGCACCTCTTCGAGCGGCGGTGCGAGTAGCGCCACTTGCCGCGGGCGCCGCTCACTGGTCCCGAGGTGCTTGCGCATGCACTCGAGTAGCACGTCGGCGCGGATCGGCTTGGCCACCAGGTCGTCCATGCCCGCCTCACGCGCAGCATCCCGGTCGGAGCCCAGCGTGTGAGCGGTCAGCGCGATCACCGGCAGGTGCCGGCCCGTGCCCTGCTCGGACGCACGCAGGTGCCGGGTGGCCTCGATGCCGTCCATCTCGGGCATCTGGATATCCATGAGCACCAGGTCGTAGGTGTCGGCGGCGATCTTCTGCAGCGCTTCCACGCCGTTGACCGCGACGCTGATCTGGAAGCCCGAACGCTCCAGCAGCCGGGTGGCGACCTTGCGATTGACTGCGTTGTCCTCGACCAGCAGCACCCGGTGCTGGCGGCGGCACGCCTGCAGTGTGCTCGCGGTCACGAGATCCTTGCCGGGGTGCGCGAGCAGGTACTGCAGTAACTCGGATAAGTCCTCGTCGCTGCTGGAGCCCGACAGCAATCCGGCAACGCCCATCTTCGTGCAGCGCTCGGCGTCACCGGCTTGTGTCTGGGTCGCGAAGACCACGATGGGCGGTGAGCCCCCCAAGCCGTCCGCTAGTCGAGCGGCAGCGCCAAAAGCGTCGAACCCACCACCGCGGTCATCGACGACGGCGAACAGGAACGGCCTGCCCTCGGTGCGCGCGCGGCTTGCCTCGGCGAGCGCCGCGTCGGGACCGGGCACGATGCGCACCTGGACGCCCCAGTGCTCCAGGGTTCTTGCGATACCGGTGCGCTCCGCACCGCCGCCGTCCAAGAGCAGCAGCGGAAGACCGACCAGCGCCTCTGCGCTCTCGGCGGTCAGTGCCGAGGCTTCCGCCAGCTCGAAGGGAAGATGGCAGGCGAACGTGGTGCCCTTGCCCAGGTCGCTGGCCACCTCGATGGTGCCGCCCATCCGGGCCACGAGCTGCGAAGCCAGCGTCAGTCCCAAGCCGATGCCGCCGTGCCGGCGCGTGCGGGAGCCATCTGCCTGCTGGAACGCATCGAAGATCGTGGCCTGGCGGTCCTCCGGAATGCCTACACCGGTATCGTGTACACACAGCAGCAGCCGCGCCTTGGCGTCCTGCGTGTATTCGTTCGAGACGCAGAGCCGGATGAGGCCGCGTTCCGTGAACTTGACCGCGTTGCCGAGGAGATGGAAAAGCACCTGCCGCAGGCAACCGGCATCGCCGACAAGTGTATCGGGAACTTCATCGCTCACCTCAAGTGCCCAACCCAGGCCGCGCTCCGCTGTGTCGGTCGCGAGTTTGTCCGCCACCTCGCGCAAGCAGGCCCGCAGCGCGAACGGCGCGTGCTGGATCGGCTCATCGTTCGAACCCAGCCGCGCGAAGTCGAAAAGTTGCGAAAGCACCGCGAGCTGCTGCTCGGCCGATCGACGGATCGTCACCACGTCGTTGCGTTGTGCCGGCGAGAGCGCAGATTGCAGCAGCAGCTCGGCCATTCCCAGGATGCCATTCATCGGCGTTCGTAGCTCGTGGCTCATATTCTGCACGAACTCGGTCTTGGTGCGGGCAGCGTTGATCGCGACCTCGCGCGCGGCAGCGAGTTCCTCCTCGCGCTGGTGTTTCTCGGTCACGTCCTCTGCGAGACTCACGAAATGAGTGATCTCGCCGTGCTCGCCGCGCAACGGAAAGATCGAGATGTCACAGTGATACTCGCTGCCGTTCTTCTTGCGATTGATGATCTCGCCGCGCCACTCCTGGCCGCCGCGCAGTGCGCTCCACATCGCATCGTAGACGGCCCGGGGCGTCCTTCCCGAAGCCAGCAGGCGCGGGTCGCGGCCGAGCACCTCGGCGGGCGCATATCCGGAGATCCGGGTGAAGGCTTGGTTCACGAACTCGAGCCGCGCGTCCGCGTCCGTGATCAAGACGGCAGTCGGGCTCTGCTCGACGGCGCGCGTGAGCTTGCGCAGCGTCTGGTCGGCGGCGCGACGCGCGGTGATGTCCGAGAACGAGCAGACGACCTTGGCTGGCCTCGGATCGCCCAGCAGGAAGATCACGCCGGTATCGATGGAGATCCACGTCAGGGATCCATCCGGCTTATGGACACCCATCACGACGCCATGCTGGCATTCGCCGGTACGAAGCGAGACGACAGACGGATGCGTGTCGCCCGGGAACTCACTGCCATCCTCATGCACGCTGCGCCAGCGCGGATCCAGCGAGGTTCGCCCGCACATCTGGTCGGCGGTGAGCCCCAGGATCTGCTCGGCCGCAGGGTTGCAGATCTCGATCGTGGCATCGGCCGCCTGCACGACGAGACCTTCCTGCATGGCCTCGAGCGCGGAGCGGAAGCGCGCATCGCTTTCTTGCAATGCCTGCGAGACCTCGACCCGCCCCGTGATGTCCTGCATGGTGATCGCATGATGTTCGATGGCGCCGTGCGCATCACGCACCGGCACGATCTCGAGGTCGACCCACGCGGGCAGGCCCGACGGGCGCGACAACCGGGCCTCGCACCGCACCCCTCGCGTCGCGGCCAGTGCCAGCGGCGCGCCGTGCGCATCGGTTGCATCCGCGAGCCACTCCTCGATCAGCCGTCCGCACAGCGAACCTGAGTCCCACATCGTGAGCACGACGCAGGCCTCGTTGGCCCACACGATGCGGCGGTCGGCATCGGCCATGGCCAAGCCACTCGACGTATGCCTTGCCACCTGCGCCAGGCGCCGAAGCTCGGACTCGCGGCGGCGGGTGCGTTGGACACCCGCCCAGAACCACGCCGCGATGAGCAGCGCACAGAGGCTCTCCAGCAGCACAAGGAGTTCGACGATCGAGGTGCGCGACTGCAGGTGCTCGGCCTCCACGTTCTTGAGGTGCCCGAGTAGTTGCTCCAACTCCGCGAGCACGCGCGCGACCGCGCCCTGAACCTCGTCCAATGCCGATTCCGCCGCCGGTGTGCCTGGGGTTGCGCGGCTTGAACGTTCGAGCGCAGGCTTCAGGCGGTCGTAAGCGGCCTGTACCATGTCGATGGACTGGAGGAGTGCCGCGGTCTCGGAGCTGGGACGCCGCCGGACTTCGGATTGCAGAGCACGCAACGCGCGCAACTGCGGCAGGAACTCCGACTCGTCGGACTGCAGGTCCGCACGGGCCCCCTCGCCACCCGCTGACACCTGCAGCGCGTGCCACGCCATTCTCACCGTCAGCATGCGCTCGCGCGCGGTGAGGTTCGCCACCCGAGCGGCCTCCGTACTCTCGGCGGCGAGGGCACGGAATCCAAACACCGCCACCAACGCAGCGATGATCGGGATCACCACTAGCACGAGCACACTCAAGTCGATCGCGTGCCGGCGCGCATCCATGGCGCGTTCCGGATCGCGATCCCAAGAGCTGGCGGGGACCTGGGGCAAGCCCGGGCCTTCGCGGTGCATGTGCGGGGTCATCCTCTTCCGAGGGGATGACGGTGAGTCAGAGCCGGGCGCAATGGGGGTGCCGGCATCACAGGGTCACGCGCAAGCGCATGCCCCCGCGTGAGGTATCGGCGCGAATCGCAGCGGCATGACCCGCGGAAGCGGTCAGACCCCCAGATTCAGCTCGCGAACGCCGCGACCACCGCTTCCAGATCCACATTGCCGCCCGAGATGACCACGCCTACGCGCTTTCCGCGCAGGTCCGCGGCGCCGGACAGCAGTGCGGCGACTCCGAGCGCGCCAGTCGGCTCCACCAGCAACTTGGTGCGCTCCCACAGGAACCGCGTCGCGGCCAGCAACGGAGCATCGGCCACGGTCACGATATCGGCGACATGCGCGCGGATGAGCGCGAACGTGAGCTCCGATAGGCTCGGCGTGCGCGCGCCGTCGGCGATCGTCTGCGGATCCTTCACGGTCTCGATGCGGCCACTGCGGAACGAGCGCGCCGCATCGTCGCCTGCCGCGGGTTCCGCGCCGATCACACGGCAGGTGGGTGCCAGCCAGTGCGCGGCCAGTGCCGAGCCCGACAGCAGCCCACCGCCGCCCACGGGCACGAGCAGCGCGTCGAGAGCGCCCGCGTCCTCGAACAATTCGGCCGCGGCGGTGCCCTGGCCAAGCAGGATGTCGGGATGATCGAACGGCGGGACCAGCGTGCAGCCGCGCTCGCGCGCCACCCGCACAGCAAGCGCATCGCGGCCTTCGCCGAGCAGGTCGTAGTGCAGGATCTCGGCGCCGTACTCAGCGACGGCCGCGAGCTTGGCACGCGGTGCGAAACTCGGCATCACGATCGTGGCGGGCGCGCCCAGCTCGCGAGCGACCAAAGCCACCGCTTGGGCGTGGTTCCCCGACGAATAGGCGACCACGCCACGCGCAAGCTCCGCTCGCGAGAGCCGGGAGATCATGTTCCACGCGCCGCGGAACTTGAACGCACCCATGCGCTGCAGGTTCTCGGCTTTGAGGAACACCTGTGCGCCCGTGCGCGCATCGAGCGTGCGCGACGTCACGACGGGCGTGCGGTGCGCGGCCGCGGATACCCGCGTGCGGGTGTCCGCAAACCGTTCGTGCAGGTACTCAAGCGTGGGAACGCCGTGGTCCGCGACGTACGACACGCTCAACCGCCTGCGCCGCCGCCCAGCTCCAAGCCGGGCTGCGTCTGGCGCGCCGGATCGAGCGCCGCGTCGATCTCGGCTTTGGAGAGCGTCGTCATCTCCGCGGCAAGAGCACGAACGGGCTTGCGATCCTTGAAGCTGCGTTTGGCGATCTCGGCCGCCTTGTCGTAACCGATGAGCGGATTCAAGGCGGTCGCCATACTCGGCGAGATCTCGATGTAGTCGCGGCAAGTGTCGGCATTCGCGACCAGCCCGGCCAGCGCCTTGTCGGCGAAGACACGAGAGACCGCCGCGAGCAGGCGGATGCTCTCGAGCAGATTGCGCGCAATCAGCGGCAACATCGTGTTCAGGTCCAGTTGCCCCCATTGCGCGCCCAGCGTGCAGGCCACGTGGTTGCCCATGACCTGAGCGCCCACCTGCACGACGGACTCGCAGATCACGGGGTTCACTTTTCCCGGCATGATGCTGGAGCCGGGCTGGATCGCCGGCAGCGTGATCTCGGCCAAGCCACATCGCGGACCACTCCCCAGCAGACGCACGTCGTTGGCGATCTTCATGAGGCTGGCGGCCACGCTGTTGAGCGCGCCGCTGGCCCAACACGCGCCATCCTGGGCGCCTTGCGCCTCGAAGTGATTCGGCGCTTCAACGAAGTTGCTACTCGTCAGCTTCGTGAGTTCCGATGCGACGCGGCGGCCGAATTCCGGATGGGTGTTGAGGCCAGTGCCGACCGCAGTGCCGCCGATGGCCAATTCGCGAAGGTCGGGCAATGTCGCTTTCACACGCGCGATGCCGTGCAGCATCTGCGACGCGTAACCGGAGAATTCCTGGCCCAGACGGATCGGCGTGGCATCCATGAGGTGCGTACGGCCGGTCTTGAGCACATCATGGAATTCCTTCGACTTGCCGTCGAGTGCCTTCCAGAGGTGCGCGAGCGCCGGTTGCAGATCGCGCTCGATCTCGAGCACGGCGGCCACATGCAGCGCTGTCGGAATCACGTCATTGCTGCTCTGGCCGAAGTTCACGTGATCATTCGGATGCACCTTGCGGCCCAGGATCTCGGAGGCGCGATGGGCGATGACTTCATTCGCGTTCATGTTCGAGCTCGTGCCCGAGCCTGTCTGGAACACGTCGATCGGGAACTGCGCATCCCACCTGCCACTCGCGACCTCCATGGCCGCTTCCTCGATCGCGCGCGCGATGTCCTTGTCGACCGTGCCGAGTTCCGCATTCACGCGCGCGGCCGCGCCCTTGATGAGCCCAAGCGCATGGATGAACGGCCCCGGCATCGGCTGCCCCGACACTGGAAAATTATCCACTGCCCGCTGCGTCTGCGGCCCATACATCGCAGCAGCCGGCACCTTCATCTCCCCCAGGCTATCCTTCTCGATCCGGAACTCCGACATACCCACTCCTCGCGCAGAAGCGCCCAATCCGTGGAACCCGCAGGACACGACGATGCCCGGAGTGTAGTAGAGAAAGCCGAGCGAAGCGACGGCGCCGGCCCACGCCCGACGCGACGGGCGAGACCACTGCGCAAACGCAGAACAACGCAGCACCGTCGCAAGCGCCGACGGCTCAGCCCTCGAGGATCTCGATCACATGCGAGACACTCAAGTCCGCCGCCAGCGAATGCCGCACCGTGCAGTACTTCTCGTCACTCAACCGCACCGCCTCTTGCACCGCGATCAACGACACGCCGCGCCCCGTGACGCGATGCACCAGCGTGATCGCGGTATACCGCTTGGGCGGATCCGCGCGGCGTTCGCCCGACATGCGCACTTCGTAGCCCGTGACGGCCTGACGCTTCTTGCGAAGGATCTCGATCACGTCCATCGCTTCGCACGCCGCGAGCGACGCGAGCAACCCCTCGACCGGACTCACGTCGCGTTCGCCAGGCCGGCTGTCGAAACGCATGTGCGAAAAAGGAAAGCGGGCCTCGAACTCGAGGCCCGCATCGATCGACTGAAGTACAAGGACGCCCTGGATGCTCATGTCGTCGTCTGCCTCGGGGACACTGCCGCTGCGGCGCCAAGGTCGCGAAGCTTGTTGAAGCCATCGAGCGCGGCCACCTTGTAGCACTCGGCAAGCGTCGGGTAGTTGAACACGTTGTTGACCAGCGTATCGAGCGTGCCCTCGAAGGCCATGACCATCTGGCCGATGTGCACGAGTTCGGTCGCTTGCGTACCCATGCACCATACGCCGAGGATCTTCTTCGTGTCGATATGGAAGATCAGTTTGAGCATGCCGTGGTCGTCGCCGATGATCTGTCCGCGCGCGATCTCTTTGTAGCGCGCAACACCCGTCTCGAACGGCACACCCTTGGCCGTGAGTTCGGACTCGTTCATGCCGACCCAGCTGATCTCGGGGATCGCGTAGATGCCGAACGGGAAGAGCGTCGGCACCATGCGCGTCTCGACGCCGAACATGTGACAGGCTGCGTGGCGGCCCTGCTCGGCGCTCGTCGCGGCAAGCGCCGGGAAACCGATCACGTCGCCGACGGCATAAACGTGCGGCATGGCAGTCTGGAAGTGCTCGTTCACGGCGATGCGGCCGCGGTCATCTGACTTGAGCCCCGCCTTGTCCAGACCCAGGTGCTCGGTCGCGCCCACTCGGCCTGCGGAGACGAGTACCGTCTCGGCCACCGTGCGCTTGCCGCTCTTCATGGTGACGACTGCCTGGCCACCAGAGCCCGTCTCGATGCGGTCGACCTCCTCGCCCAAGCGCAGTGTGAGGCCGCTCTCGCGCGCGAAGTACGAGAACGCGTCGACCAGCTCGCGGTCGACCATCTCGAGCAACTGCGTGCGCTTGTCGACGAGTGTCACGTCCACACCCAGCTCGGCGAGGATCGTGCCGTACTCCAAGCCGATGACGCCCGCACCGACGACCATCATCTGACGCGGGAGCTTGCTCATGCTCAGCAAGTCGTCGCTGGTGAGTACGACCGTGTGATCGACCACGATGCCGGCGGGCAGGCCCGGAACCGTCCCGACCGCGATCGCCACGAAGGCCGCCTGGATCGTGTTCACGTCTTCGCCGTCCGTGACCTGGATCGTATGCGGCGCGGCGAACCGGCCGTCGCCCTCGAACATGTGGATCCCATTGCGCTGCAGCTGCGCACGGATCACATCGCGCTCGATGTTCATCACCTGCTGCGCGCGCGCCCAAAGGTCCGCGGCAGTCGGGCGACGGCGCGGCGCGAAGTCATCGCCATAGAGACGCCGCTGACGGTTGCCCGAAAGGTCGAGGGCTGCTTCGCGGATGGTCTTGCTCGGGATCGTGCCGGTATTGATGCACACGCCACCGACCTCGTGCCGACGCTCGATGATCGCCACTTTCTTGCCGAGCTTCGCGGCCTGTACGGCGCACTTCTGCCCGCCAGGTCCGCTGCCGATCACGACCAGATCAAAGGATTCCATGTTGGTCCCAGTTGCTCCCAGCCCAGTGGGCCTGCTCGAGTGTCGATCCATGATGTTCGAGTGGGGGCGGGGCGGCCAGAGCCCTGCGCCATGCCTCCATGCTTGCTTCCTTCGGCATGAAACGCGACTTGCATGAGCAGCGGAGAGATCCTACCGGCGCATTCTTTTTAGGCCGTGCGAATGCAAGCACTTGTGCGACCACGCCTTGCCGCCTGAAATCAGGAATCGTGCATGTGCTTCTCGCCCGGCTCGACCAGTGGCAGATCCAGCTCGTCCGCCGTCAGCACCGCACGCCTTGCCAATATCTGGGAAGTGTCGTGTTCGAAGAACACGTGCGTCAAGTGGTCCAGTCCCACCTCGATCTGCTTGCGCACGCCCACCATCTTCACCAGATAGGCCGCAGCCCAAAGCAGCCACGCGACCTTGCCCGAGAGCGGCACGCCGAAGAGTTCGAGCACCGAGCTGTGTTTGCCCAGCGAGATGATGTAGCCCTTGTCGTGGAAGTCGAAGGGACGCTCGGGCTGCCCCTTGGCGCGGCGCACCAGCGCGTCCCCCACATGACCGCCCATCGCGATGGCCGTCTGCGAGAGTTGGGGCTGGAAGCGTCCATCCCCGCGAGGCGAGGCGGCGCAATCGCCGATGACGTACACGTCCTCGAGCGCCCTCGCGTCGGGGTCCAATGCGCGCAAGTACGGATCCACCAGCACGCGACCGTCTTTGTGGAACGACAACGGCAGATCGCGCACGAGCGGCGGCGGCGTGACGCCGGCGGTCCACAGCAGCGTGAAGCCCTCGAACGTGCGGCCGTCGCCCAGGTGCACGCGTTTCTCCTCGACGCGCGTGACCCGCACGGCGAGCTCGAGCCTGATGCCGCGATGCTCCAGGAACCGGCGCACATATTCGGAGTGCTCGGGGCGCGCTGATGGAACCAGGCGCTGGTTGCCCTCGATGACCGTCACGCTCAAGTGCGATGGCTGCAGCCCCGGGTACTTGGGCAGCAACGTCTCGCGCGCCATCTCGATGAGTTCCGCCGCGACCTCCACCCCCGTCACACCGCCACCGATGATCACGAACGAGAGCAGCCGGCGGCGTTGCGCATCGCTCCCCGCCTGCTCCGCCATCTCGAAGAGTTCGACGACGCGGGCGCGCAGCGTCATCGCATCTTGGATGGTCTTGAATGGCCGCGTGTATTCCGCGGCGCCCGGCACGCCGAAGTGATTCGTGGTGCTCCCGACAGCGATCACCAGCGTGTCAAAGTCTTCTTCGATGCCGTTGTGGAATTGCACACAGCGGCGGGCCAGGTCGATCCGCTCAGCCTTATTCTTGTGGAATCGGATGTGACGATGGCGCGACATCTCGCGCAGCGGATACACGATATGGCGCGTCTCGACAGCGCCCACCGCGACAGCGGGTAGCAACGGATTGAATTGGAAGAAGTTCTCTTTGTCGACCAATAGTGTGTCCCAGTAGCCGCGCGCCTCACGCGAGCGACCGATCGCGCGCGCCACGTCAAGACCACCGAAACCACCGCCGAGTATGAGTAGCCGCTTTCCCGCCATACAAGAAGTACTACCAGAGCGCAGGGACGGCTGCTAGCTTGCCTCGGCATGTCCACCGCGCACCCATCCGCGCCCGCCTTGTCGGTTCTGCTGCCCGTTCGCGATGCTGCGCCGTGGCTGACGCAGGCGCTTGCGTCGCTGACGCGCCAGACGGACCACGACTTCGAGGTGGTCGCGGTCGATGACGGATCCCGCGACGCGTCGCTGGAGATCCTCGAGCAGGCCGCGCGCCGCGATCCGCGGATCCGGGTGTTCCACCGCCCCGCCTCGGGATTGCCAGAGACCCTGCGCTTCGCCTGCGAGCAAGCGCGGGCGCCATTGCTCGCGCGTCAGGACGCCGACGACCTGTCCCACCGCGACCGTCTGGCCGAACAGCGTGCCTATCTGCACACCCACCGTGAGGTCGATGTCGTCAGCTCACGGGTGCGGCTTTTCCCCAGCGCATCGGTCGGGGCGGGGATGCGGCGTTGGAGCGCGTGGCACGATTCGCTGCTCACGCATGAGGCGATGCACGCCGAGCGCCTGATCGACGTGCCGCTGCTCAATGGAGCGGCCATGCTGCGCCGGCGAGCGGTCGAGTCCGCCGGCGGCTGGCGCGAACGCGGCGGCCCCGAGGACATGGACCTCTGGCTGCGGCTTTTCGCTCAAGGTTCGCGCTTCGCCAAGCTCGGCCGACGGCTCTACAGCTGGCGTCAGCACCCCGGTAGTTCCACTCGCACCGACCCGCGCTATTCCCTTGAGCGCTTCCTCGCGCTCAAGGTGGATGAGCTCGACCGCTTTCTGCTGGCAGGGGACCGTCGCGCGACGCTGATCGGAGTGGGTGAAAGCCTGAAACGCTGGAGTGCCGCACTGGGGGAATCACGATTGCGCGCCGTCATCGAGGCCCGCGATGCCGACGCGCAAGTGCTGAAAGGCCAGATGGCTCCATTCGTACTCGCGTTCGTGGCCCTGCCCGCCCGCACTCGTTGGCGCGCGGCTGCACAACTCGCTGACCTTCGCGAGTCCGTCGATTTCACATTCGTCGCCTGACGAGCCAAAGTTTCACCATTCTGCATTGACGCCGATGCGCGAATGTGGCCTATTTGCGTTACCCCCCTTCTGGAGTTCCCCCGATCCCCAAGGAGACAACCATGGCAAAGCGAGCACGCAAGACGTATTCCGATGAGCAGCGCGGCAAGATCATCCAGACCGCAACGGCGGAGAACCTGACGGCGCTCGATGTCCAGAAGCGCTTCGGCGTGACCCCCGTCACCTATTACTCGTGGCGCAAGAAGATGGGCCTCAAAGGTCCGCGCGGCCGCAAGCCGGGTTCGGGCAAGGGCCGCCCGGCAGCGGCGATCGGCGGCGGCAATGACATCACCGCGCAAGTGCGTGCGGGTGTCCAGGCCAAGGTCCGCGAAGTCCTGCCGGGAATCGTGCGCGACGAAGTCACGCGCTACCTGGACTCACTGCTCGGCCCAGGCACGATGCCCAAGCGCCGCGGCCGTCCGCCCAAGAACGCCTAGATATCCATGCATCTGACGGGGCGTCACCATTGCACGGTGACGCCCCGCTTCGTTCCCACGCGATTCTCCCTCAGGCCGGAGATGTGACATGAAGCTGCTTCGACTCATCGCGCTGGCACTGGGAGGTCTGGTCGTCCTTGTGCTGGTGCTCGTCGCCTCGCTCGTGATCTCGGGTTGGAACACGATGCATGCAAGCGAGACGAACCCGCTCCCGCCACTGCGTGTGCCGCCCGAGAGCGCGCTCGAAGGGCGCGGCGAGCACCTGGTACTCACGAATTGTGTCGGCTGCCACGCCGACCACGCTCAGCCGCCGCTCGCGGGTGGCAGCCGGGACTTCTTCGATCAACCCGGCACGCCGCCGCTTGGCCACCTGTACGCGCCCAACATCACGCCAGGTGGCCGGCTCAAGGACTACACCGACGCCGAATTGGCGCGCGTGATCCGGGAAGGCGTGAACCGCGAAGGCCATCCGCTCGTGGTCATGCCGTCGGCGCAGATGCGCGGCCTGTCCGACCGCGATCTTTCCGCCATCATCTCGTACCTGCGGCGCCAGCGCCCGGCCGCGCACACGGTCCCTGCGCGCCAACTCACACCGCTGGCGTATCTCATGCTCGGGCTGCACGTGATCGAGACGAGCCACCAGCTTCCAGTGACGCTGCCCGCGCCCGATATGGCCGAAGGCATGACCGTCGCCTACGGTGGATATCTCACGCCGTATCTGGGGTGCAAGGACTGCCACGGCGCCGACCTGCATGGCGGCCACAAGGGCCAGTTCCCCCCGGTCGGCCCCGATCTCGTCGCACTGGCGTCCGCGCACGACCTGGGCGCGTTCACGCTCGCGCTGCGTGCCGGCGTGAGTGCGCGCGATGGCCACGCCCTGGATCCGGTCGGCATGCCGTTCCCGGTCTACTCGCGGCTCACCGACACCGAAGTCGGCGCGATCTACACGTACCTGCAGTCGCTCGGCAAGAAGTAGGTTGTGTAGCGAAGAATGTGGATGGCATGAGTACTGCGGTGGCACTCGGTCATGTCCGAGACCACCGCAGCCTTCTGCCCGCCCTTCTGCCCGCGAAAGCGGTGCAAGCAGCACACTTCCAAGACCGGCTTCCGCTGGGTGCGCTATGGCACCTACGCCACGCAGGGCTCCACGACGCGTATACAGCGTTACCGCTGTTTACACTGCCGGCGCACGTTCAGCGCCACGGCGTTCACGAACACCTACTACGCCAAGCGCCCCGAGCTGCTGATCCCCCTGGGCCACCGCATGCTCGCCTGCTCGGGCTTCCGCCAGATGGCGCGCGAGATGCGCTGCGCCGCCAGCACCCTCATGCGCCAGGCCGCCCGCATCGGCAGGCAGGGCCTGCTCTGGATGGCCTCGATGCTGCCCCAGGGGCCGATCGAGGGGCCCTTGGTGGTGGACGGCTTCGAGAGCTTCTCCTACAGCCAGTACCACCCCTGCTACGTGAACATCGCCGTCGGGGGCGAGAGCCACCACACCTATGCGTTCACGTTCTCGCCCCTGCGCCGCAAGGGGCGCATGACCAAGCACCAGAGGCGTCGGCGCGCCCGCATCGAGGCGAAGCATGGCCGCCCGGATCCGAAGGCCATCGAGCGCGGCACCGCCGCGCTGCTGCGAATCACCTGCAGCAGCCCACAGGCCATCGTCATCCGCAGCGATGATCATCAGGCCTATCCGAGAGCGTTCCGGACGTTGAAGCATCTCGACATCACGCATGAGATGACGCCCTCCGTGCAGGCGCGCACGAGCGGCAACCCGCTCTTCCCGGTGAACCTGGTGGATGGGCTCATCCGCCACAACAGTGCGAACCACAAGCGCGAGACGATCGCGTTCTCCAAGCACGCCCAGGGGCTGATCGAACGCGTCGCCTGGCTGCTCGTGTGGCGCAACTGCTGCAAGCCGTTCTCGGAGAACCACGGCGGCGGCACACCGGCGATGCGGGCCGGGCTCACCGAGCACCAGATGACCGTCGAGGGGCTGCTCGAGTGGCGGCTGTTCCCCAAGCGGACGGCGCTGCCCGAGGAATGGCAGGGCTACTACGACCGGCGCGAGCATGCGCCGGGAACGCACAAGGCGAGGCCGCACAGGCTGAAGAACGCCTACTGAAACCAAAAGCCGGGCGCCCTCGCGGGTCGCCCGGCTTCAATCCATCCACATTCTTCGCTCCACAACCTATTCGTCAGACCCGTGGGGCCGCCTTGCCGCACTGCGCGTGCCCGTTTACTGTCCGCGCACGAGTTTCCTTGAATGTGAGGAGTTCCCGGGAGGAACCAGATGGCGCTTCGTGAGAAGGCCGAGATCGTCGATGCCGACGGTCTGCGGCGTATCATCACCCGCATCGCCCACGAGATCGTGGAGCGCAACAAAGGCGTCGACGAGATCGTCTTGGTCGGCATCCGCCGCCGCGGCGTCCCGATCGCCCACCGGATCGCCGAGAAGATCAAGGAATTCGAGGGTCATATGCCCGCCGAGGGCAGCCTCGACATCACGCTCTATCGCGATGACCTCTCGACCGTGTCCGCGCACCCGGTCGTGGGCGCCACCGAGATCCCGGTCGACATCAACGGCAAGGTGGCGGTGCTCATCGACGATGTGCTCTTCACCGGCCGCACCGTGCGCGCCGCCATGGACGCACTCATCGACTACGGCCGTCCCAAGAGCATCCAGCTGGCGGTCGTGATCGACCGCGGCCACCGCGAACTGCCGATCCGCGCCGACTACGTGGGCAAGAACGTCCCGACCTCGAAGAAAGAGGTCATCGGCGTGAAGCTCGTCGAGATCGACAGCGTCGACTCCGTCGTGATCAAGGAGATCGAGGACTGATCTTTGGCTCAGCGAGTCGACAAAGGGCCGTCCGGTGCGACCGGGCGGCCCTCTTTTCGTGTCAGAGGCGGCCGTAGACCGAAGATTCTTCGGCTTGTGCCAACATGAACAAGCAAAGACTTCGCTTGATTGGCCGATAGGTCGAAGTATCATCGTCGACCTACCGGAGGCTCCCATGCTCGACGAGACCGATCGCCGCATCCTTGAACTGCTGCAGACCGATGGCCGCATGAGCAACGCCGAACTCGCCCGCCGCGTCGACATGGCGCCGTCGGCGGTCTTTGAACGCGTCAAGAGGCTCGAACAGAAGAAGGTCATCCGCAGCTACGGCGCGCACGTCGATCCGCGCGTACTCGAGCGCTCGCTGCTCGCATTCGTGCTCGTGCGCACTGACGAGCACGCAGGCTCCATCTCGACCGGCGAAGCGCTCGCGAGTGAGCCCGAGGTCCTTGAGGTGCACCACGTGGCCGGCCAGGATTCCTATCTGGTGAAGGTGCGTGTGAAGGATCCCGAAGCGCTTGGCCGCCTGCTGCGCGAACGCTTCGGGGCGATCTCCACCGTGCGCTCCACGCAGAGCACCATCGCGCTCGAGACGCTCAAAGAGACCTGGGCGCTGCCGGTGCCGGCTAGTGACCGGCGTGAGCGCGTGCATGGCTGACACCCACTGCAGTCGCCGCGCGAGCCTGACGAGCGCTGCTCATGAGCGTGTCCATGGTTAGTCTTCGCGACCGCGCCCTGCTTCCCAAGGTGCTCATCGCCTTCGCGTGCATCTACTTCGTCTGGGGCTCCACGTTCATGGCGATCCGCTACGCGATCGCCCATCTGCCGCCCGTGCTCATGTGCGGCCTGCGGCTCTTCAGCGCGGGCCTCATGCTCATGCTCTTCGCCTTCGCGCGCGGCCAGAAGTGGCCCAAGGGCCGCGAGTGGTGGAACGCGCTCGCGGTGGGGCTCATGCTGCCTGCCTTTGGCAACACGAGCGTCACCGTGGGCGAGACGCACGTGCCCTCGGGCATCGTCGCGCTCCTGTTGGGCACGATCCCGCTCTGGACAGCCGTGTTCGCCAGTATGGGTCCCAGTGCCGTGCGCCCGGGACCGCAGGCGATCGCAGGGCTACTGATGGGTTTTGCCGGCATCGCGCTGCTCATCGGCCCCGGCTTGGCCGACGCACGCATGGCCGAGTTCTCGCCGCTGTGGGCGCTGATTCCGATTGTCGGCTCTGCCACGTGGGCGTGGGGTTCGCTGTATTCGCGCCGCGTCAAGATGCCCAGCGCGCCCATGGTCTCCACCGCGATCGGCCTCACGGGCGGCGGCCTCCTGTTGCTGCTGCTCAGCGGTGCGGCCGGCGAATGGGCGCGCTTCACACCGGCGAGCGTGCCGGCATCGTCGTGGCTCGCGCTCGCGTACCTGAGCGTGTTCGGCTCGGTCGTGGGCTTCACGGCTTATCTGTACCTGCTCGAGCACGTGCCGCCCGCGGTCGTGGCGACCTACGCGTTCGTGAATCCCATCGTGGCCATGATGCTGGGCTTCTTCATCGGCCACGAGGTGCTGTCCCCGCGCACGCTCACCGCGGCCGCGCTGGTCGTGGTGGCCGTGGCGCTCATGACCACGGCCGGCGTCGCGCGATCAGCCGCAGGCGCGGTCATAGCCGTGACGCGCACGCCATAGAGCGGCGAAGCTCGCGCAAACAGGGTGGAGCGGCCACTGCCGCGCCCGCGAACGCGCTGGACTCGCGTGCGCCCCAGAGGCTAGGTTGCGGGGGAACACTCTGACCCCGACTCCGGAGCTCCCGAGCCATGCCCAGCCTGCGAAACGAGACGGAGAGTGAAGCCGGCCTCGCCGCCGGCGACCTGCAGGAGACGTGGCGCATCCTCGACCAGGAGGAGCGCCTCGAGGCGTTCCTCGACCTGCCGCGCGAGGATGCCGAGGACTTCTTCCTCGACCTGACCGCGCGCGATGAGTACGAGCTCATCACCACCATGCCCGTTGGCCAGCGACGCTCGTGGATGCGGCTGCTGCCGCCCGACGATGCCGCCGACGTGCTGCAGGAAGCCGCTGAGCAGGACGTGCGCGATGAACTCATGGCGCTGCTCGACGACCAGACGCGCCGTGAGGTGACAGCGCTGTTGGCGTACGCCGAAGATGACGCCGGCGGTCTGATGAATCCGCGGTATGCGCGCCTGCGTCCCGACGTGAACGTGGACGAGGCGATCGCGTATCTGCGCCGCCAGGGCCGTGGGCAGCTCGAGCACGTGAACTATATCTATGTGCTCGACGCCGACCAGAAACTGCTGGGCACGATCTCGATCCGTGACCTGTTCACCGCGGCGCCGGGCACGATCGTGCGCGCGATCATGATCACCGACATCGTCACGGTCGCAGACGACATGGACCAGGAAGCGCTGGGCCGGCTGTTCGCGCAATACGACTTGCAGGCGATCCCGGTCATCGATGCGGACGGCCGCATGCAGGGTATCGTGACCGTCGACGATATCGTCGACGTGCTGCAGGAAGAGGCCACCGAGGATATCCAGAAGATCGGCGGTACCGAAGCACTCGATGCGCCGTATCTGGAAGTGAGCCTGCCGCAGATGGTGCAGAAGCGCGTGATCTGGCTGTCGGCGCTGTTCCTCTCGGAGATGCTCACGACCACCGCCATGAGCCGTTTCGAGAGCGAGATCAGCCGCGCGGTCGTGCTGGCGGTGTTCATCCCGCTCATCATCTCGAGCGGCGGCAACAGTGGCTCGCAGGCGACCACGCTGGTGATCCGCGCCATGGCGCTGGGCGAGGTCAAGCTCACCGACTGGTGGCGCGTCGTTAACCGCGAACTGCTCACGGGCGTGTCGATGGGCCTGATCCTGGGCGTGCTCGGCTTCTCGCGCATCGAGCTGTGGCAGATGCTCTTTCACTCGTATGGCGAGCATCACTTCAAGGTCGCCATGACGATCGGCTTGGCCGTTGTGGGCGTCGTCACGTGGGGCACGATCGCCGGCTCGATGCTGCCGTTCGTGCTGCGCCGCGTGGGGCTGGATCCCGCGAGCGCATCGGCGCCGTTCGTGGCCACGCTCGTGGACGTGACCGGCATCGTGATCTACTTCTCGATCGCGAGCCTGATCCTGCACGGCACGCTGCTGTAGCATTCGTTCTCGCAAACGCAGTCGCGCTACCGCACGCGCACCAGCCTCACGCTCCGCGCGCTCTGCGCCGTCGCGAGCCTTGCCAGGTAGACGCCGGGCGGCAGCAGCCGGTCCGCGTCATCGCGCCCACTCCATGTGCTCGCGTGCTCGCCGGCTGCGGCATCGCCGCGGTGCAGCAGCGCCACGCGGCGGCCGGTCACGTCGTAGATCGCCAGCTCGGCGGCGCCCGCGCGCGGCAGGCTCCACGCCAGTCGCGTCTCGCCGCGCGCCGGGTTGGGCGCCGCGGCCAGACGCAGGCCGCCCTGCGGCAATCGCACCGGCGGCGCGGCGGCGACCGAGTACGTCGAGTTCAGCACTCGCCACAGCGAATCGATCACGCTCAAGTTCGTCACGTTGGTCGAGAAGTGTAGCAGCACGCGCTGGCTCTCGTTGATCTCGTGCATGGCGGGTGGCACCCACGCGGCGGCCCAGCCGGTGAAGCTGTTCGGGCCGTAGCCGCGCACGAACTGCCGCGTGCGCACGGTGCTGCTGTCGTAGATCACGGTCACGGCGTACTGCTTGTTGCCGCTGATCTCCACCTGCTGCAACCAGCGGCCATCCCAGTCGCCGGTGAGCACGCCTTGGAACGAGTACACGCGCTGTTGCAGTTGCCCTGCCAGGTTGCGGTAGCGCACTGCGCGGTACGACTCCGTGAACGGGATGCGTGGCAGGTACATCTGGTAGCTGCTGCTGTCCGGCACGTCCGCGAAGCCGACGCTGCGCGTGACCATGAAGAACGGCTGGCCGTCGAAGAAGCGGTACGACGTGCTCGTCCACGGCTGGTCGATGGTGCTCTGCTCGATCGTGAGGTCTACTTGCCCGGGCGCGGCTCCCGTGATGCCCATGTCGCTCGCATCCTGATCCGGCGGCAAGATGAAGCCGGTCGAGTCGAGGCTGCGCAGGCTCTGTCCCCAGAACTCGTTGCTCACGCCTTCGTACGCACTGACGCTTTTGCTGCTGCTCCAGTCCTTGAACACCAGGCTACGGATCTCGTCCTGGTGCGAGTAGTCGAACTGGATCGCGAAACGGCTGGTGGAGACGGTACGCGAGAGTACGTCGACCAACGGGTCGGCGGACACGGGGGCCGGAAGGAGCGCCGCAAGGAGCAGGACCAAGGGGGGAAGGCGCATGCCCCTTAATTCTATGTCATGCCGGCGCCGCAAAGTCACGCAAACGCTTGATTAACGCGGCCCAGTCCACTATGTTGTCGCCTGTCCGTGCCAGTAGTCCTGCACCTTTTAAGGGCGCCCGAGAGGCTCCCAAAGGAGATCGGTCATGCCGACAGCCTCTGCCGTGCAGAACCCGACGCCCCTCGGCGCCGGGATTTTTTCTACCCGGAATACTGACGACCGCCATCTGTTGGCGATCGAGGGCATGTCCCGGGACCACTTGCTGGAATTGCTCGAGTCGGCCGCGCGCGAGCGCGAATGGCTGCGGGCAGGCGGGCCGGACCGCACCGACCTTGCCGGATGCACTGTTCTGTTGGCTTTCATCGAGGACTCCACGCGCACGCGGGTGTCTTTCGAGATCGCGGCGCGCCGTCTGGGCGCGAACGCGGTCGCGTTCTCGGCTTCGGCCTCATCATTGAGTAAGGGCGAGACCCTGCTCGATACCATGCGGCTGTTCGAGGCGATGGGCGCGCACCTGTTGGTGGTGCGCCACGCTGTCTCGGGCACCGCTGCGCACCTGGCGCGGCATCTTGCCCGCCCGGGCGTCATCAATGCGGGTGACGGCATGCACGAACATCCCACACAGGGCCTTCTCGACCTGCTGACGCTCCAGGACGCCTGGGGCGGGCGCTTCGAGGGCCGCCGACTGGCGATCATCGGCGACATCGCGCATTCGCGCGTGGCGCGCTCGGCCATCGCCGGGCTCACCACGCTGGGCGCCGAGGTCACGGTCTGCGGACCGGGTACGCTGATGCCGCTCGATGTGGAATCGCTCGGTTGTAGCGTCGCCGACTCGGTCGAAGACGCCATGAGTGGCGCCGACGCGGTCATGGCGCTGCGCCTGCAGCGTGAGCGCATGGAGAAGGGCCTGCTGCCCTCGGGCGCCGAGTACGCGCGTGTGTGGGGCGTGAATCGCAAGCGCGTGGCGCTCATGAAGCCCGAAGCGCCGGTGCTGCATCCGGGCCCGGTCAACCGCGGCACCGAACTGGAGCCCGAGGTCGCCGACAGCGCACGCTCGCTGATCCTTGCGCAGGTGGCCAACGGCGTCGCGGTGCGCTGCGCCGTGCTCAAGCGCTGCTGGCACGCGTTGCAGGCGGCGTCGTGAGCTCACTGATCGTCTTCAAGAACGCGCGTCACTGGCGCACGGGCGAAGTGATCTCGCTCGCGATCGAGGACGGCGTGATCGTTCCGGCGCCCAAGCATGCGGGCGAGTTCGTGCGCGTGTTCGACTGCAAGGCCGCGGTGCTCGCGCCCGGCTTGGTGGACCTGCACGTGCACCTGCGCGAGCCAGGCCAGACGAACAAGGAGAGCATCGAGACCGGCAGCATGGCTGCAGCCGCAGGCGGTTTCACCGACATCGCCTGCATGCCGAACACCGAGCCGGTGATCGACACACCGGCCTGGGTCGAATGGGTGCTGCGCCGCGCCGAGGGCGCCGGCCATTGCCGCGTGCATCCGATCGCTGCGGTGACCATGGGCCAGAAGGGCGAGCAGCTGGCGCCGCTGCAGGCCATGGCGCAGGCGGGCGCGGTGGCGTTCTCCGACGACGGCCATCCGGTGCGCAGCGCCGCGATGATGCGGCATGGACTGGAATACGCGCGCCGCACCGGACTGCCGATCGTCTGCCACGAAGAGGATCCAGACCTGAAGGGTGACGGGGTCATGAACGAGGGCTTCACGGCGACGCGGCTGGGACTACGTGGCATCCCGAACGCCGCCGAGAGCGTGATGTGCCGACGCGATGCCGACCTTGCCGAACTCACCGGCGCGCGCGTGCACCTGGCGCACTTGAGTACCGCGCAGGCGTTCGACGCGCTGCGCGACGCCAAGCGCCGCGGGCTGCCAGTGACCGGCGAGACGTGCCCGCATTACTGGGTGCTCACCGACGAAGCCGTCGGCGACTACGACACGCACGCCAAGATGAACCCGCCGCTGCGCTCGGAAGAAGACCGCGCCGCCTGCATCGCGGCGATCCAGGATGGCACGATCGACAGCTTCGCCACCGACCACGCGCCGCACACGAGTGAAGAGAAGAAGCGCCCGTTCGCCGAGGCGCCCTTCGGCATCGTCGGCCTGGAGACGGCGCTCGCGCTCACCATCACGTTCCTCGTCAAGCCCGGGCACATCACGCTCGCGCGCGCGATCGAGTTGTGGACCGATGCGCCGCGGCGCGTCTTCCAGTTTCCCGAGGTGGATCTCGAGCCCGGCTCGAGCGCAGACCTTGTCTTGTTCGACCCTGATGCGGAGTGGACCGTGGATCCGAGCACCTTTCACACCAAGGGCCGCAACACACCTTTCGCCGGCTGGACGCTCAATGGCCGCGTCCTCGCGACGATGCTCGCCGGGCGCTTCACGCACCTTGATGATGGCTTTGGCCTGCAGCGCGCGGATGCGTCTTCGACCGGAGCGGCGCAGTGACCCGGCGCCCCGTTGCCATGCTGGCGCTTGAAGACGGCCGCGTGTTCCGCGGCGAGGGCTTTGGCGCGGCGATCGAGACGACGGGTGAAGTCGTCTTCAACACCGCCATGACCGGCTATCAAGAGGTGATGAGCGATCCGTCATACTGCGGCCAGATCCTCACGTTCACGTATCCGCTGATCGGCAACTACGGCGTGAACGACCAGGACTGGGAGAGCGACAAGCTGCGCGCGCAGGGGATGGTGGTGCGCGACCTGTGCGAGGTGCCGAGCAACTGGCGCAGCACGGGCACGCTGCACGACCTGCTCGCCGAGCACGGCGTGCCGGGCATCAGCGGCATCGACACGCGCGCACTGGTGCGCCACCTGCGCGATGCGGGCACCATGCGCGGCTGCCTGTCCACGCTCTCGAGCGACGCCGACGCGCTGGTCGAGAAGGCGCGCAAGAGCCCGAGCATGGTCGGCCTCGCGCTGGCCGACGTGGTCACGTGCGTGGAGCCCTACTGGTGGACCGGTGCCGGGGCTGTGGAGCACGAGCCCGCGGCCGAACGAGGCCGGCCGCTGTGCGTGGCGTTCGACTTCGGCGTCAAATTCAACATCCTGCGCCGCCTGCGCGCCGAGGGCTTCCGCGTGCGCGTGGTGCCGGCCCGCACGAGCGCGCGCGACGTACTGGCCATGAATCCCGACGGCGTGCTGCTCTCGAACGGCCCGGGAGACCCCGAGCCGCTCGATTTCGCCATCGCCGCGGCGCGCGAAGTGGCGCAGCAGGTGCCCACGCTGGGCATCTGCCTGGGGCACCAGCTTCTGGGCCTCGCGTTCGGCGCGAAGACCGGCAAGCTCAAGTTCGGTCATCGCGGCGCGAACCATCCGGTGATCGACCGGCGCACGGGAGTGGTCGAGATCACGAGCCAGAACCACGGCTTCTACGTGGTCGAGGACACATTGCCCATGGGCGAGTTCGATCTCACGCATTTCAGCGGCAACGACGGCACGCTCGAAGGCATGGTGCACAAGACGCTGCCCGTGTTCAGCTGCCAGTACCACCCCGAAGCGGCGCCCGGCCCGCATGATTCGCGCCCGTGGTTCCGCGCCTTCGCCCAAGCGGTCTCGCGCCGCAGCGGCAAGCGCCTGCAACCCGTGCTCGCGGGAGGAGTGGACTGATGCCCAAGCGCACCGACATCCAGAAGGTCATGGTCCTGGGCGCCGGCCCCATCGTGATCGGGCAGGCGTGCGAGTTCGATTACTCGGGCACGCAGGGTTGCCGCGCGCTCAAGTCGCTCGGCTGCGAGGTGGTGCTGCTGAACTCGAACCCCGCCACGATCATGACGGATCCCGAGTTCGCCGATCACACGTACATCGAGCCGCTGCTGCCCGAGATCGCCGAGGCGATCATCGCCAAGGAGCGCCCGGATTCGCTGCTGCCTACGTTGGGTGGCCAGACGGCGCTCAATCTTGCCGTGGCGCTCGCCAAGAGCGGCGTGCTGGCCAAGTATGGCGTCAAACTCATCGGCGCTTCGCTCGAAGCGATCGAGAAGGCCGAGGACCGCGACCTCTTCAAGAAGGCCATGGAGCATGCGGGCATGCTGCTGCCCAAGAGCGGCTACGCCACCAGCGTCGCCGACGCCGTGGCGTTGGGCGAACAACTGGGCTATCCGCTCGTGATCCGCTCGTCGTTCACGCTGGGCGGGCAGGGCTCGGGCCTGGTGATGGACCGCCGCAGCCTTCGCGAGGCCGTGCGCATCGGCATCGCCGCCAGCCCCAACGGCAGCATCCTCATCGAAGAATGCCTGCTGGGCTGGAAGGAGTTCGAGCTCGAGGTCATGCGCGACCGCGCGGACAACGTGGTGATCGTCTGCGCGATCGAGAACTTCGATCCCATGGGCGTGCACACGGGCGACTCGATCACGGTGGCGCCCGCGCAGACGCTGAGCGATCACTGCTACCAGCGCATGCGGGATGCGGCGATCAAGATCATCCGCGAGATCAAGATCGAGGCCGGCGGCTGCAACATCCAGTTCAGCGTTCACCCCGACACGGGCGAGATGCGCATCATCGAGATGAACCCGCGTGTCTCGCGCAGTTCGGCGCTGGCGTCCAAGGCGACGGGCTTTCCGATCGCCAAGATCTCGGCGCTGCTCGCAGCCGGGCTCACGCTGGATGAGATCCCCAACGACATCACCCAGAAGACGCCCGCGTGCTTCGAGCCGTCGCTGGATTACTGCGTGGTCAAGATCCCCAAGTGGGCGTTCGAGAAGTTTCGCGCCGCCGACCGCCGGCTGGGCACCAAGATGAAGTCGGTGGGCGAGGTCATGGCGATCGGCCGTACGTTCCCCGAGGCGCTGCTCAAAGGCTGGCGCGCGCTCGAGACCGGCGGCGACCTGCTGCCGGGGCCGGCGGCGCCCGAGCAGATCGAGACGCTGCAGATGAGCCTGCGCGAGCCGCACCCGGACCGCTTGCGCGACCTGTTCCGCGCACTCGCTGCTGGCGAGACGCCGGCTTCCCTCAGCGCGCTCACCGGCATCGACCCGTGGTTCCTGCATCAGATGGCGCGGATCACGGAGTTCGACAGACTGCTCATGGATACGGGCTGGGACGACGACCGCGTGCGCAGGGCCAAGCGCTTGGGCTTCTCCGATCGCCATCTGGCGTTCCGCTTCGGGATGACCGAGCCCCAGGTGCGCGCCAAGCGCAAGGCGGCGGGCATCATCCCGGTCATGAAGGCGGTCGATACCTGCGGCGCTGAGTTCGCGGCGGAGACGCCGTACTTCTATTCGACCTACGAAGAAGAGACCGAGACGCCCGAGCCCAAGAAGCCGCGCGTGCTCATCCTGGGCAGCGGCCCCAACCGCATCGGCCAGGGTCTGGAGTTCGACTACTGCTGTGTGCAGGCGGCGCTCGAACTCAAGACGCGCGGGTTCGAGGTGCTCATGGCGAACTCGAATCCCGAGACCGTGAGCACCGACTACGACGTGTCGAGCCGGCTCTACTTCGAGCCGCTCACGGCCGAGGACGTGCTCAACATCGTCGACTGCGAGAATCCCATCGGCGTCATCGTGCAGCTGGGCGGCCAGACGCCGCTCAAGCTGTCGAAGGCATTGCACGAGGCCGGTGTGCCCTTGCTTGGCACTTCTTATGACGGCCTCGACCTTGCCGAGAACCGCTCGCGCTTCCGCGAGCTGGTCGAATCGCTCGGCCTGCGTCAGCCCGAGAGCCGCATCGCCGCCACGCGCGAAGAGGCGCTGGCGTTTGCATCGGAGCTCGGCTTCCCGTTGCTGGTGCGGCCTTCGTACGTGCTCGGTGGCCGCGGCATGCGCGTGGTCTACGCGCCCGATGAGCTCGAGGACTGGCTGCTGCGCGAGGCGCTCATCTCGAGCGAGGAGCCCGTGCTGCTCGACAAGTTCCTCGAGGGCGCGCTCGAGGTCGACGTCGACGCCATCGCCGACGGCGAGACCGTCATGCTCGGCGCGGTCATGGAGCACATCGAGGAAGCCGGCATCCACTCGGGCGACTCCACGTGCGTGATCCCGCCCTTCACGCTGGGCGATCACACCGTGAACGAGGTCAAGCGCATCACCGCCGTGCTGGCCCACGCGCTTGGCGTGAAGGGCCTCATGAACGTGCAGTACGCGGTGCGGCACGACCAGGTGTTCGTGCTCGAGGCCAATCCGCGTGCCTCACGCACCGTGCCGTTCGTGAGCAAGGCAGTCGGCGTGCCGCTGGCGCGGCTCGCCGCCCGCGTCATGGTGGGCGAGCGGCTCAGTGACATCCGTCCGGTCGAGCCCGAGATCACCATGGTGAGCATCAAGAAACCGGTGCTGCCGTTCAGCCGCTTCCCAGGCGAGGACGCGTTGCTGGGCCCCGAGATGAAGTCGACTGGCGAGGTCATGGGTCGCGATCTGGACTTTGGACGCGCGCTCGCCAAGGCACATCTGGGCTCGGGCGAGCCACTTCCGGCCTCGGGCACGGTTTTCATGAGTATTCGCGACGACGACAAGCGTGCGATCACTTTCATGGCGATGAAACTGGTCGAACTGGGGTATGGACTGGTGGCCACCCGCGGCACGGCCCGCTTCCTGCGCCGCAACGGGGTGGACTGCCGCGAGGTCTTCAAGGTGCACGAGGGCCGTCCTCACGTCGTGGACCTCATGGAGAATGGGGAGATCCAATTGGTGCTCAACACGCCGCTCGGCCGGCAGACGGAGTACGATGAGAAGGCGATCCGTGAGCGCGCGGTGGCGCTAGGGATCCCGGTCATCACCACGGTCGCCGGCGCGGTCGCTGCCGTCTCCGGTATGGAGGCGCTCACGCGCGGGCCGCTCGATGTGACATCGCTGCAGGAGGCGCTCTGAGCCGTCGAGTCGTAAGTGGCGTGTTGCTGGTCGCAGCGCTCGGCATGCTCGCTTCGTCGTGCGCGTACTACAACACGCTCTACCTAGCGCGGAAATACTACTTCAAGGCCACCGACGGCAAGCCCTATCAGGTCGACCGCGATGGCTCGCAGGTGCAGAACTTCACCAAGAGCATCGACTACTCCAAGAAGGTGCTCAGCGACTATCCCAAGTCCAAATGGGTGGATGACGCCTTCCTGCTCTGGGCGCGCGCGTTGATCGGCCGCGAGGATCCGCTGCAGACCGTCTCGATGCTTCAGGACTTCCCGGAGCACTTCAAGAAAAGTGAGCTGCGCGCCGAGGCCGCGTTCTATCTGGGCCTCGCGTACCGGCAGGCGAGGCGCTATCCGCAGGCGGTCGATACGTTCGACGACTTCCTCAAGATGGCGCCCAAGAGCGAGCTGGCGCCCTACGCGCTGCTCGAACGCGCGCGCGCCTACGTATCGATGCAGCGCTACGCCGAAGCCGCCGACGATGCGAGTCGCATCCTGAAGAGCTATCCCAAGAGCGACCTTGTCGCCCGTGCGCTGCGCCAACGCGCCGAAGCGCGCTTCCAGCAGGGCGATTTCGACAGCGCGCGTAAGGACTTCCACCAGATCTCGCTCGACGTGTTCAACGATGAGGAGCGCTTCCAGTTCTTCAACCGCGAAGTGGACTGCCTGGAGAGCGCGCGCAAGTACGACGAAGAGCTGGCGGCCCTCAATGGCGAGCTCGGCCACACGCCGGCGCCGGCCACCCCCAAGCCGGGCGAACTGCCCAGCGTGAACAACGACCGCTACGGCAAGCTCACCCTGCGCATCGGCACCGCGCATCTGCTGGCCGGGCGCATGAAGGAAGCGCTCGAGCAATACGCGCACGTGCTGCAGGACTATCCCAAGACGCCGGTCGCCGCCGAGGCGCAGTACCGCACGGGCTACACGTACGAGACGCTGGGCGACGACTTCGACCGCGCGCTGCAGGAATATTCGACCGTGAAGGACCAGTTCGGCCAGACGCCCTACGCGGCGCAGGCGCAGCAGCGCTCGGACAACCTGGGCCGCATCATGCAGTACCGCAAAGGCGCGGGCGCCGATTCGCTCGAGAAGAAGGCCGAGGCCAGCTTCCTCACCGCCGAGCTCTACTTGTTCCAGCTCGAGAAGCCCGAACGCGCGCTGGAAGAATACGGCAAGGTCGTGGACCAGTATCCGGGCAAGCCCGTTGCGGCGCGCGCACTCAACGCGCAGGCGTGGGTGCTGAGTCGCAAGCTCGACCGCAAGGCCTCTGCCGACTCGCTGTTCTGGAAGGTCGTGCATGAATATCCCGCGACCGAAGCGCAGCTGGCCGCGCGTGACTACCTGGAGTCCGAAGGCCAGAGCGTGCCCGAGAACCTGATCGTGATGCCCAAGCCCGCGCCGCCGCCGCCGCCCGATACCACGGCGCTCGCCAAGCCGCCGGCGACCACGCCTGCGCTCGGCACGCCGGGCGGTATGGTCACGGACTCGCTGGGCCGCATGCGCCCGCGTTTTGGCATGGAGGGCGAGCGTTTTGGAGCACCCCGTGATTCCTTGGGGCGACCGGGCACGCTGTTCGGCCGCGGGCCGAACGGGATGCCGCAGGGCGGGCAGCCGAACATGCCGCCGGGCATGCCGCAGCCGGGCCTTGCGCCGCCCGGCATGCTTCCGGGTATGCCCCCGGGTATGCCTCCAGGCATGCCTCCGGGCAATGCTCCGGCCGATACCACGCGCCACAATGCGCTGGCCCCTTCGATGATGCCGCCGGGCATGAATCCCTCGGCGCCTCCGCCTGCGCCGCCGGTCGTGACGCCTGCGGCCTCGCCGGACTCCACGCGTATCGGCCCGCCCATGCTGCCGGCGGCGAACCCGGTACCGCCTGCGATCACGCCTGCCGCGCCGCCCGACACCACGAAGAAGGGCTCGAAGCCGTGAGCGTTGCGGCCAAGCAGCGGCTCTGGAAGCAGGTCACCGCCACGGTCGTCATGCAGCGCGACTACGCGCGCGGCTTCCGTTGGCTCGAGCTCGAGGTCGCGAGCGACTTCCATATGCCAGTGGCTGGCCAGTTCGTGCAACTGCTGCTCACGCCGCCCTCGCCCGTGCTGCTCCCTCGCCCCATGAGTATCGCCGGCGCCGTGCGCAAGCGCGCGCGTGCGGGCAAACCGGGACCGATCGAGCTGGGCTTCCTGTACTCGCCGGTGGGCGTGGGCACGCGCGCGATCGCGGCGCTCGAAGCGGGCGCGAGCGTCGAGGTGACGGGCCCGCTCGGCGTGGGCTATCCGCTCGAGGCATCGGGCACGCCGGTGCTGGTCGCCGGCGGCCGCGGCGTAGCGCCCTTGTTGATGGCCGCCGACGCGCTGGCCGCGCAAGGCCGCAAGTGCGAGTTCGTCTTTGGCGCCCGCGAGAAGGAGCTGCTGATCGGCCTGGGTGAGGCGCGCGAGCGCATCGCCAAGGCGGGTGGACGTCTGCATCTGGCGACCGACGACGGCAGCCGCGGCTTCAAGGGCAACGTGGTGCAACTGCTCGACCAACTGCAAGCCCAGTGGGGGAGCACGCCGCACGTGATCCACGCCTGCGGCCCGCACGGCATGCTCGGCGCGATCGCGCGCTTCGGTCTGCGTCACGGCGTGCCCGCGCATCTGGCGATGGAGTCGGTCATGGCGTGCGGCACCGGTGTCTGCCGCGGCTGCCCGCTGCCGCGCAGCCAGTCGGCGCGCCAGGCGGTGCTCGCGCTGGGCGCCGAAGCCGCTTCGCTCAAAGGCAACCCCGAGTTCGCCATGTGTTGCACCGATGGCCCGGTATTCGAAGCGCATGACCTCGACTGGGACCTTATCGAATGAGCCACACACGCGCATGGGGCAAGCCGGTCGCGGGATCAAAAGTGGACCTGAGCGTTCGCATCGGCAGCCTGATGCTTCGCAATCCGGTCCTTACGGCGTCGGGCACGTTCGGCTATGGCGACGAGTACGCGCATGTGGTCGACTTGCGCGCGTTGGGCGGTGTGGTCACCAAGACGGTCACGTGCGAGCCGCGCTCGGGCAATCCGCCCACGCGCATCGCCGAGACGCCGAGCGGCATGCTCAATAGCATCGGGCTCGAGAATGTGGGTCTGCACCGCTTCCGTGACGAGAAGCTGCCGCGCCTGCGCGAGCTTCAGGCGACCGTGATCGCCAGCGTGGGCGGCGAGACGCCCGAAGAACTGGCCACGCTCTTGAATGCGCTGGGCGGTGAGCGCGGCATCGGCGCGTTCGAGATCAACTTCAGCTGCCCCAACGTGGCCGCGGGCGGCGCGCGTTTCTGGGCGGTGCCGAAGCGGCTGGAAGACACCATGGGCTTGCTTCGCAGGCTCACGAAGCTGCCCCTGATCGCCAAGCTGTCGCCCGATGTGACCGACATCCGCGAGACCGCGCGCGCCTGCGAGGCCGGCGGCGCCGACGCGCTCACGGCGGTGAACACGTTCGTCGGCATGGCGATCGACCTCGAGCGCGTGCGCTCGCGTCTGGGCAAGGCGACTGGCGGGCTCTCGGGCCCGGCGATCAAGCCGCTCGCGCTGGCGCGCTGCCACGAGGCCGCGAACGCCGTGCGCATCCCCGTGATCGGCTCGGGCGGCATCCTGACCGGCCGCGACGCGCTGGAGTTCATCGCTGCCGGCGCCACCGCCGTGCAAGTGGGCACGGCCACGTTCGTGGAAGCCGGCGCCGCGCCGCGCGTGGTGAGCGAGATGCGCGAGTGGTGCGCCAGGCACGGCGTGAAACAACTCTCAGAACTGCGCGGCACGTTCTCCGCCGCCCCGGCCCAGGTCGTCGCGCCAGAACCCGCGCGTCCCTAGCACCGATCCCACAGGAGCCCGCACGCCATGAATCTCACGAGTCGCTTGAGCGAGTTCGCGATCGCGTTCGATGTGCCTGATCTGAAGTCTGCACTGGCGCTGCACGACGCGCTGGGCGAGGGCCCCGAATACGCCAAGATCGGCCTCGAGCTCTTCGCGAGCGAAGGTCCGGCCGCTGTGCGCGAGCTCAAGGCCCGCGGCCGGCGCGTGTTCCTGGACCTGAAGCTGCACGACATCCCCAACACCGTGCAGGGCGCGGCAGGATCGGCGGCGCGCATCGGCGCGGACCTGCTCACCGTGCACGCGACCGGCGGCGCCGAGATGGTCGCGGCCGCGGTGGCCGGTATCCGCGATGCGGGCGGCGCCACGCAGGTGGTCGCGGTGACGCTGCTCACGAGCCTCGATCCCGCCGCGATGCCGCCGGGATTCACGCAGCCCTTCGACCTGCTCGCCACCGCCGCCGCGCTCACGCAGCTGAGCGAGCAGGCCGGCGCGCTCGGCGTGGTGTGTTCGGCCGCCGATGTGAGTGGCCTGCGCGAGCGCCTGGGCCGCGATTTCTACGCGGTCACGCCCGGCATCCGAATGGCCGGCGGCGAGAGCCACGACCAGAGGCGCGTCGCCACGGTCGAGAGCGCGGTGCGCGGCGGCGCAAGCCTGCTCGTGCTGGGCCGCGCGGTCACTGCCGCCGCGGACATCCGCAGCGCATTGCACGCGGCCCGCGCCGAACGCGACCGCGCGCTGGCCGGCGCGGGGGCGTAGCCGGCTGTTCGGCCGCTGCTCGAGGCCGCCGCATGGCCGTGAATTCTCTCTTGACGCCGATGTACCGGTTTGTTCTACAATGTAGAAATCATGAGCGACGACCTGTACTTGGGAGAGTTCGAGCAGTTGGTATTGCTCGCGGTGCTGCGCCTCGGCGATGAGGCGTATGGCATGCGCGTG
>JANYBS010000186.1 GCA_025360715.1 Candidatus Eiseniibacteriota bacterium | reverse complement strand
GTGTGGATCAGCAGGCCCTGCTCGCGCGAGGCGGCGGCGACATCGCGCCACAATCCTTCGCTGCACGACAATATGAATCGCGGCGCCAGCGATACGTGCATGCGCCCGCCCGCCGCGCCGTGAAAGCGCTTGGCGATCGCGAGCGCGCCGTCGAGCGCTGCGGCACCCGACTCGCGCAGCCCGGGCGGCACACCGTCGCCCTGGTCCATGAGCGCCTTGCCGAAGACCGCGCGCAGGCCGCTCGCCATGAGCGTCTCGCCCAGCACGTCGGTGTGGTGGACCGTACCCATGTCGTTCACGCACGTCACGCCGCCGGCCAGAAGTTCGGTCGCGGCCAGCCGCACGGAGGCCGCCATCGATGCGGGCGTGTGCGCGGCCTCGAGCGGCCAGATGCGCTCGCGAAGCCAGAGCAGGAGGTCGCTCTGCTCGGCCAGGCCGCGGAACAGCGTCTGGCACAGGTGCAGGTGGCCGTGGATGAAGCCGGGCAGGACCAGCGCGCCACTGGCGTCGAACGTGCGTTCGGCGCGGCCACCGGGCAGCTTGGCGAGCGCGGGGCCGACGGCGTCGCCGAGCGCCGCGATACGGTCACCGTCGATCAGCAGGTCGCCGCGCGAGACCGTCCTGGTGGCATCCATGCACACCAGCAGCCCGTCTTTGATGAGCAGAGAGCCCAGCGGAACGCCTCCATGCGAATACCAACGAGTACGCGGCGGGCATCCGTGCACACCACGAGAAAGGCGAAAGTGGCACCCGGCCGGGGCGTCGTCAAGGAATTGCGGCAGGTCCGCGTTGACCTGCTTCGCGCAGTCCTTCTAACGTGCAGCTACTAGCCACCGTTCATAACGCCTGCAACGGAGCCGCCTGTGTCGCGCGTCGTCATGAAGTTCGGAGGCACATCGGTCGGGATCGCCAGCAATCTTGGTGAAGCCATCCGGATCATCGCGCGCGAAACGCGCACCCCGGGCCTGCCGCCGATCGTGGTCGTGAGCGCGCTCTCGGGCGTGACGAACCTGCTGGTCGACTTCTGCGCTCTGCCTTCGCGCCGCGAAGCGCTGGCCGCGCGATTCCTTGAGCGCCACGAGTCGTACGTGGCCGAGACGGGCTTTGGCGCCGCCGAGATCACACCGCTGCTGGCGCAGTGGCGCCAACTCGCGCAGGCAAGCATCGCGCTGGGTGCGCTCACGGCCGCCGCCCGCGATCGCGTCTTGGCCATGGGCGAGCGCCTCGCCGCCGCAATCGTCGCCGCCGGCCTGCGCGCACACGGGCTCGACGCCCAGGCCGTGCTGGCCGGCGACGCTGGCCTTGTGACCGACGAGCGCTTCGGCGCTGCTCATCCGCTGCCCGAGGCCACCGAGTTGCTCGGGCAGACGCTCAGCGCCATGACGTGCATCGCAGTGGTGACCGGCTTTCTGGGCCGCACGCTCGATGGCCGCATCACCACGCTCGGCCGCGGGGGCTCGGACTTCAGCGCAGCGATCCTCGGCGCCGCCGTGCAAGCGCGCGAGATCCAGATCTGGACCGACACCAGCGGCATGCTGTCGGCCGACCCGCGTATCGTCCCCGAGGCGCGGCCGGTGCCGCACCTCTCATTCGCCGAGGCGAGCGAGTTGGCCTATTTCGGTGCCAAGGTTCTGCATCCCAAAACGCTGCTGCCTGCGATCGACCGCGGCATCGCCGTGCGGATATTGAATACCGCGCGGCCCGATGACGCCGGCTCGCGCATCACGCCGGCGGCCGAGCCCACCGACGCGCCGTGGCGGGTCAAGAGCATCGCGTGCAAAAAGGCTGTGACGGCCGTCACCATCGTCTCCACGCGCATGCTGCTCGCGCATGGCTTCCTGGCGCGCGTGTTCGAGGTGTTCGGCCGACATCATCTGGTGGTCGATCTGGTCACCACGTCCGAAGTATCGATCTCGATCACGCTCGACGACACCTGTCGGCTCGACGACGCGTTGGCGGACCTCGAAGGCATCGGCCGCGTGGAAGTGCGCGAGGGCCTGGCGGTGATCGCGGTGGTTGGCGAGGGCGCGCCCACGCGCGTGGGGCTTGCCGGACACGTGTTCACGCTGCTCGGCGGCGTTGGCTTGGTGGTCGAGATGATCTCGCAGGGCGCCTCGCGCGTGAACCTGTCGTTCGTGGTGCGCGAGGAAGATGCCGACAAAGCGGTGAGATTGCTGCATCGCGGATTGGGGCTCGACATGGAAGTTCCCGCTGCTGCCGCTCCGCCGCGCTGACTCAGGACTCGCAAGCGCGACTGGGTATTGACCGGGCGCAAGGCTCCGCCTAACTTGGACCCATGATCGAACGTCCCCCATTGCCGCTGGTTTACGCCCTCGATATGGAGCGCGCATTGTCGCCGCTGCGCTCACTCGCGCACCTGCGCCACCCGTTCATGCTGCACTCCGGCCTGCAGGCTGGCGGACCACGTTCGCGCTGGTCGCTCTTTGGCGCCGATCCCTTCGCGCTTTTCCGTGATGGCGATCACCTGCAAGCCATCGAGGCGTTCCGCCGCACGGCCGAACGCGCGCCCGAGAACGAACGCGTGCAGCGCACCGGCGTGCCCTTCTGGGGCGGCGCGGTGGGCTACTGGGCGTACGACTACGGCCGCCGGCTCGAGACGCTGCCCACGCACGCGCACGACGACCTGAAGCTTCCCGATTTCATCTTTGCGCTCTACGACGTGGTGGGCGCCTACGATCACGAGACCAGCCAAGCGTGGTTGTTCTCGAGCGGCCTGCCGTTCGAAGGCCCCGAAGCGCTCACCCGCGCGCAGGAGCGCTTGGAGTTCTTCAAGAACCTGCTGCTCGCGCCCGCACGCAACATCGCGCCCGCGGGCCAGCACTCGCAGGGCCCAGCGGTGCAGTGCTCGTTCACGCCCGAGGGTTATATGCGCGCGGTCGACGCGGTCAAGGATCACATCCGCCGCGGTGACCTGTTCCAAGCCAACCTGACGCAGCGCTGGATCGTCCCGCAGCCCAAGGCGCTCGAGATGAGCCTGGCGCTGTATGAATCGCTCGTGCAGCACTCGCCGGCGCCATACGGCGCGTATCTACGCTACGACGACCACGCGGTGCTCTCGGCGAGTCCGGAGCGCTTCCTTGAACTGCGCGGCCAGCACGTGGAGACGCGGCCGATCAAAGGCACACGCCCGCGCGGCGCCACGCCCAAAGCCGACGCCGCGCTCGCTGCCGAGCTGCAAGACAGCGTCAAGGACCGAGCCGAGAATGTGATGATCGTCGACGTGCTGCGCAACGACCTGGGCCGGGTGTGCGAGACGGGAACGGTCAACACCACGGCGCTCTGCGAGCTCGAGAGCTTTGCGCAGGTGCATCATCTCGTCAGTACCGTCACCGGCCGCCTTGCCGATGACAAAGACGCATTCGACCTGCTGCACGCATGCTTCCCCGGCGGCTCGATCACCGGCGCGCCCAAGATCCGCGCGATGGAAGTGCTCGAGGATCTGGAGCCCGTGCGCCGGCACCTTTACACCGGCGCGATCGGCTGGCTGGGCTGGGATGGCGACGCGGACTGGAATATCGCGATCCGCACCGCCGTGGCGACGAGCGACCAATTGGTATTCCATGCCGGTGGCGGTATCACCGCCGACAGTGATCCGGAATCCGAATACCGCGAGTCGCTCGACAAGGCCGAAGGCATGCGCCTGGCATTCTCGAGGGTGTTGGGCGAGCTGAGCCTGACGCCCGCTGCCAAGGCGGGCGCGGGCGCGTGACGTTGCCGCTGCCTCCGGGCGCCCGCACGCCCGACCGAGCCGTGTGGATCAACGGCCAGCTCGTGCGCGGCGATGACGCCGTGCTCAGCGTGTTCGACCGCGGCGCGCGCGACGGTGGCGCGATCTTCGAGACCATCCGCGTGTACGCCGGCCGGCCGTTCGCGTGGGAGCGCCACATGGAGCGCCTCGTGCTGGCCGCCGCCGAGTTGGGCTTTCCGGTGCCGCCCGCGCCAGCGCGGCTGCGCGACGCCGTGGGCGAGCTCATGGTGTCGCAAGGCATGACCGACGCTGTGGTGCGGCTCACGGTCACACGCGGCATCGCCGGCGGCCGGCCCACGCGCACCGGTGCGTGGATCGAAGCCGAGAGCGTGACGAGCCGCCTGTGGGCGGGGCAGCGCGAATCGGCAGCGAGCGCGATCGTATCGCCGCAGCCCTTCGAGCCCGGCTTCCTGGGCCGCTACAAGACCACGAGCCGGCTCGCGTGGGACTTGGCGCGCGAACAGGCCCGCGCCGCGGGCGTGGACGAGACGCTGCTCCTCTCGCCCACCGGGCAGTTGCTCGAGGGTGCCGCCAGCAATGTGTTCGTCGTGAAGGCCGGCGAGGTCCGCACGCCGCCCGTGAGCTTGAATGTCTTGCCTGGCGTGACGCGGGCGATCGTGTTCGCGCTCTGCGCCGAGCTGCAGATCCCGGCGCGTGAGGCCATTCTATCGACGGACGACCTGCGCGATGCCGACGAGGTCTTCCTCACCAACTCGGTGCAGGAAGTGCTGCCCGTGGCCACGCTCGACCGCCGCCCGCTGCCCGGCCGCGCGCTGGGCCTGTGCCTGCTCGAGGCCTTCCGGGCCCGCGTCGCGAGCTTCGCCAACCAGCCATAGCCCGGACTATTCATGAGCCCGCGGCCTGCAGCCGCCCACCGCTCGCATCCTCGGCTCACGGTTCATGAATAGTCCGGGCTAGACCGCTTGGCGCGGCCTTCGCGCCGTCGCGGCCGCGCCACGCGGTGGGGTGGAATGGCGACGATGCTGCGCGTGCTCACCCCGAGATCGCGCGTCGGCCTGGCGGCCGGGCCCGCACTTTCTGCGGCCGGAATGTGCATCGCGCTCAAGGAATACAGGAAAAGCGCCGAGACTTGCCGGTAGGGACATCGCATGTGCAGGGACTGGCACAGGGGATGCTCTTCTTAGCAAAGCAAGCAGAGCCACCTCCGGTCAGGCGCGACCGGGAAGCTCCCCCGCGCATGGCCGGCTCCCCACCCCCGTCATGGGAGACGCGCGATGTCGGTCAAGGGCGGCAGACTCGAGACGCTGGTGCCGCACATGCTGCGTAGCCAGGTGCTGCGCCCCGGCTTCGTGCGCATGAGTCTGCGCCTGGGCGCCGCCCGCCAGATGCCCGCGTGGGGCAAGCTTCAGTTCACCAACCATGGCGTGACGCCAGCCGAGCTGGACCACGTACTCGGCCGCATCTCGAGCTTGGAATCGTGGGCCGACGAATGGGAATCCCTGGCCCGTGCCCGCGAACAGGGCGGGCGTGATGCTCTGGCGCTGGGCGACCGGGCCGCCGCCGCGCAGCGATTCCTTACCGCATCGGCCGCATACAACTTTGCGCAGTACGTGATGTTCATCGATCGCGACCGCAAGAAGCAGCTGCACGCGGGCTGCGTGCGCGCGTACGCGTCGGCCGCACCGCATTTCGATATTCCCGCAGTGCCGTTCGAGGCGCCGTTCCGCAATCGCCTCATCAAGGGCTACCTGCGCGTGCCGCACGGCGACGGGCCGCACCCGGTGGTGGTGATCTTCAACGGCACCAATGCCGTCAAAGAAGAACTGCACTGGTGGAGCGATCACTACCTGGAACGCGGCATCGCGGTGGTGTCGTTCGATGGCCCAGGCCTGGGCGAGACATTCCATCGGCTCAGTTACGTGGCCGAACCGCGCCCGGTGGGCGTGGCGATCATGAACCACATCGAGTCGCATCCCGAGCTGGACCCCGGCGCAGTGGGCTACATGGGCCTGTCGCTAGGCGGCTATTGCGCGATCCGCATGGCTGGGCACGATCACCGCGTGCGCGCGGTGGCCGCGGTGAGCCCGCCCTACTCGGCCGACGTCTACTGGAACGTGACGCTCGCCGCCATGCGCCGCGAGCTGGCGTCGCTCTACGACATGGACGAAGCCGAGATGGGCAAGCACATCCATCGCATCTCGCTCGAGAGCACGCTGCCCACCTTCGACCGGCCGCTCATGCTGAGCGGCGGCGGGCACGACATGATCACGCCGGGCGAAGAGAGCCTGCGCATCTTCGACGCCGCCAGCTGCGAACGCGAACTGGTGTTCTATCCGCGTGGCGCGCATGACTGCTTCAATGTGCTCTCCGACCTGCGCCCGCGCATGGTGGGCTGGATGAGCCGCCAGCTGGCGCATCACCGCCGCGATATCGTACGCCGCCCGCGTCTGGCGACGCCGCCGCGCGACATGGCGTGGATCGCCGCCGAAGCCGTGGATCCGGATTTCGCCGACGAGCTGCAGGGCGACATGCATGCCATCCAATGGCACGCGTCGCACGAGCAGCCGAGCATCCCCGCGCGCTTCCGCTGGCCGTGGGGCCCGGAACAAAGGCTCGAGGTCGTGCATCGCGTGAGCCTGGCCTGAGTCAGCGGTAGCGGCTCTTGAGCCTGCCCCAGCTGATGTTCGCGGTGGCGGTGGTCGTGTCGGCGACCGTATCCGACACCGTGTAGATGTAGTCGCCCGAGGCATCGAGGCTGCTGTTCGACGCGTTGCCCGCGGCGAAGAAGAGCACCGCGCCGGCAGGCGAGACGGGCGCTTTCCAGAGAAAGCGCCACTCCACCGGGCCCGCCTCGCCCTGATGCAGGCCGTCAGCCGTGTGCTCCACGTACGTGCGGGTGGGCCAGTGGTTGTCGGGATCGCCGGGCGCGCCGGCGACGATCTGCAGCGAATCCACGCTCGGCACCACGAAGCTGCCCGCGCCCGCGCCCGTTGCCGCGGCGACGGCGGTCAACTGGAAGCCCCAGCGCCGGTCGGCGAGCGTTCGTGTGGAGTCGCTATCGAGCTGCACGCGCACCGCGTAGGTGTTGCCGGGGCGATACGAATGCGGCAGATCGAATATGCGTATCGCGCCGCCCGGCGTGTTCAAGTTCGGGATCTGGCCGGTCTCGCCAAAGGTCACGTGGCATTCGGTGCAGTTGGGCTC
>JANYBS010000177.1 GCA_025360715.1 Candidatus Eiseniibacteriota bacterium | reverse complement strand
CCGCGGCGTGCGACTGGGCCCCGCGCGCCCGAATCCCGCGCCCGAAGGTTTCTCGGCGATCTTCACGCTGCCCGATGCCACGCCGAGCCACCTGAGCGTGCTCGACGTGAGCGGCCGCGTGCGTCTGGTGCGCAGCTACGTGGGCCCCGGCGCATTCACGTTCGCGCTTGACCAGGGCGCCCTCGAGGCCGGCGTGTACTTCCTGCGCCTCGAGAATGGCCAGCACCGCGACGTGCAGCGGGTCGTGATCGGGCGCTGAACCCAAGCCGTCCTCCCCCACTGAAGAGACTATGGAATATACTCCGCGCACCGGTGTAGGGTGCTTGGACCTCGACCGGGGGAGTTCCCGAATGCTGTCTGCTGTCCAGCGCCACAGGCGAATGTTCGCCCTCGCCATGACCGTGCTCCTCGTCTTCCCGGTCATCGCGCGGGCGCAGGGCGGCGCCGTGTGGTTGCCGGCGACGGTCGCGGGGTCGGCAGTCTCGAACGCCGCGATTGCATTCGACGGCACGCGTCACCAGGTGTTGCAGTACGGCGGGCGCGTGACGGGCCAGCACTATGGGCCTGGGTCGTACGGACGCACCTACGACATCGCAAGCGGGCCTGCGCTCTATTCGAATGGCGCGTTCCTCGACTCGGCTCTTCCCCACGCCCCCGGTGCACGCGAGGGTGCGGCGATGACCTACGATCCCATCGCGGACCGGCTGTGGCTCTTCGGCGGCGACTCACTCTCCACGGTCGACTATTTCTTCTACGCCGGCTTCGTCATCACCGGGCAGTTGAACGACCTCTGGTACCTGGACCGCAGTGGTGCCTCGGACTGGCAGCGCGTGACGCCTGTGGGGCCGCTGCCGTCGCAGCGTTATGGTGCTTCGCTCGTCACCGATGTGCAGGGCCGCAGGCTCATCTTGTTCGGTGGTCGCGATACGTTGGGCAACCACTTCAACGACGTGTGGACGTGGCCGCTCGATGGCTCGGGGTCCTGGGAGCAGCTACATCCCGCTGGCACTGCGCCCGCACCGACCGCGTTCGCTCACGCAGTCTACGATCCAGTGCGACAGCGCGTGATCCTCACGGGTGGCGAGGGCAGCGGTGCCGCGAACACGTTCATCGCGCTCACACTCGGCGCCTCGCCGCAGTGGCAAGCCCTGCCGGTCGCGGGGACAGCGCCTGCAACCGCCATCGGTGCGCTGGACTACGACGCTTCTCGCGATGCCCTCGTGGCCCTGGCGATGCCCGCCGACCTCGAACGCATCCCGCTGGCGTCCACGCCCTCGTGGCAGCCGCTGAGCGTCGCCACCACGTTCGCGACTTCGCAGCTCACCTCATTGACGGCGATGCAGTATGACTCCAGCGCGGACGTGATCGTGCTGCCCACGATCGGTAGCACTGGTTACTTGCTCCCGCAGCCCGTACAGGCGGTCCACCAGCGCATCGCGTTCGACCGGGCGCTTGCCGCCGCCAGCCTCACTGGCCAACTGCTCAGCGATACGCTTGTGCGCGGCCAGCGGATCCAGCGCTGGCAGGCTACGGTGACGGGATCGCTGCTGGGCCCCTTGCGCTTGGAAGGTCACGCCGTGAGCGAAACGGGCTTCCGCGTGCTTCAGGCGTCTCCGGATTCTATCGAAGGAGATCAGTACTTCTTCTCCACGCATGTCGAGGCCGGGAACGATTCTTGGTACCGGGTGGGTTGGAGTGACATCCGCGGCGACCATTCGAGTAGTGACGTGCGCATCACCGCGCCGCCCCCGCCCGCATCGATGGCACTCACGCTCGACAGCGCGTTCGTGCTCGTGGGCCGCGCGCACGTGCAGGTCACGCTCGCCAACGACAGCCTCACCGCCGCGCTGCAGCCGGCGTTCGAGCGCCGCACGGGCATGGGCGGCTGGGCGCAGGCGTGGCCGATGTGGCCTGACGATGCGCGGCGCATGACGCTGCTCGACAGCACGCTCGCGCGCAACACCACGTATGAGTACGCGCTCCGCTATGTGCGCGGTGTGAACGACACCGTGCGCACGAGCTTGGGCACGCTCGCTGACACCGCGGCCATGCCGCTCGTCTTTGCGCAGAGCTCGGGCGTGCGCGCGCTCACCGCGGGTTGGCATGTGGCCAATAACCCCGGCTTCGTCACGAACGTCGAGGTGCAGCGCGACAACGGCCCTTGGCAGACCGACGGGCCGGGCCACTTCGACGCGTCTGGAAACCTGAACGTCTCGATCTCGCCGCTGCGCCTGGGCTCGCTCGTGCACATGCGCCTGGCGTGGCCCGAACAGGGCGTCACGCGCTACAGCGCTGTGCTCACCGATGTGGTGCCCGCCGCGCAGGCCACGACGACGCTCGTGCCGTACTCGGACCACATCGACGGCCACTGGCAGGTGACGCCCATCGACACCGGGCTCGTCTGGAGTATCCAGCGCGCCTCGGGCACGGCGGGCGTCTACGCGACGGTCGCGACGATCATGGCCTCGGCGTCGGGCAACCTCGCGTTCGCGGGTCAGCTCGCGTACGACGACCACGCGGTCACCTCGGGCGGTAGCTACCGCTATCGCATCGTCGTCAACGACGGCGTGGGTGCCGACACGCTCGCGGAGACGGTCGTGACTGCTTTGCATGCGCCGGTCCTGTTCGCCAAGCACGACACGCCGCAGCAGATCGACTTCGACTGGTACGCGCCCGATGCGGGTACATTCAATCTGGCGATCATGCGAAATGCGAACGGATCGGGCGAGATCGCGGAGTCAGCGATGCAAGTGGGCGACGATGGCCACGCGCACTACACCGCCTTCCCCACGCAACAGGGCGACCGTCTCGTCTACCGAACGCGCTGGCAGGAAGGCGACAACGTGATGCGCTACAGCGCGCCCGATACGACGGTGATGCTTGCCGCACAGGTCGACACACTGCCGGCCACCTTCGGCACGTATCACGTGGTCACCCGGTGGAACGTCCACCCGATCGACAGCACGTTCGTCGTGGCGCTCGAGCGCAGCGACCGGGGCGCGCCGTTCTCGTACCTCACGCTTTTTCGCACGAGCAACGGCCCATCGTTCCAATACGACGACCGCACCGTGCAGCCCGGCCATGCGTACGCCTACCGCTTGAGTTGGGTGCTCTCGACTTCGGCGTTGGTCAGCGGGACGACCGGTCAGGTGCCGCTTTCCGGTGTCGCTCGTGGGCGCCCCGATCGCGTGACCGTGAGCTGGGTGACTTCGCCGATGCTGAACGCCGGAGTGACCACTCACTTCGGTGCGACGCTCGAGCGAAGGGTATCCGCCGGGCCGTGGAGCGCGCTTGGTTTGATCACCGCAGTGCCGCATGCGGGTGGAGCGATCGGTCTGGACTCATTGGCTTTCGATGACTTCACGGCTCGTGTGGGCCCGCTCTACGAATATCGCGTCACATGGATCGACCAAGGCGACACGTTGCACACGGCCGGTGTCTCGGCGGCGATGCCGGCGGTGTCCGCGAGTCTCTTCGACGTGAACTCGAATCCCACGAACGTCACCGTGCGCTGGCAAGTGACGGGCGATGACCCGGCGTTCGCGATGCGCGTGCTGCGGCGCGAGAGTACGTCGAGTGTGTGGGACACGCTCGGACTCTCGCACGAGCAGGAGCCCGGAATCCGCTCGTACGTGGATGTGGGCACGTCGCCGGGGCATCTGTATTCCTACAAGCTGCTCTGGCAGCAGGACGCCTTTACGCACACCAGCGAGGAGCACCCGGTCTTCGCGATCGGCAACGTCATCCAGATGGGGCGGCCTTCGCCGAACCCGTGCCGCGGCGAGTTCTCGCTGCCGATCGGCATCCCCGACGCGGTGCAGGCGCGCCTGAGCATCTACGACATCACGGGTCGCGAGTGTGCCACGAAGACCTTCACGGGCCCCGCCGTCTTCCAGTACTCGATCCCGCGCGGACAGCTCAAGGCCGGCGTCTATTTCGTGCGCCTCGACGACGGCCGCCACCCGGTGAAGCAGCGGGTCGTGGTGGCGCCTTAGCCACGCGTGGCGTGGCTGGCCGCTAGACCGTCCGCTCCACCACGCCGGCAATCGTGGTGGACCTCGATGATCAAGCCGTCGGCCCCTGCCGCCACCGACGCGCGCGCCATGGGCGCGATCTTGTCGCGAATGCCGCGCTCGCAGAGCATCACCTGCTGGTTACCATGCGCCATTCGGTGAGAGTCGGGCGAGTCAGCGTCACGTCGTGATCGAGCGCGAAGAAGTGCCGCGACACTTCAGGGAGTCAAGGGCTCCACGAGAGCCACACAGACGTCGAGCCGGTCGATCGCCTCGGTGCCGTGCTTCACGCGCAACGTCGCACTGACACACGCATCGTCGCCTGGAGCCCACTGGACGCCCCCGGCGCGCGGGTGGAGCAAGCGCCGGATGCCGAGCCAGGCCCGCGAATGATCCATGAGGTGGGCGCTCACGATCTCGCCTTTGATCCCGAGTCGCGCGGCGAGCACGGCCGAGACGGTCTCGAGATCCTGTCCATTGTGGGACTCGAGTCCCGCGACGACACCGTCGATGAGCGGTTTCAGAAGTCCCACGGGCGCGGACCTGGCATGAGCGGCGCGAGTCAGCGTGAGCTCCAGCCCATACGCACCGCGCGTGACGCGCGCGTCGGCGGGCGCGTGTTCGCGCACTGCGAGCCAGATGCCGTCGGGCTTCATGTCGGCAGAGAGAGCGGGCAGCGGCATTCCGAGAATGCGCACGACCTCGCGCAGTTCGCGCCAGTGTGTCGAGCGCGACTCGAGCGGGACGATGCGATAGTCATGTGCGTGCGCGGATCCGTCTGCGGGCATCGCGTGAACGCGCTCGAATCTCAGACCCTCCGCCGTGCATGCGGCGAAGCGGCCCGTATCCACGTTATAGAGCAGGACATTCTCGGCATCGACGCTTTCCGTGCTCGCCGATGTGTAGATCGCCTCGAGCATATGGCCCGCCGGGGCGCGCAGTTCGCGCACCGCGTCACCGATGGCCTGTTTGAGGGCGCGAGTCCCGGGCTTCGAGTCGAACTGCAATCGGTACTCGCTCCGCACCCGCACTTGATCCTCAGCGCGAGTGACCGTGAAGCGTGACGTCGTGTCACTGCTGCCGACGGCAGTAGGCGTCAGCGCCCGGCCGAGCCGCGGCACCGTTGTCTCTGGACTCGCGGTCGCCTTTGGTGCACCGCCCCGTAGTGCGGGCTCGCTGCCGCAGATCGCCCAGACCTTGCCGAGCCGCTCGATCTCGCCGACGAGCTCGTCGAAGTCATCGCTGCACAGCTTGGGTACGCCCAGCCTGCCCGAGGGCGGCTTGAGCATCGTCGCGATCCAGCGGCAGCGCATTGCGTGGATCGGGCACATGCGCGGATCCCGTCCGCCGAAATCGTTGTAGAGATAGCCTTCACCGCGCTCCATACGCTCACGGAGAGCTTCGGCAGTCTCGATGCGAACGATCATGCGCTCGTCTCCTGTCGCCGGCCGAGAG
>JANYBS010000170.1 GCA_025360715.1 Candidatus Eiseniibacteriota bacterium | reverse complement strand
GGCCATTGCTCGCCCACACCGCTCTGGCAGGCGCTCAGCACCACCCAGTCGACGCCGTTCAGGTCCAAGCCCACGACCTCGCCGGCGGTGAGCAGGCCGTCGTTCTCGTCGCGCGCGCTCGTGCGGCCGTGATTGGCGCCGGCAAGGGCGAGCCACACGCGCCGGCCGCTCCATGGAGACAACGTGGGAGACAACGTGGGAGACAACGAGGGAGACAGCGAGGGAGTCAGCACGGGCGCAGTGGCAGGCGCCTTGGCCGGCGGCGACTTCCGTGCAATCGGCGCTGCGCGCTTCACGGGCGTCTCGAGTGCGTCGACACCACCAACGCCGCGCAGGCCTGCGCGCTCGGGCGCGCAGCCGTCGCCCCACAGGATCCCGTGCGTCGCCAGGTGCAGCACCTCGTGCCCGGGCGCGCTGCGCTTGAACGCGCCTTCCGTGCCCGCGGCGCCTTCGAGCAGCGTTGCTGCGCCGGCATGCGCGGCGCTCTCCCACTCGCGCGCGATGACTTCCACCTCGGCGCGCGCGCCCGGCAATGGCGGCAGCACGAAGGCGCGCGCGGCACCGCAGTCATCGGCAAGCCCGCGCACGCGGTCCAGGTTCGCGGCCACGAGCACCGGCGCCGGCGCACTCGCGGTATCGGGGCGTGCCGGCTGCTGGTCGTAGTCGGGATCGCCCACCGCCAGCAATCCGCGGCCGGCGCTCGAGCGCGCGGCCAGCACGTCGCGCTCGGCCTCGAGCGTGCGGATCTCGCGCGCGTCGTCGGCCACGTACCGCGCATCGGCCACTGGCAGCGCCGGCCAGGGCAGATCCGCGAGCAGGCCGTCGGCGACGATCACCACGTCGTGCGCGCCCGCCACGTGCGCGGCGATGCGGTCCCAAGTGAGCGCGCGTACAGCCACGCCCAACACGCGCGAACGCTGCTCGTCGGCACGCGCCCGCAAAGCCACGGGCGGATGCTCGATCGATGCGCGCCAGCGCAACACCCGCGCGCGCAGGTCGCGTTCACGGCCAAGGTCCTCGCACGCGACCGCGCCGGTGGGGCCGCGCGTCGTGAACGCCACCACGCGCGCCGAGTCCGTGCGCGCATCGAGCGTCACCAACGAAACCAGCGCAGTGCCGGCATCGAGCTCTGCACGCACGCGCGCGAGCGTCACCGCCGCGGTGTCGCGCGTCACGCCGCGCGCGGCGGCCAGCGCGCCGAAGTCGCGCTCGGCTTGATCCGCCTGCGCGTGGCTGCGCGCCACCTCGTCGGCCGATGCGCCCGACACCTCGATGCGCGCGCCGTGCCGCAATGCCGCCAGCCATTCGTCATGCGCGCGCACGAGCGCGGTATCGCTCGTGGCCGCGGCCGGCAGGTGCCGCGCCGCGAGTTCGCTCGTCACCAAGCCGCGCCAGCGCACGATGCGGTCCCACGCCACTTGCGCCGTGCGCTCGTCGGCGTGCAGCGCCATGCGCAGCAACGGATCGAGCGCCTCGCCGCGGTTGCCGGCCAGTTGCAGCGCGCGCTCATCCGACAGCGAACGCACGTTGCGCAACAGGTCGGCGCGATCGGCTGCTTCGCTCTGCAACGCGTAGTCCCACGCCAGTTCACGCCGGCCGCGCGCCAGTTCGGTGACCGCGCGCGTGCGCAGATAGCTCGCACGGTTCCCCTCGCCGACCACACTTGCATCGGCATAGCGCGCGGCCATGTCGGCCAACGTGTGGTCCGCACCTGTGGTATCGCCCAGCGCCAGCTGCACTCCGATCCGAGCGTCGAGCAGTTGCACCAGCGCGTCGTGAAATGTCGCCGGCGACGTCTCCTCACGCACGATCGCCTGGGCCAGCACGTTGTTGGCGCCCTTCAGATCCCCGCGGCGGCGCAAGAGAACCGAGTAGAAGCGTTCGATCAAGGTGGAGATATGATTCTGGTCCATCGGACGCGACTGCAATTCCTGGCGAGCGCGCGTCAGGTACAGGGCTGCCGACGTCGTATCGCCCATCTGGATCGCCGCAGCACCGGCCATGTATCGCACCGACTCGGTGCGGCTGCCGCCCACACCAAAGGCAGCCTCCGCGCGGGGCAGTAAGGCCTTGAGTGCCTGGAAGGCCGACGCGAAATCGCCGAATTCGAACAGCCGGATCGCGATGTTGTAGAGCCCGGGGATCATGCGCGGCGATCCGGGCCCGCTCGTCTTGGCTACGATGTCGAGCTGCCGCTCCAGGAGCTCGATCGAACGCGCGACTTCACCCGCATGGCTCTGCACGCCAGCCAAGGCCGCGATCGGCCGTATCAGCTGCCGGCTGTCCTTGCCCACGGTGCGCTCCAGGATGTCGATCGCCTGCACAAGGACGGATTCGGCGGCCTCCAGCTGGTCAGCGCGCGCGTACGCGGTGCCCTCTTCCGACAGCGCGTCGGCCACTGACGGATGCAAGCGGCCGTGCAGGCGCTCACGGATCACCCGCGCCGAATCGAAGGCGGCGACGGCCCGCGCCGTGCGGCCGGCGCGCTCCTGCGCAGCACCGGTCGTGATGAGCACATCGGCCAGCATGGAATCGACTCCCGCCACCGACGGCCGCAGTAGCGGCCTTGCCCACGCGAGTACCACCAGCGCAGAGTCCGCGTGGTCGGCATCTGCCAGCGTGAGGCCAAGGGCATTGGCCGTCTGCACCCAGAGCGCGACATCTGGATGGCTCAGGCGCTCGTGGATGGCGAGCGCGCGCAACATGCTCTGCGTTCCGATGGAGTCTCCCAGTTGCCCTAGCGCATAGCGCGAGTCGCCGCGATAAAGCAGCAACCTCGCCAGGGCCACGGAATCCACTGCCACGCGTGGCTGGGCGACTGCGATCGCGAATGCGGCGGCGCTGTCGGCCGCGGCGAACTGGCGGGCGTCGATGAAAGCGGTTGTCTGCGCGAGTCGTCTGGTGAGCAGTGTGTCGGGCGAAGCGGCAGGCCGACCCGCATGAGCACACCGCACTGCGGCGACCAGCCCGAGCGCCACCAGCAAGCACTGCCAACGAGATCGCATCGCTTCTCCTGATGTCCCGGCGCTACTTGTGGTCGATCAGCTGGCCGAAGTCCGTCACCACGTCGATCATGCTTGAGGTGGTGCGTGGCGGCGGTACGACCACCCAGAAGCGTTGCCCGGACTCTTCGGCGCCCCAGCTCTTGTAGAAGCGACCCGCCGAAGCCGCTGGAAGCGTGAACAG
>JANYBS010000167.1 GCA_025360715.1 Candidatus Eiseniibacteriota bacterium | reverse complement strand
TACGAGCAGAAGGTGAACGATTCATGGGCGGGCGCGGAGTTGCGCGGCATGCGCAATTTCCACCAGGCGTTTGATGGCGGCCTGTGGTCGGCGCTGCCACGCACGGGCTTCCAGATGGCCATGGGCGGGCTCGATCCGCTGGGCGATCACCTCAAGGGCCACGCGAGCCACGAGCGCATGAAGAAGCTCAAGGCCGTGCACCCACACGGCAAGCTGGCGCCACTCAAGGCGGACGGCGTGCTCACGTTCGACAAGCTCGCTGACGTGTATCTGAGCGGCACGATGCACGAGGAAGACCAGCCCGTGCACCTTCTGGTCGCCGACACGAGCGTGTGCGCCACGAAATGCCGCAGCGAGTACGGCAATCCTTGTCAGCACTTCTGCCCTGCTGCGGTGTACGAGATGGTCCCGGACCAAGCCAAGGGCGGTGATGCGCTCAAACTGCAGATCAACGCGTCGAACTGCGTGCACTGCAAGACCTGCGACATCGCGGACCCGTACCAGATCATCACGTGGACCACGCCCGAAGGCGGCGGCGGCCCGAACTACAAGCAGCTCTAGGCGCGCGACGCCGGCAACCGCGAGTGCAAAGCGAACGGGGCGCCCCCGCAAGGGAGGCGCCCCGTTGAATTGTCGCGAGAGCTTCGACTAGCGATAGCGCAGTTTGAGCACACCCCACGTGGCAGACTTCGCGCCGACCGTGCCGCAGTGGCCCGGGCCCGTGACGCCGTTGTTGAAGTCATCCAGCGTCTGCGTGAGCGCGCTCGTCGAGCTGGGCGACAACGAGCCCGAGCCGATCGGCGGCGCGACCAGATTGCCGATCAGGGCGTCGGCATTCGCGAGCGCCGTCGCCACCGCTGCCGGCGCAACCGCGCCCTGGGCGATGTTGAGCTTCGCCGCGCTCAGCTGATGGAAGAGTGAGATCAGGCCGTTGCCTGCCGCCGGCTGATTGTAGATCTGAAGTATCTGCGCCTCGGTGTAAGTGACGGTGCCGATCATCAGGCTGCTGACCGGCCACACGTTCGCGTGGTTCTTCCAGTAACCCTGCGTGAACGTGCAGTTCTGGATCGCCGTGTTCGCGGCCGCCACGCGCATCGTCGCCGACCACGTGCTCGCGTCGACGCCGGCATCACCGATCGCCTGCACACGCACGACGTAGTCATTGTTCGCAGCGAGCTCCTGGACGGAATTGAGGTTCGCCGACAGGCCGGTCTCGTCGAACAGGTCGCCGATCTGGAGCCCGGCGACGGCGTTCGAGCCGAGGCGGAAGCTCGCCGTGCCATCGGTCGTGTTGAGCGTCGGCGTGCCCGTGAAGTCGGCCTGCATCAGCGAGGCATCGCCCGAGGCCGGCCAGGTGCCGGTCGCGTCGAACGTGGACGCAGGCATCCACTGGACACGGAAGCCGGCGGGAGCACCGCTCTGGCCCGCAGCGACCTGCACCTTGATGCTGGTACGGCCGGAGACCACGGGCTGGATCTGGGGGCTATCGAGCGTCGCGGCGAAAGAAGAGCCGGCAAAGGCGGCTGCGGCGAGGGCAAGGCACAACGGGGTGACAAGACGACGCATAGCGTCCCTCATTTCGTATGGCGGTCTGGAGGATTCGCACGGACCATCCGTACGAGGGGGGCTAGAAGTATGTCAGCATTGTCGGGGATTGCAAATGAACTTCAATGCCAAGGCACAATATGACAACTCCTTAGCGGGGCATCCCATTCCGGCGCCTCCACTTGCGCCCGCATGATCGGTATCGGGACCCGCGCACCGCAGGCCGAGCGCTTGGCGGCCGACGTGCCGCCTTCCGTGAACGGAAATGAGAGCTTTCGGGGTATGTCCCTGCATCCGAAGGCGGTGTATGGTGGCTTGGAGTCTTCGGCCCGCTCGTCCAGCCCGCGAGGTGCATCTTGTTCCGCAGATGGTTGACGCTCAGCCTGTTCGCGCTTCTCGCGCTCTCCCCGACCGGCTGTGCCGTTGTGGGTGGCGACGAGGTGCAGGGGCCCAATGATGCCGGCAACTACCGGCCCGCCATGCCCGCGGCCCGTATCGGCCTGCCGCCCGCCTATCGGCCGTTCTATGACGAACTCGAGTCCTACGGCGACTGGACGCTGATCGAGCCCTACGGATGGGTGTTCCGCCCGGCGGTGAACTTCGTCGCGTGGCGGCCCTACCAGGAGGGCTGGTGGGAGCCCTCCGATGTGTACGGCTGGATCTGGAATTCCACCGAGCCCTTCGGCTGGATCACCTATCACTACGGCAGCTGGCTCTACGACAACTATCAGGGCTGGGTGTGGCAACCGGGCGGCCTGTGGGCGCCATCGTGGGTCGCGTGGGTGTCGGTCGGCGATCTGGTCGGCTGGGCGGCGCTCGGGCCGAACGACTACGACTCGTTCGACCGCGTGCCCGGTGGCGCGTTCACGTTCATCCCGGCGCGCGCGCTCTCCGATGGCGGCGCGGGCGTGCAGGCGAGCTTCATCACCAACCTCGCCAACGCCAAGGGCGATGTGCGCGGCGTGTTCAACGCCGGTCATTCGAACGGCGTGTACTTCAACCGCGGACCCGATGCGGGCATGCTCAGCCGGCTGGGCGCGCCCATGCCCGCGCAGCGCACGAACGATGAACCGCAGCGCATGCGGCTGCCGGGCGACGTGCGCCCGCACAGCATCCAGGAGTTGCAGTCGCGCACCGAACGCGCGGTCTCAGCCGTTGCGCGGGAACTGCGCTCGCTGCGCAGCGGCGAATCCTCGCCGGCGCCTGTGCTGCCCGCGACACCGAATGCCCCCTCGCCGCCGCGCTACAAGCCGGGCGATCCGATCCCGGTGCGCCGGCCGCTGTCCAAACCGCCCGCGCGCCCGCTCGCGCGCGACACTTCGGCGGTCAAGCACCCGCGTATGCGCAGCGCGGCACCCGCTGACTCCACGGGGCGCTGACGGCGCGCTCACCGGCCACGCGCGCATGAACGCCACGCAGGAGCTCAAGGCCCACGCGCTCGCGCTGGGTTTTGATGCCGTTGGCGTGGCGGCGGTGGCGCGGCTCGACGCGCAGGCGCACTACGACGCATGGCTCGCGGCGGACCGGCATGGCGAGATGGCGTGGCTGGCGTCCGACAAGCACCGCGCGCGCCGCGCGAAGCCGGAGTTGCTTGTGAAGGACATCCGCTCGGTGCTGTGCGTGGCGTTGTGTCATCCGCCCGATCGCGACATCGCTCGCGACCAGCGGCTGGGCCGCATCGCGCGCTATGCGGCCGGCGAGGACTATCACCGCATCATGAAGGACAAGTTGCTCCCACTGGAGCGCTGGATCCGCACGGAACTCTTCCCCGGCTCGCACTCGCTCTGGTACGCCGACACCGGCGCCATCCTGGAGCGTGGCTGGGCGGAGCGCGCCGGCCTCGGCTGGACAGGCAAGCACTCGGGGCTGCTGCATCCGCAGCGCGGTTCGTGGTTCCTGCTCGGCGAGATCCTCATGGACCGCGAGCTCGAGCCCGACGTGCCCATTGGCAAAGACCACTGCGGCACGTGCACGCGCTGCATCGACGTGTGCCCCACGCGCGCGATCGTCGCGCCGTACCAGGTCGACGCGCGGCTGTGCATCTCGTACCTCACGATCGAGCTGCGCGGGCCGATCCCGCGCGAATTGCGCCCGGCGATCGGCGACTGGATCTTCGGCTGCGACCTGTGCCAGGAGGTCTGCCCGTGGAACCGCTTCGCGCCGCCCGCTCGCGAGGCGCGGCTGCATGCGAACGAGCTGAGCGGCTGGTCGCTCGAGCGCTTCCTGCGGATCGGCGAACAGGAATTCATGGAACTCTTCGCGGACAGTCCCATCCGCCGCGCAAACCGCGCAGGGTTCGTGCGCAACGTGTGTGTCGCGCTCGGCAACCGTGGCGAGCGCCAGGCGATCGCGCCGCTCATGCAGACGCTCACGCGCGACAAAGAAGCGCTGGTGCGCGGTCACGCCGCGTGGGCGCTGGGCCAGCTCGCGCGCGGTGACGGCGCGGCAGGCGCCACTTCGCGCGAGATACTCGAGGCGCGCGAAGCACTCAAGGGCGCCATGCTCGACGCCGATCCGTTCGTGCGCGAGGAAGCCACCGCCGCGTTCGCGGTCGCACAGGGGCACGCATGAGCGCGCGGCGCGTGAGCGCGCGGCGCGTGAGCGCGGGGCGCGTGCCTGCGCGCGTGCTGGCACTTGCGGTCGTGCTCACCGGCGCGATCGCGGCGCCCGCGCGCGCGTTCGATCATGGCGCCGACCTCTCGTCGCTGCCGCGCATCGAGGCGGCCGGCGCGCGCTTCCACGATGGCCAAGGCGAGGCCGATGCGCTCACGCTGTTGCATCGCGCGGACATCGATGCCGTGCGACTGCGGCTCTGGCACACGCCCGGCGACTCCGCGAGCGCGCTGCCCACAGTGCTGGCCATGGCGCGGCGCGCGCATGCGTCGGGCATGCGGTTGCTGCTTGACCTGCACTTCAGCGACACGTGGGCGGACCCCGCGCACCAGCCCACGCCCGCGGCCTGGAGCGCGCTCGACTTTGCTGCGCTCGCGGACTCCACGGAACGCTGGGCGAGAGAGACCGTCGCCGACCTGGTCGCGCAAGGCACGCCCCCTGCCATGGTGCAGGTGGGCAACGAGGTCGATCACGGCATGATGTGGGAGCGCGGCCACATCCAAGGAGACAACCGGGACGAATGGAGCCGCTTCACGTCGCTGCTCGAACACGCGGCACGCGGCGTGCGCGCCGGAGCCGGCACTGCGCCCGTGAGCGTGATGGTGCATGTGTCTGCCGGCGGTGACAGCGCGGCGTGCCGGTGGTTCTTCGATCACCTGATCGTGAGTGGCCTGCGCTTCGATGCGATCGGTGTGTCGTACTACCCGCTGTGGCACGGCGGCATCCCGGCGCTGCGCGGTAACCTGGCGATGCTCGCGCGGCGCTACCAGCGGCCCGTGTACGTGGTCGAGACCGCGTATCCATTCACGCTGCGCGCCTCCGGCGCGCCTGCGGCGGCTGGCGATAGCACGCGGCGCTTTGCGCAGCAGATCATGGGCGATACGCGCGCGTTGCTGCCCGGGCTCGATGCGTCGCTCGAGTCGCAAGCCATCTTCGTGCGTGCGGTGCGATCGGCGCTCGCCGACATCCCGTTGGGCCGCGGCGCAGGGCTGTACTGGTGGGAACCGGCATGGGTGAGCGTGCCCGGCGCACCATCGCCGTGGGAGAACTGCGCGCTGTTCGATTCCACCGGCGCCCGGCTGCCGGCCGCGCGCGCGCTTGGAGCGCGTTAGCGCCTCACGCGAGCGGCGTGCCCTGGACCCACTGCGCGTCGCCGCCCTCGAAGTGCTCTTTCTTCCAGATGGGCACGGTGCGCTTGAGCTCGTCCATCACCCAGCGACAGGCATCGAACGCCGCGCCACGATGATGCGCCGCGACCACGACCACCACGCTCGCCTCCGCGGGCGGCACCTCACCCAGCCGATGTGCGATTCCACAGCTGCGGATCGCAAAGCGCTCGCACGCGGCGCGCTCGATGGCCGCCATCGCCGCGAGCGCCATGGGCTCATACGCCTCGTACGCAAGCCGCAGCACGCGCTTGCCCATGTGATGATCGCGCGTGGTGCCAAGGAACGTGACGATCGCGCCGCAGTCCGGCGCCGCAGCCGCGCGTGTGAGCGCGGCATCGTCGAGCGGCGCGTGCGTGAGCTCAGCCACGGGCGGCCCGTACGCGCTTGCGCATGATCGGCCGCAGCGGCGAGCGCCGCGCGACTTCCTTGAAACCGGCCGCGGTGTAGCTGGACGCGATGCCCATCCATGCGAACGCCGCCGGCATGCGCGGCGACTTCGAGTGAGTGGGATCGTTGGGGTAGCCCTCGACGATGGTCGCGCCTTGCGACGCCGCCCAGCGGCACGCGGCCTTGAGCAGCGCCACGGTCAGGCCCTTGCCACGATGTTCGCGCCCCACGAAGAAGCACGGCACCGACCACACCGCCTGCTCATCGACGGGCGCGAGCACGCGCGAGCCTTCCAAGCGCCGGTACTCGGCGCGCGGCGCGATCGCGATCCAGCCGGCGGGGGTCCCGGCGTCGTACGCGATCAGCCCGGGCACGGCATCGCTGGCGATCAATCTGCGAAAGCGCTTCTTGCGGCCGTCCGCGCCGAGCGCGCGCGACTCGGCCGCCGTCACACGCGGCCACATGCACCAGCAGCCGGCACAGGCTCCCTTGGCGCCGAAGAGCGCGGCGACATCGCGCCAGCGCTCGCGCGTGGCGGGCAGCACGCTCCAGCGCACGCGCGGCGTGGGCGCCGGCGAAGTGGGCGCCGGCGCCGTGGAGGCGGCCTTGGCGCGCGGGGTCTTCACGCGGCGCTCAGCCACCGCTCACCGGTGGCAGCAGCGCCAGTTCGGCGCCGTCGGGCAGCGCATCGCCGGCGCGCGCGAGGTCGCCATTCACGGCCAGCGCGAGATGCGCGCGCATGGGCTCGAGCGCGGGGTGCGCGAGCACCAGGGCATCGAGCGCATCGCTCACGCGGCTGCCGGCGGGCAGCTCGAGTGCGCGAGCGGATGTACCCGCACGCTCACGCGCCATCGCAAAGAACAACACCTGTACCTGCATGGGTGGACCCTCCTGTCGGCCGCCCCTATGCTCGCGGCATGGACGAGATCACGCAAGCAGATCCCGCGACACCGATCGAGCCGGCCGCCGATCCGGGCGGCGACGGCGCCAGCGCCAGCGAGAGCCCGCTCTCGCCCGCCGGCGTGCAGCGCGGGCTGGGGCTCTGGCTGCTGCTGCTGCTCGCAGGCGGCGGCGTGACACTGATCCTGGGCCACAGCGAAGGCGCTGCCTTGATCGCGTTCGCCGGGCTCTTTGCGCTCGCGCAGGCAAGCGACGCCGCCGCCGCATTCGCAGGCTATCGCGACTGGGTGCACAGCGAATATGCGGCGCGCAGCTTCAAGGGCATCCTCACGCGCACGATCGTGCGCGCGTTGGTGCCGGTGACCGGCGCGCTCATGTACCTGGGGCTCGCCACATTCGCGCTGCAGGATGCGCCAGGGCCCAACGAGAAGCTCGCCGCGCTCTGGTGCCGCGGCGCCGCCCTCGTGTGCCTGTTGCTCGTGTGGCGCCCGGTCGCCGATGCGATCACGCGGTTCCTCTTCCGCGGAGGCAACGTGAGCAGCGTGGGCCGCACGCGGCGGCTGACGGCGCGCGTGTTCGTTATCGCGTTGCTCGCACCGGTGCCGGGGCAGCTGCTGCTGCCCGATCTGCTCAAGACGCTCCAAGCGAGCGGCGCGGACCTGGCCGATCCCGGAGCGTTGCTGGCGCAGCTCGCGGGCGAGGTGCTCATCGCCTTGGCCGGCGTGGGACTGTTCGTGCGCCGCGACTTCCGCGCCACGCTCGCGCGCCTAGGGCTCACGCGCATGAGCAGCGGTGACTTTGTGATCGCGGCACTCGGCTTCGCCGCCGCGTTCGGCGTGAACGCGGGCATGGAGTGGATCGAGCGCACGCGCTTTTCCGCGTTGTATGCCATCGACGGTCAGGCCACGCAGTTGATCGCCGCGCACCTGAGCGTGATGGCGTCGATCGTGCTGGGCATCTCTGCCGGCGCAGGCGAGGAGGTCACCGTGCGCGGCGCGCTGCAGCCGCGGCTGGGCATCGTGTTCTCATCGATCCTGTTCGCCGCGGGTCATCTTCAGTACACGTGGTTCGGCATGCTCACGATCGCGCTGCTCGGCGTACTGCTGGGGCTGATCCGCAAGCGCGCCAACACCACCACCGCGATCCTCGTGCACTCGAGCTACGACCTCGTGGCCGCGCTCACCGCCGGGCGCTAGTCCCTGAGCCCGGCGCTACTCCACTCGCTCGCCGGGCTCCGGCGCGATCACGATCGCCGCAACGGCCCGCGCCTGGAGTTCGCCGCGCAGTGCTTCGGGGGTGCCCGTGAGCGCTCCGAACGTGCCGTAGTGCATGGGCACCACGAAGCGCGAGCCCAGTTTGCCAGCTGCCCACGCCGCTTCGCGCGGACCCATGGTGTACAGGTCGCCGATCGGCAGGATCGACACCTCCGGCGCGTACAGCTCGCCGATCATCGCCATGTCGCTCATCGGCCCGGTGTCGCCGGCGAAATAAAGGGCCACGCTATTCTCGAGCTTCACCACGAAGCCCAGCGGCTCACCCGCGTAGACACGAGCGCCCGCGACGTCCGCGCTGCTGGAGTGAATGGCATGCGTTGCGGTCACGCGCACACCTGCCGCCTCGACCGTGCCGCCCTTGCCCATGCCGATCGCCGTCTTCACGCCCTGCTCCTCCAGGATCAGGCTCAGTTCGTAACCGCAGATCACTGCGCAGCCGTGCTCCTGCGCGAGCGCCACCGTGTCGCCCACGTGATCGCCATGGCCGTGCGAGAGCAGGATGGCGTCGAGCTGGTCGACGGCGAAACCCTTGGGCGCGCGCGGATTTCCCAGCCATGGGTCGAACAACACGTGCTTGCCACCCGGCGTCAGCAGGTGAAAGGCGCTATGGCCGAGCCAGGTCAGCGCAAAGCCGTGGCCGATCTTGAGGGCGGTGCTCATCGAGAGGGACTCCCGGAAAAAGGGAAAGGCGTCAGCGCGCAGCGCCGGCCGGGCTGGCGGCGATCGCTTCGAGGCGCGCGGTGAAGTGGCGCAGCACCGGCGCTTCGTACGTGAGCCGCAGGCCGCGCAGCTTCTCGCGGTTGTTGTAGAGCTCGATCACGGAGTCGGCCACATAGCGCATGTGTTCGGTGGTGTACACGCGCCGAGGCACCGCCAGCCGCACCAGTTCGAGCTTGGGGTACACCATCGCGCCGGTCTTCTCGTCCTTCTGCGCGAACATCAGGCTGCCGACTTCGACCGCGCGGATGCCGTATTCCAGATAAAGCGCCACCACCAGCGCCTGGCCGGGGAATTCACTCTGCGGGATGCCGGGCAGGAAGCGTTTCGCGTCGATGTACACCGCGTGGCCGCCGACAGGCTTCACGATGGGCACTCCCCCATCGCTCAGGCGTTCGCCCAGATGCGCGACCTGGCCGATGCGGAAGGCGAGGTAGTCCTCGCTGAGCACTTCCTGCAGGCCCTGCGCGATGGCTTCCAGGTCGCGGCCGGCGAGACCGCCGTACGTGGGGAAGCCTTCGATGAGAATGAGCAGATTCGTGATGCGCTGCGACCACTCGGAATCATTGAGCGCGAGGAAGCCGCCGATGTTGACCAGGCCGTCCTTCTTGGCGCTCATGGTGCAGCCGTCGCCGAGCGCGAACATCTCTTGCGCGATCTCGCGGATGGACTTGTTCGCGCACCCGCTCTCACGCTGCTGGATGAAGTAGGCATTCTCGGCAAAGCGGCACGCGTCGAAGAACAGCGGCACTTTGTGATGCTTGCAGACGTCGTGCACGGCACGCGCGTTCGCGAGCGAGACGGGCTGGCCGCCGCCCGAGTTATTCGTGACGGTGAGCATCACGAGCGGAACCCTGGCGCGCTCGACCGTGAGCAGCGCGTCGAGCTTGGCGGGATCCAGGTTGCCCTTGAACGGATGCAGCGACGTGGGGTCGTGACCCTCGTCGATCACCAAGTCGAGCGCTTCGGCGCCTTGGTGCTGCACGTTCGCGCGCGTCGTGTCGAAGTGGATGTTGTTCGGCACGATGTCGCCGGCTTTCAAGACCGTCGAGAACAGCAGGTTCTCGGCGACGCGCCCCTGATGCGTGGGGATCACGTGCTTGTAGCCGAAGATGTCCCGGACGGCGGCCTCGAAATGATAGAAGTTCCGGCTACCCGCATAGGACTCATCGCCCATCATGATCGCCGCCCACTGGCGGTCGCTCATGGCCGACGTGCCGCTGTCGGTCAGCAGGTCCACGTAGATGCTGTCCGCGGGGACGGCGAAGATGTTCAGGCCCGCCTCGCGGATGAGGCGCTCGCGTTCCTCACGGCTGACGCGGCGCAGGGGTTCGACGACCTTGATCCGGAACGGCTCGGCTGGGAATCGCATGGGGCGCAGTCTAATAGCTCCGGCCCCGGGGTGCCATACGCGACAGGCACTTCGCATATTGTCCTTGTGTGGGCCCGGCCTGCCTCTCCATCATCGCGGCCGTTCAGCCTTGCGCAACGACTGGACCCACGCTTACGGACAAAAGTGGCCCTAGCCCGCGCACGACGACAGGGCTGCGTCGGCCAGACGGCGAGCGCTTCAGGATGCGTTGTAGATCGAGCGGACGGATGTGGGATCGGGGGACTCCACTGTCCGTTTCGTGAAACAGCGCATTTTCGAGCGCTCGCGGCGGGCCACTCAGTTCGGCCGCGGGCCCGCTGGCGGTGCCGGTGGCGCGGCGGCCGGACCGCTCCCGCGGCGGCGCAGCAACTCGGTGAGCCGGCGCGAACGATCGAAGAGCGAATCCATCGCCAGCAACTCCAGGCGCGCGTCGACCGGCAGGCGCGCGGCCTGCGCGATCGCATTCACCAGCGTCTCGAGCGGCGCGTCGGGAGCCGGCATCGGCGGCTGCAGCCACACTTCGGCGCCCAGCGGTAGCAGGCGCCGCGTCACTTCCAGTAAGGCGTGGCGCTCCATCGCGGTGAACGGATCGCTCTCGTCGTACGGCGGCGTCGGCAGCACCTCCACCTCGCATGCCCGATACGGGAACTCGCGCACCGTGCGCGTGAAGCGCACGCGATGCGTGCCGGTGATGCGCAGGTCATAACAATCGTTGGGGAGCCACTCGACTTCCTCGAAGCGCGCCACGCAGCCCAGTTCGTAAAACTCCGGGCTGCCCTGGTAGTCCTGCTCCCACCCCGGCTTGAGCGTGGCCAGCGCGATCATCCGCTCGCCCGAGAGCGCATCGCGCACCATGGTGCGGTAGCGCAGCTCATAGATGTGCAGCGGCAGGCTCGCGTGGGGAAAAAGCACCACGCCCGGGAGCGGGAACACCGGGACCGGACGCTTGGGCGCGCTGTTCATGCGTGCGCCGGCGGCGGCGAAGGCGTCGCTCTGCTTCGCGTGACGCCTTCGCCAGCCACTCAGTCCTCGCCGAGGAACTCGAGGATGTCCTGCACGTGACCTTCGACCTTCACCTTGGGATAGATCTGGGCGATGCGGCCGGTGCGGTCGATGATGAATGTCGTGCGCTCGATGCCCAGGTGCTTCTTGCCGTACAGGTTCTTCTGCTTGTACACGCCGAAGGCCTTCGATACAGCGGCGTCTTCGTCGGCCAGCAACAGGAACGGCAGCTTCTGCTTGTCGCGGAACTTCAGATGCGACTCGATCGAGTCCGTGGACACGCCGATGATCACCGCGTTGTGCTTCTCGAATTCCGCCGACAGGTCGCGGAACGAACACGCTTCCTTGGTGCAGCCCGGCGTCTCGTCCTTGGGGTAGAAGTACAGCACGACCGTCTTCTTGCCCTTGAACTGCTTGAGCGAGACGGTCTCCCCCGACGTCGAGGGCAACGACACATCGGGTGCGGGCTTGCCGATCACCGGCAACAAGCTGGCCGTGGCCATGATTCCTCCGGAAGCGCATCCGGGCTCCCGCTGGGAGCCCGGCACGTGGGGCGGCATGCGCCGCTCTGGTTTGAAAAAGACTACTTCGCGACCGCCTGCATGGCGAGCGCTCGCTCGAGATTCTGCTCGACGACGCCCCAATCGAGATTGTTGAAGAACGCCTCGATGTACTTGGCGCGGAGCCGGCCGTAGTCGAACCAGTAGGCGTGTTCGTACACGTCCATGGCGATGATGGGCGTGGCGTTCCAGATCGGGAAAGTGTTCTGCGCGTCACCGACAGCGGTGGTGAGGCGCTGCAGGTCGTGATCGTACGCAAGCCACACCCAGCCGCGCGCCGCCAGACCCGAGGCCTTGAAGTCGGCCAACCACGCGTCGTACGACGGGAAATCGCGGTTGATCAGCTCGAGCGTCTTGGCCGACGGCTGGCCGCCCTTGCCGCCCAGGTGCGCGAAATACGTCTCGTGGTTCTTCACGCCGCCCAGGGCGAACGACAGGTCCACGCGCAAGGAACGCAGGTCGCTGTAGATCTGGTTCGCCGTGCTGCGATCGACGGTGTCGAGCTTCTTCTGGATCTCGTTCGTCTTGGCGATATAGCCCTTGTACAATTCGTAATGCTCTTCATTCGTGCGCTGCGAGATGCCGTTGAGCTCCTTGATCGCGTTGGGGAACGTCTTCGCGGTCAGTTCCTTCCAGGCCATGATGTCCTCCGATGGAGAGAGGGGCCGCGGGGGGCGGGCCCTGACATGCTTCCCCTCAGTGATTGCGGCGCAATGGGAGAGGGCCCGAGACTAGGCGGCCCCTCTCCGGGGTGTCAACAACCGCCGTCAGGCGTTCCGTGGCCCTTCCGGCGAGGGAGGATTCAGCGCCCGCCGGGCCCCAGGCGCACGCCGCGCGCCTCGGTGAGCTGGCCTGCGGCGACCGAGTCGTACAGCCGGCGCACGCGCGGCAAGCTCACTTCGCAGCTGGAGTCGTACTGCCGGCACGCGCCCAGCGTGAAGCCGCAGCCGCAGGTGCAGCGCTCGGCGTTCACATACGCGATGAACACCTGTCGCTGCTGGGGGCTGAAGGACTTCATGTCGGCGCCCGGCACTTCGTTGACCCACGCGTTCTTCTTGGTGCTGTCGATCGCCGCCAGCCGCAGTGCGCGCTGTACGGTGCTCTCGCCGTCAGCCGGCTCGACGAAGGCTGCCGGCGCCTTCGCGACGGGCGTGCGCGGCCATTCCATGAACGCCACGCCCACCGCGAGCACGATCAAGGCCGCGGCGATAGCGCCCAGCACGGGCCGGCGATCGGGCGGCGGCGGTGAGTCCGGTGTCATTCCCATGCGCGCAATGTAGCCGAGCGCGGGCGCGGCGGCACGGCCGCGCGCACACATCTGACGCGGGCCTGACGCTTGCCGCCCTCTGATTGACCGCCCCGGGACCGCATCCTAGGCTCCGTGAGTACGAATCCCCCCACTCCCCGGAGGCAGCATGAGTTGGATCACCCGCATCGCGCCCGAAGGCGCGCCGGCTGGGCTCAAGGCCATCTTCGATAAGATCCGCGCGCGCTCGGCGTCGCAGCAGGTCGCGTATCTCTGGCAGAGTTGGGGCGCGCACCCCGAGGGCCTGGAAGCTGCCTACGCGCACTATCAGGTGCTGGTGAAGGACCCCGCGCCACTCACCGCCACGCAGGTGGAGCTCATCGCGCTGGTGGTCTCGGCCACGAATGGCTGCGCGTACTGCGTGGCGCACCATGGCCCCAAGCTGGCTCGGCTCATCGGCGACGACCTGGCGCAGGCCGTGGCCAAAGACTATCGCGACGCCAACATCGCCGCGCGCGATCGCGTGCTACTCGACGCCGCGGTGGCACTCACGTGCGAGCCGTCGGAGCGCAAGCAAGAGGACATCGAGCGCATGCGCGAGTACGGCTTCGATGACGCCGGAATCCTCAAGGCCACCGAGATCACGGCGTACTACAACTTCGTGAACCGCGTCGCGAACGGCATCGGCGTCACGATCGAGCCGCGCCTGGAGCACTGGGAGTTCGGCGCGCAGAAGTAGGTGCGGGCATTGCCGCGCAAAAGCAGACGGGGCGCCCTCCTCTGCGGAAGGCGCCCCCGTTCGCGTCGTGCCAGCACTACATCTTCTTCTTGCCCTCTTCCATCTTCTTCGCCGCTTCGGCGTTCTCACGCGCCGTCCACGGCGGCGTCACGCCGCACATGCGGGCATACGCGATCGACTGGCCGAGGTGCTCGTGCGTATGGCTCACCGCGAGGATCATGAGCGCGCGCTTGCTCATCTTGTGGCCGAAGATCTCCACAGGCGCTTCGAGATCGGCGTCGCTCGTATCCATGATCGACTTCTCCACATACGCATAGGAATCCTTGAGCATCTGGATCGTCTCGGCCTTCGACTTGGGCGTCTTGTCGAGCGTCTCGCCCTGCTCCAGCGTCAGGCCGTCCTTGGCGCCCATCACCGGCGGCAGCATGCGGTTCGCGCCCGTGATGTGCAGATACACCTCGCCAACCGAACGCACGCCCTTGGCCGGGCGCCAGTTCCACTTGGCATCGGGGATCGCGCCCGCGAGTTCCATGACCTTACCGCCGGAATCGCGCAGGTTCATGATCAACTCGCCTCGCACGCCCGAGGGCAGGCTCGACATGTCGTCGGCGTGCGCCAGCATCGGCACCGCGAGCATCGCCATACACAGCACTGCACGCACCATTCGCTTCATCGCATCTCTCCTTGATGGGGTTTCATATCTCCCCTTCTGTACAAGAAGGGCGGCCATGGAACGTGCTTCACTCCCAACCGGTCTCGATCAGCGCGCGTGTCTCTTCCACCGCCTCGCGCCAGATCGCGTACATCTCGTCGTCGGAGCGTTGATAGAGCCCCGCGAAGTTGCCATCCCCCAGGCGCCGGCGGATCTCCTGCGGCCCCAGGTGCGTCCAGCTCATGTAGGGCTGCTCGCTCTTCTGCTCGCGAGGTTGCACCACGCCTTCGAGCCGCGTCCACGGGAAGTTCTCCATCCAGGACGCGTGTGAGGCCACCGGGTCGGTGGCCTGGACCTGCTTCCACACGCGCGGCGCGCTCCACCAGTCGTGGAATTTCACTTTGGTGCCAGGGTGCGCGTGCATCCATTCATGCGTGAATGCCCGCGCCGGCGCGTTCCCGCCGTGACCATTCAAGATGAGGATGCGCTTGAAGCCTTGCGAAGCCAGCCCATCCAGTACATCGCGCACGATGGCGAGCAGCGTCTCGAGCCGCAGCGTGACGGTGCCCGGGTACGCCATGAAGTTGGGCGTGAAGCCATAGCCGATCACCGGGAACACCGGAACGCCCAGCGGCTCGGCGGCATCGGCCGCCACCTTTTCGGCGAGGATGCTATCGGTCGACAAGCTCAGGTACGCGTGCTGCTCGGTGCAGCCGATGGGCACCACCGCGCGGTCGTCCTTGGCGAGGTAGCTCTCCACCTGCATCCAATTCATGTTGCTGATCTTCATACGCGCTTCGCCTCCTCGTAGATGGCCAGCAGGTTCCTTACATGCGTGGAGGGGTCGCCGAGGGCACGCAAACGCGCACGCCCGGCCGCGCCCCAACGGGCGGCGGCTTCGGGCTCATGGAGCACGCGCTTGGTGAGCGCCGCGAACCCAGCAGTATCGCCCGGTGTGCCGAGCAGGCCCGTGACCTCGTGCTCCACCAGTTCGGGAAGCGCGCCGATGCGGGACGCCACGACGGGCCGCGCGTCGAGCAACGCTTCGGCGACCGTATAGCCGAAGTGCTCTACGAACAGGCTGGGCGCCAGCACCACCGCCGCGTTCGCGCGCAGCGCCGCGAGCGTGGCGTCTTCCAGGTGCCCGAGCCGGCGCAGGTTCGCGGGCGCCTCGCGCGCGAGCCACTCGCCCAGCGGGCCATCGCCCGCCACCAACAGCGGCACGGGCGCGATCGCCTGCGCGATCACCGGCAGCGCGTGCACGCCCTTCTCGCTCGAGAGTCGCCCGGCGAACAGCGCATAGCGTTCAGGCGTGCCCGCGGGCAACGCCGCGCATGCCGGCGAGGCTTCTACACCATGCGGCAGCACGCGCGTAGCGGCGTCATCGAGGCCGAACTCGAGCGCCTTGCCACGCACCCATTGCGATGGCGCGATCCACAGACGCACGCCGCGGTACGCATGCCACGCGTCGTGCAGGTAGGCTTCTAACGTGCCCACGGCGCTCTTGGCGCGCGAATCCTGCACGCACGCGGTGGTGAACGCATGCCAGTGCTTGCCGCCCTTGCAGCGCTCGCACACCTGGCCATGCGCGAGCAGGATGCGGTTCGTGCACCAGGGCTTGAAGTCATGCAGCGTCATCACGATCGGCACTTGCGAGCGCTGCAGCGGCCGCAGCACGCTGGGCGTAAGGTACCGGCTCGGCGCATGGATGTGCGCCACATCGGGCGCAAAGCGCTTGAGCAGCCGCGTCATGGCGTCTTCTGCCGGCGCCGACCAGATCGCGCGCGGGAGCTGCGCCAGCTGCGCGGCCAAGGGCGCCTTCTCGCCAAAGTCGGCGAAGGGCGCGAAGAACTCGCTCGTGGGGCTGGGCAGGTTCTGCGGGTGCGCCGTCGCCATGTGGGCCACGTCGTGACCGGCCGCGGTGAGCCAGCGGGATTCGTCCAGGTAGGTGCGCTCGACCCCACCCTTGAGCCAGTGGAACGCGTTGACCAGCAGGACACGCATGGGCGCGCAGGTTAGGGCAGCGCACGGGGGGCGTCCATGCGGGAGAAGGCGGGTGAAGGCGGGTGAAGGCGGGAGAAGGCGGGTGAAGGCGGCAGGGCGCTGGGGCGCTACTGGTTGCGGCCGCGGCGTGCGGCCCGCGTGCGGTTCGCGGCCCCGCCAGCGTTGCTCTGTTGTCGCCCACACCCGGTCCACGCTGTCCCTCTCGAGGTCCGCCATGCCGCGTCGCACGCCCGGTCTGCTCATCGTCGCCCTGTTGCTCCTGCTCTTCATCGCCGCCGTGGCGCGTGCCAACGCGCCCGCCCCCGTGGCGCGTCCGGCCGTCGGGACCACCCCCGAGCCCGGCGACCCGCGCGGCGTCACGCACTTCGCGCCAACTCGCATCGAGACGCCGCCCACGTTCAAGAGCCGCCTGCGCGCCGAGCGCGACGCGCATGCGCTCGATCTGGCGGACCTGCGCGCGCAGCTGGCCGCCGCGCCGGCGGGCAACCGCGCGGCCGTGCAGCGGCGCATCGAGGGCGCCAAGCTGGCGCACGAGGCGCGGCTCGTGGCGTTGCGGCTCGATCGCGCGCGCGCGCTGGGGCTACGGGACGACAGTGATCACCTGAGCGCCCGGCTCACGCAGCTGCGCGGCGACCTTGCCCGCGCCGGCGTCGCCCTGGAAGGCGGTGCGCGATGATGCGGCCGGCGCTGATCCGCCACGCGCTCGCAAGCGCGCTCACGCTCCTGTGCGCGGCCGGCATCGCCGCGGCCGACAACGGCACCGGTGTTCGCGTGCGGCCCGCCGGCATCACGGGGCCGATCACCGCCGGTGTGCCTGCGACGCTCGATTTCACCATCGATGCCGACCACGCGACCACGCTCTCGAACTTCCAGATGCGCACGCCGCGCGCCGCCACGGGCGGCGGCCCCGTCGTCACCGGCCTGCCCACCACGCTCACGCTCGCCGTCGGCTCCCCAGCCATCGTGCACCTGAATGTGACCTCGCCATCCGACGACGCATTGCTGCAGTTCTCATTCACCGAGAACGGCCGCACGCAGAGCGAGTACTTCGACCTCTCGCGCAAGCACTTCGACCGCATGCACCGGCCGCAGCAGGCGGTGGACCTGTTCGGCATCGCGCAGATCCCGTTCGATCCCACCGGCGATACCGATCCTGGCGCGGGAGCGCCGGTCGCGGCGCTCACGCATGACCGGCCCGTGAAAGATGTACGGGCACAGCGGAACGGCGCGAAACAGGCCGACTCCCACAACGTGCATGTCACGGGCCGCGTGGTCTGCTGGCGCCCTGTGAGCCCGACGAACAACGGCCTCTTGTATGTCGGCGCCGATCACGTGCGCGTGCGTGTCTACGACCAGAACACGTTCGCGGACGAGTTGCTCTACGAGGGCCGCACCGACGCCGACGGCAACTTCGACTGGACCTTTGCTGCGGGCGAGACGAAGCCGGATCTGTACGTGGAGGTCGCCACCATCAACGGCGCGGTCAATGTACAGGACGGTACGTGGAACAGCGTCTACTCGTTCGAAAGCAGCGTCCACGTCGACTACGCCGGAAGCACGCTGAACTTCGGCACGCTGTCGGCGTCGGACCTGTACATGAATTACGCGATGCACATGCACAACACGGTCACGCGCACGTGGCGGTGGTGGCATGCGCACACCTCGATCGCCACGAACATGCAGGCGCTCGAATGGCCCAGCGGCAGCTGGGCGCACTACGACCCGTTCGGCGGCGACCTGCATATCCCCGAGTACATCAACAGCGTGCCGGACTATTCGCAGGTCAAGAGCGAGGCGACGATCTCGCACGAATACGGCCACTCCATCATGAGCGAGTCCTTCAACTACATTCCGCCGTACAACTACGACAACAGCATCTGCAACCGCGCCGACGGCTCGCCTGGTCATTGCCAATGGTGCCAGGAGGACGGCGGCGTGGCCGTGAGCGAGGGCTTTGCGAATTACGTAGCCGATATGACCACCCGCGACTTCGCCGCGCTCTACGGCACGGCGCCGTATTCCACGCGCGACACGGAGCTGCTGGCGCAGTGCACACAGAATGGGCCCGCCTACGATGCCGACGCCTTCATCACCGAAGGCCACTTCGGCTCGCTGCTGCGCGATCTCACGGACTTTGAAGACGAGATCGATCCGGCCGCGCTCAATGGCGGCCGCGACCTGATCCACCTGGACGTGGGCCCCGTGGTGGCGATCCTGAATTCGTTCCACCCGAACACGCCGGCGCAATTCATCCAGTCGTTCCGAGCCTCGCACCCCGAGATCGCGCCATTCATCTTGTGGGGCACGCTCGCGAACGACCGGTATCTGCTCACCGATAGCAACGCGCCCGCACTGGTCACGAACGTCACCAGCACGGACCACGTGCTGAACACGCCGTCGCCCGATCCCACGCTCGCCATCGGCTGGTCGCCCACGACCGACGACTTCTCGGGCGTCGATCACTACGAGGCACAACACGGGCCTTCGACAAGCGGTCCGTGGAAGAACGCCACCTATACGGACTTCCTCACACACAAGAGCTTCACGCAGATCTCCGGCAACTACGCCGGCACGCCCGCGCTCGCCGTGGGTTCGTACTACGTGCGCGTGCGCGCACTGGACCGCGCCGGCAACGCGAACGCCTACGTGATGAATGGCCCTTACGTGATCCGCGCGCCCCTGCCTGCCGACATGACGCCGCAGGCTCCTGCCGGCTGGACGGACTTCATCGTGCCGCGCGATGCGGCCGGCGCGACGTCGACCTCGTGCACGGTGGCCACGCTCCTGCCACCGAACTCGCCGGGCACGTATCTGAACCTGAGCATGTACAACGCGGGCGAGTCCGGTGTGGACGCGCGCAGCTGGGGCGTGGTGAAGCTCGATGGCGTGGTCATCGATTCCGCACAGACGGCGCTGCCGGGCTCGCATGTGTTCAGCACTTTCGTGAACCGCGCCGGCTTCACCGTGCGCGGCGGGCTGCACACGCTCGAATTGATCGTCGACGCCCACGAGGACCTTGCAGAGCCCAACGAGATCAACAACGATGACGCGATCCAATACAATTGGCTCGCACAACCGGTGGGCCTGAACTCACGCGTGCGCCGCCCGGCGCCGCCCGATCCGCTGGGCGGCGATGAAGGCATCCCGCTCTTCGTACCGCGGTACTCGAACTGCGACGGCCTGAGCTACACGCAGTTCCGCATCTTTCCCCCGCTCAACGTGCCGTTCGCAGGGCTGTGGGTCGCGGCGCTCGACACCACCGAGAACTACGACGTGTCGCTGCACGCACATTCGTCGAGCACCGCGGATGGCTTCCGCACGCGCCTGGCCAACTCGGGCAGGCCAGCGGGCCAGCTCGACGCCGTGCTCACCAACACACGCGTGATCTCGGCGTCGGTGTACGACGCGGGCGTGGTCAACACGAGCGGCGGCACACACGACTACATCGCCGGCGTCGCCTCGGCGCCCACGACGGCGCTCGTCGCGGGCGATTCCGTGGTGATCAGCATGGCCGACACCACCATGATGGCTCTGCGCGACCTGAACCTTTCCAGCACGTCACCACTCGCGGTGCAGATCCAGGTCACCTCGGGTACCGCCACCGTGTATGCGACCTGGCTGTCGAACCTATTCGGTCGGGGCACGATCTCGAGCTACAACGCCAAGGTCGCCACCGATGGCAGCGGCAGCGGCGAACTGCATGTGGTGCCAGCAGCGACAGGCATCCACGAATTGGTCTTCTACCGCAATCCCCGCGACGGCTTCGCGGCCGTCACGTTCACCGTTCACATCGTGCCGCTGCGCGCCGACGTCACGCCCGCGCTGCCGTCGGGATGGGCCGCTTCGCTGGTGCCGCGTCCTGCAGCCGACGCCACGGCTGCGAATGTGCCCGCGCCCTCGCTGCTGGCGGGCGATGCGAACGCCACGTGGCTCAACCTGGCGATCCGCAACCAGAGCGATGCCGCCGCGGGATTCCTGAACACGGGCCGCTACGTGGACCGTACGAACCTGGGCAACCAGCTCTTCTTCTTCGCCGCGAACCAGACGCTCACGGCGATCAACAGCGGCCCGTTCACGGTGAATGCTGGCCGGCACGTGCTCAGCGTGACCGCCGACCCCACCAACGTGATGCCCGAACTGGATGAATCCAACAACCGCACGGGCCGCCAGTGGGTGTGGGCGCCGCCGGTCTCCCCGCTGTCCACCACGCTATGGCGCGCGGGCACGAACGGCTCGCCGACCGAAGGCTGGGACGCTATCGACTCCACACAGACGCCGTCGTATGACGCCGATGGCATACGCACCCCCACATTCACAAGCGGCACGACCGCCGGCTGGGCCGCGATCGCGGTCACGCCGCGCGCCGGCAGCGACGTGGACGTGCAGCTGCACGAACTCGCGCCCAACGCGAGCAAGGGTTTCGAGGATCCGCTCGCGTTCTCGGCATGGGATGGCGATGCGACCGAGCTGATGCTCATCGATTTCGGCGTCACGACTTATCGCGGCTTCGACGTGGGCGTGCTTCGCGCGTCGAACGACACCGCGAGCTACGCGGCCGAGATCGTGCCGGCGGTCCTTCGCGGCACGGGCATCTCGGGACCGTTCACGATGGGCGCGAGTCATCTGGTGCAATTGCACGCGCTCGATCTGGCGGCGGGTCATCACATCGTCGACATCGTGAACCAGACGGGCACGGTCGACTGGGGCGCCGCCGCGTACGGAGGCCCGCGGCCGTACCAGAACCGCAGCGACGGCGAAGACCTTGCGAGCGCTTACCTGGCGCCCGCAGGCGCAAGCGAGCACCTGGAGTTCGACGTGCCCGTCACCGGCCGCTATGCGGTCGCGGTCTACAAGACCCGCGCGAATGAGCGCGACAAGTCGGGCACGTATGCGCTTGCGGTCGACAAGGCTTGGGCCGACGTGGCGCCGCAGGTGAGCGAGACGCGCATGCTGGGCGCGCGCCCCTCGCCGTTCGTGGCGCAGACGCAGCTGCAATGGTCGCTCGCGCAGGACGGCGACGCCGATGTGAGCGTGTACGACGTGCGCGGCGCGCGCGTGCGCACGCTGGCGCACGGCCACGCGGCAGCTGGCGCGCACACACTTGCGTGGAGCGGCGACGATGACGCCGGGCACGCGCTGGCGCCGGGGCTTTACTTCGTGCGCCTGGCGGCGCAGGGCCGAGAGGATGCTGCGCGCATCGTGATCACGCGATAGCGCCAGCAAACAACGCGAAGGCCGCCTGCTCGCAAGCGCCGGCGGCCTTCGTCTTTCGCGCGGACCCGCGCGGGAGTGCGGCTTACGCCGGCGCGCCCGTGTTGCTGAGCGGAAACTCGGCCAGGGCCGTGCCGATGCCGTGCGTGCTCTCGTACTCGCGCACGTGGCCGCCGGTCTCGATGAGCAGGAAGCCGCGCAGTACCTCCAGGTGCTTGAGGTCGGCTTCGGGATGCGCCTTCTCACCGAGCGCTTCGACGGCATCCTGCACGCGGCTCCAGGCGCCATTCTCGATCGCTTCGAGCACGCGCTTGTCGAGCTCGACACCCTCGGGCACGTCGCGGCGCAGGTTGAACGCATGCAGGTACCACGACAGCGCGCCGCCCACACAGAATGCCGCGCGGCCCTCCCATGCGTTGAGCGCGTGGCGGATCGCCGCGCCCCATGCGCGATGCTCCTCGGCCGAGCCCTCGCTGATCGACAGCGGCACGATCGGCACATGGCGCGCACGCACCAAGAAGTGCAGCGGGATGCTGGCCGCGGTGTCGACCCCGTGCTGGGCGCACGAGGCGCGCAGGCCGGACTTGACCGCGTGCTCCACGATCGTGCGCGCGAGCACCGGATGCCCGGGGCAATCATAGCGCGGTTCCACGCCAAAGCCGGGCAGGTCGATCACCGAGCGGTGGCGGCGGCCGTCATCGGCCTGGAACGCGTTGCTGCTCACCCACCGCGGCGAGACGATCACCACCGCATCGGGAGCCTCGGAGAGCATGCGCTCGCCCGCGCTCGAGAGCGCCTCGATCATCTCGGTGATATCGCCGCGCTGCTCATCGATGAGCATCGTCGGCACGCTGGGCAGGAGCAGGGCACGGGAGGTGAGCATGGGCGACGCACAGTAGCGGAGGCGCTGCTGCGCAGCAAAGCACGGCGCTCACGCGGGCGATGGCGGCCCAGCGGACCGCATCATCCTACGGCTGCCGTATGGCCTTGAGTACGCTCCAAGTCATGCCCGTGGCCACATCGCGCGGCTCGGCCGGCGGCGCGGGAACCACCTGCAAGGTCCCCTCCCAGCGCGTCCAGCTCATGACCGGCACGGGCACGTTGGGCGCCCACCATTCATCTTGGCGCATCACGCGACCGTCGCTGGCGACGTGATCGCGCCACGTGTGGCCGCAATCAAAGCGCCCGGCCGGCACGCGCATCGGCATCATCGGCGCCGGCACCGGATAGATGCCGTGGCCGCCGCCGCCCGCCGCCGCCTGCGGCACCGCCGGGTGCCAGCCCACGTTCACGATGCGCGGCTCGCCATCATCGACGCGAACCTCGAACTCGCCGGACGTGCTGTCGGAGCGCAGCAGCTGCCAGAGCTCCACATGCTTCTGGGGGCCCGACGGCGTGCCTTCGTAGCGGTTCACCTCGAGGCGCGTGCCCACACGCCAGTGCAGGCCGTGTGCGCGCGCGCGCTGCGACCAGCCCTCGTCCCAGTCGCGACGCCGCGAAGGGCTGCAGTTGGCCGCGAGGCCGAGCACCGCCAGCGCGATCGCGATCACGATCGCGAACGCGCCGATGCGCCACAAAGCGCGGGCGCTCATGACTTCTGCCACCGATGCGTGACCGGACGCAGCATGGGGCTCTCCGATGTCTCGCGCAGCGGACCTTAGTGCTTCGTGATGCGCATCTGCTGATCGGCGCGGTCGGCCGCCATCGTGTTGCCCGCGGACAGCGTCACACCATGTTCGCGCGCCGCCGCCGCAAGCTCGCCGGGCAGCGGGAACATGACGCGCTCCTCGACCAAGCGGAACTCCTTCACCTGGTAAGCGCCCAACGCGCAGACGCGGTCGACGCAGGCCTGTACGATGTCCTCGGGCGTCGAGGCGCCAGCGGTGAGGCCCACATCGCCCGTGAGCCACTCGGGCACGATATCCTCGGCGGACTCGATCAGGTAAGCCTTGGCGCCGAGCGCCGCCGCCACTTCGACCAAGCGGTTCGCATTGCTGCTCGCGGGCGCGCCCACCACGAGTACGGTCTGGCAATTCGGCGCCATGACCTTGACCGCGTTCTGGCGGTTCTGCGTGGCGTAGCAGATGTCGTCCTTGGCCGGCTCCTTCACAAGCGGATAGCGCTTACGGAGCGCTTCGACCATGGCACGGCAGTCATCGAGCGACAGCGTGGTCTGCGTGATGTACGCGACCTTGCTGGGATCGGGTAACTGCAGCGCCTCGACCTCGGCGACGGTCTCGCATACGACGATCGCTTGCGGCGCTTCGCCCATGGTGCCGATCACCTCGACGTGCTGGCGGTGGCCGATGAGCACGATGGAGTAACCCTGCTTCGCGTAGCGCAGCGCTTCGAGATGGACCTTCGTCACCAGCGGACAGGTGGCATCGAGCGCGCGCAGTTTGCGGCCCTTGGCCTCGGCGCGTACCGCGGGCGAGACGCCGTGCGCCGAGAAGATCACCACCGCTCCCTCGGGAACGTCGTTCAGGTCGTCGGTGAACACCGCACCCTTGCGGCGCAGGTCCTCGACCACGTGGCGGTTGTGGACGATCTCGTGGCGCACGTATATCGGCGCGCCGTAGACCTGAAGCGCCATATCGACGATGTCGATGGCCCGGTCGACTCCGGCGCAGAACCCGCGCGGAGCGGCAAGGTGCAGTGTGCGAACGACTTCCGGCATTGGGCAGTCCTTATGTGGCCGAGCGGTGGCAGGGCACGGGATGCGGCGGCCTGCTGGCGCCCACACCGTAGCCGAACGCGCGGGAAGCCGCAAAAGCCCGCTCGCGGTGAACGCGGTTGCCGCTCGAAGTCCGCCAAGTCGCAATTCCAGTGGCACTTGCTGCGCCCGTCCGGTAGCCTTTTCACTCCCCGAGCCGCGTCCTTTGGAGCGATCGGAGATCGCCACGCCGGCTCTACCGGTTCCCCCCACAGGCCCCGAGTGACACCCCCGACCTTGCGTATGCGCCTGACTGCCCTGCTCGCCACTGTCGCCCTGATCACGCTCGCCCCCTCGGCGCACGCGCTTCAGGGCTGGGACCGCACACCGACCGGTGTCCCGATCAATGCTTCGTTCGGGGATCAGCATCGCCCGGTGTCTTTGGCGGATGGATCCGGCGGCGCGTTTCTCGTGTGGACCGACGTGCGTTCGGGCAGCTACGACCTGTACGCGAACCACGTGACCGCAGCCGGCACCGTGCTATGGGGCGCGGGCGGCAAGCCGATCTGCACCGCGCCCGGCATCCAAGAGCTGCCCAAGCTCTGCAGCGATGCGCAGAGCGGCTTCATCGTGGTGTGGGAAGACGCGCGTAGCGGCAACTACGACATCTACGCGCAGCGCGTGAAGGCCACGGGCGACATTGTTTGGCAAACCAACGGCGTGCCGGTGTGCGCGCTCTCGGGTGACCAGTACTCACCCACGGTGGTCGCCGACAACACCGGCGGTGCGATCGTGGCGTGGACGGACTTCCGTGCGGGCAACACGAGCGACATCTTCGCGCAGCGCCTGAACCCCGATGGCGTGAAACTCTGGAACGCCGCGGGCGTGAGCGTGTGCGTGGCCCCGGGCGACCAGGATTCACCGGGCATCGTCACCGATAACGCCGGCGGCGCCGTCTGCATGTGGAGCGATTATCGCAACGGCATCGACTCCGACCTTTACTCGGCGCGCATCACCAATGCTGGCACGATGCCGTGGGGCGTCAACGGCATCGCTGCCTGCGCGGCTGCTGGCGACCAGATCACGCCAGTCGTGTGCAGCGACGGCGCGGGCGGCATCATCGCCGCGTGGACCGACATGCGCTACGGCAACGCCGATGTGTTCGCGCAGCGTGTGAGCGTTGCGGGCGTGCCTCTATGGAATGCGGATGGCGACAGCGTGAGCACGGCACCCGGCGACCAACAGAACGCGGTGGTCGAGCCGGATGGCTCGAACGGCGTGTATGTGGCGTGGGAAGACGCGCGCACCGGCGAGAACGATATCTACGCCATGCGCATCAATGCGGCGGGTCAATTGATCTGGTTCGGCGACCACGGCATCCCTGTGTGTGTCGCGCCCGGCTCGCAGACCGAGCCACGGTTCGCGCGCGACGGCTTTGGCTACGTGATCTGCCTGTGGCAGGACACGCGCAGCGGCAGCTTCGACCTGTACGCGCAGCGCCTCGTCGGCTTCGGCCGGCCGTGGTGGACCGTGGACGGCATCCCGGTCTGCACCGCGAGCGGCCAGCAGGTCTACCCCACGATGTGCTCGGACCTGGCCGGCGGCGCGTACGTGTTCTGGGAAGACAACCGCAACGGCGCGAATGATATCTATGGACAGCGCGTCATGGCCTACGGTCCGGGCGTGCTCGGCGCATGCGAGCCGGTGATCCGCACGCTCGCCGATGTGCCCAATGATGACGGCGGCTTCGTGAACATGACATTCGACGCGACGCTGTTCGAGAATCCCGACCTGAATATCGCGATCTCGGGCTACGAGATCATGAAGGTCGAGCCCACGGGCGACGTCCATGTGGGCTTCGTGCCTGCCACGGGCGCTGCTTCGTACTCGGTCGTGATCCCCACCGACGGCGACTCGGTCACGGTCGGCACGTTCCCGCGCACGCTCTATCGCATCAACACCATCGACACGTTCCAGCAGGTGCGCTGGCACTCGGTGCCCGACAGCAGTTACTCGATCGACAACACGCCGCCGCCGCCGGTGGAGCAGCTCACGGGCCGAATCGTGAACAGTCAGGCCAAGCTCTCGTGGCGCCGCTCGACGGGCAAGGACGTACGCCTGTACCGCGTGTACTGGGGCGACTCGCAGTCCTTCGTCGCGGACGCGACCACCCTGCGTACCACGACCACCGACACGGTCCTGACCGACTTCATGAATCCCAGCCGTCCGTTCTACAAGATCAGCGTGCTCGACACGCATGGCAACGAGAGCGAGAAGGCCTGGGTGATGACCGAGGCGACGCTCGACGCGCCACCGTCGCACGTCGCTGCGGCGTTCCTCGCGCCGCCGTCGCCGAACCCGAGCACGGGCCGCACGACGCTGCGCTTCGGCCTCGCACTTGCTGCGCGCGTACTGCTCGACGTGTACGACCAGCAGGGCCGCCGCGTCCGCGGGATCGATGCGGGCGCGCTCGCCGCTGGCGAACACGTGATCTCGTGGGACGGCCGCGACGAATCCGGCCACGACACCGCGCCCGGGCTTTACTTTGTACGCGCGCGGCTCGAAGGCCGCGACTTCACGCAGCGGCTGGTGCGGGTTCGCTAGGGACGCGCTGGCTGGGGCGATGTCGCGTCAGCCGTTCTTCCACTGCGGCGCGCGCTTGGCCATGAACGCGGCGATGCCTTCGTTCGCATCGGCCAGGCTCATGAGCTCGCGCAGGTAGCGCGCCTCGATCGCGGCGAGCGCCGACTCCTGCGCGCCGCCAACAGCCAGCCGCAGCGCCACGCGCGCTTCGCGCAACACCGCGGGGCTCTGGCGCAGGAGCGGCGCCAGCAGATCTGCGAGCGCCTGCTCGCGCGCGCCGTCCTCGCACACGCGATTGACCATGCCCAGCGCGAGCGCGCGCTCGGGCGTGAAGTCCTCGCCGCCAAGCACCAGCTCGTTCGCCGCGGCCCAGCCGATGCGCGCAGGCAGGATCGCGGCCGCCACCGGCGGATAGCAGCCCAGGCGGATCTCGGGAAAACCCAACTTGGCACCCTGCTCCACCACGACCTGATCGCACGCCAGCGCCAACTCGAGGCCACCGCCCATGGCGAAGCCGTGCACCAGCGCGATGCTCGGGCACTCGCACGCCCACAGCGAGCGCACGGCGCCGTGGAACGCGGCGAGCATGTCGGCCACGGTCCCGGGCACGTGATCGGCCACCTCGACGCCGGCGGAGAATCCCCGCGCCGCGCCGCCATCGAGCACGAGTACCGCGACGCTGCGATCCGCCGATGCTTCGGCGACCGCCTGCGCGAGCGCGCGGCCCAGCGGGCGATCCAACACATTCAGCGCGCCGCGCTCCAGGCTCAAGCGCATCACGGAGCCTTGTCGGCGCACGCGCACGGTGCCGGGCGACTCCGGCATCACGGCAGCTTGGCGCCGCGCACAGCGGCGCTGTCGGCGGGCACGGGCCGCATGTGCGCCACGCTGTCGGCGGCGAACAACGTGCGCAGCGAATCGGGCGCTGCGGCGCGCAATCCGGCGATCATCTTCTCCACGCGGCCGCGCTGCTCGGGCTTCTTGAGAAGCAGCTGCGCGCGGCGCATCTCGTCGAGCGCATCGCGTTCCTGATTCGCGGCGTGGTAGGCCATCCCGAGCGCCAGGTGCGCCTCGCCCGAGCGGTTCTCGCGGCGCACGCCATCGCGGCCTAGCTCGAGCGCCACGTCGGAGCGGCCCAGGCGCGTGAAAAGCGCCATGGCCTCGACGCGCGCGTTGGACTCCTCGGGCATGGCCTTGAGCCAGCGGCGATACACGGCGCCCGCATCAGCCTCGCGCTTGAGCTCGAGCAGCACGTCGACCTGACCGCGGTAGGCGAAGCCCAGCGTGGAATCGCGCAGTTCGGCCTGGTGATACGCGGCCAGCGCCGCGTCGCCGTGATTGTCGCGGCGTTCCAGATTGCCCAGGTTCACGAACACACGCGCGTCGCTCTGGTCGAGCTCGATCGCTTTCAGGTACGCATCCCGCGCGGCCTTGCCGCGGCCGGTGTTCGCGTACAGCGCGCCAAGATCGCGCCATGCGTCGGCATCTTTGGGCTGCAGTTGCAGCGCGCGGCGCAACGCGCGCTCGGCGTCGGCGTTGCGCTGCGCGGCGCCATACGCGAAGCCCAGCGCCTGCCACGACGCCTCATCGCGCGGATCGCGGCGCGTGAGCAGCTCCAATTGCTGGATGGCGCGCGTTGTGTCGCCGATCGATGCCAGCGATAGCCCGAGCGCGCGGCCGGCCTGCGTGTTGCCCGGATCGAGCGTGAGTTCGGCGGCGAACTCGCCCGCCGCCACACGGTGCTGCCCCACTCGCGCGAAGAGCATGCCCATACGAAGGTGCGCATCCTTCATGGTGGAGTCGAAGATCGTCGCCGTGCGGTACGACACGATCGCGGACGCCGGCTGGCCTTCGCGTTCGAGCGCGCGGCCCAGTACATACGAATCGCGCGCGCGCTCCTTGAGCGTCTTGGGCGCGACGCCGTTCGCGCCACGGCCGGGGATGATGAGCGGCGCGGCTTTGGACTCGACGAAGCTGGAGTCCTGCGAGCCCGCGGGCACGAGCAAGGGCACGACGTCGGCGCGCGGGGCGCAGAGCCAGCCTGCCGCCGTGAAGGCGGCCGTGAACAGCACGAGCAGGCCAGCAGCGGCGTAGCGGTGAATCCGGCGGCTTGTAGGGGCGTTGTGCATGTGGCCGTGCAGATTAGCACGCCCGGCCGAGGTTCCGGACTGCCAATGCGTTGAACTGACAGAGTCCGAACCCGCGCCTGCGGCTCTTATCGCCGCGGTGTGCTACGGTCGTTTGCAGACCATGAACCGGACTTTCGTACGCCACGCGCTCGCGCTTGCCGTGGCCGTGATGGGCCTGATCGATCTGGGATCGGCCCTGCTCTCGCGGCCGCCGGAGCGCCTGTTGGCTCTTCGGCACCTCGTTCCCACCGACGTGCTCGATACGAGCCGAACGTTCACGTTACTCGCGGGCGCGCTCATGCTGCTCACCGCGTTCGGCCTGCGGCGCGGCAAGCGCCGCGCGTTCGTGGCCGCCCTTTTCCTCGCGGCCGTGTCGGTGCCCGTCAACCTGCTCAAAGCGTTCGACTTCGAGGAGGCCAGCGTCGCCGCCGGGCTCATGTTCTTCCTGGGCGTGAACGCCGACGCGTTCCCGGTCAAGAGCCGCGAGTTGGGATTCCGCAACCTGTTCGCGCCGCTGTTGCTGATGCTCGCCGGGCTGGCGCTCTACGCGATCGGCGGCTGCTGGCTCGTGGAATTCCGATTCAGCCCGCACGAGGCCTCGTTCGCGCGCGCCCTGGCCGAGGCGCTCTACCAGCTCTTCGGCTATGGCGAGCCCGTACTTCAAGTTTCGCGCAACCAGCATGTGGTGCGCTGGTTCCTGGGCTCGATCAGTGTCGTGAGCCTGACCGCGCTGATCACGCTCGCGCTGTTGCTGCTGCGGCCGGCGAGTCATATCGGCCGGCACCGCGCCGAGGTGCAGCGCGTGCGCGACATCGCCCGGCGCCACGGCGACAGCACCGTGCACGCCTTCGCGTTCGCCGATGACATCGACTACTTCTTCAGCGCGAACCAGCGCGCGGTGATCGCGTACAAGTTCATCGACGATACTCTATTGGTGATCGGCGATCCCATGGGCCCGCCCGAGGAGATGCCCGCGCTGCTCGAGGCGTTCGAGCGATATTGCCGCGACCACGACTGGGCGTTCGGCTTCTATCAGGCGCGGCCCGAGCACATCCGCTGGTACCGCGCGCGCGGCTGGAACGCCGTGCACATCGGCGAGGACCCCGTGCTGCGCACGGCCAGGTTCTCACTCGAAGGCTCGGCGATCGGCAACGTGCGCCGGCAGGTGCGCAAACTCGAGAAGCAGGGCATCGAAGTGCGCATCTTCGTGCCCGGCGAGACGCCGTTCGATGCAGCCCAGGATCCCGATGGCATGCTGGCGCAGATCCAAGAGATCTCGAACGAATGGGTGAAGGGTAAACACGGCGGCGAGCGTGGCTTCTGCATGGGCTTCTTCGACCCCGATGAGTTGAATCAGGTGTGGCTGAGCGTCGCGTGGGACACCAAGAACAAGCGCGTCGAGGCCTTCTGCACATGGACGCCGATCTGGGCGCGCAAGGGATGGGCGATCGATCTGATGCGCCGCCGCCCCAATGCGCCCACCGGTGCGATGGAGCTGCTGGTGGTCAAGTCCACCGAGCATGCTCGAGCGCGTGGCGATCAGTTGATGAGCCTGTCGCTGTCGGCGCTCGTGAAGGTGTCGCACGACGGTGTGGAAGGCAGTGAGGTGCAGGTGTCCGAAGACCCCGCGCGCGCATTCCTGATCGAGCGTCTGAGCCGCTTCTACGACTTCCAGGGACTCTTTCGCTGGAAGCGCAAGTTCGACCCGGAGTTCGAAGATCGCTACTTGATCTACCCCAACGCGCTGTCGCTGCCGCGCATCGCGCTGGCACTCGTGCGCGCACAGACGCCCGAGGGCCTGCTGAGCTTCCTGCGCCGCGAGAGCGAGGAAGCGCCGCGGCCCGCGGCCGCTGCGAGCGCTTCGGATGCGCCAGCTGCCGCCAGCGAAAGCGACGCCGCCAAGGCCGCGAGTTGAGCGAGGCAGACGGAGCCGGCGCGGCATCGCACGACGCGCGCAGGCTCGAAGGCATCGAGGCCATGGCGTGGCAGGACCAATGGGCGGCTGCGCCCGAGGACGTGCGGGAGGGATTGGGTCTGCGCATCGCCCGCATCGGCGGCGCCGTGGCGATCGCCGCGGACCATATCGATTCGCTGCTCTTCAATCGCGTGATCGGCCTGGGCGTGTTCGAGCCCACGAACGCCAACACGCTCGACGCCGTGCGCGCGCACTTCGCCGGCCGTCAGGATCACGCGATCAACCTGAGCGCCCCGGCTGCGGCGCAGGTGCAGCCGCTGCTCGAAGCGCGCGGCTACGCCACCTATTTTCATCACGTGAAATGGCACCGGCGCGATGCCGCGCCACCCGAGGCCGCGAGTGAATTGAACATCGAGCGTGTGACCGAGGCGCGCGCGGCCGATTTCGGCGCTGTCGCAGCCGAGGTGTTCGCGCACGACGCGCAATTGCAGGCGCGCTGGATCGCCGCCGCGGTGGGCAGGCCCGGCTGGGAGCATCACGTGGCGTATGATCAGGAACGGCCTGTCGCCTGTGCGGCGGTGTTCGTGCGCGATGGCGCGGCGTGGTTCGGCCTCGCCGGCACGCTCGAGGCCGCCCGCCGCCGCGGCGCACAGTCTGCGCTGCTGGCCAGCCGCGTGCGCGCCGCACGCGCAGCCGGCGCAAAGGTGATGGTCGTGGAGACCGCGCCCAACTGGAGCGACCTCAACCCCGTGAGCTGGCGCAATGTGCAACGCGCCGGCTTCGAAGTGGCGTATGAGCGACCCAGCTGGATCATGCCGCCGCCGGCCTGAACGCCGCGAGCCCGCCGGAGGACAAACCAGCGCCCCGTGACCTTCGCGGACACGGGGCGCTGTGTGTAAGGTTACGAGCCGCCCCGATCAGGGCAAGCGGACCATCTGCCTCGTCACCTGACGGGAACCGGCATTCAGGCGGCAGAGGTAGACACCCGGGTGCACCGAGCGGCCCGAGTCGTCGGCGCCGTTCCAGTCGAGCGTGTGGTAGCCCGCATCGAGTTCGCCGTCTGACAGAGTGCGGATCCTGCGACCGAAGAGGTCGTAGACGATCACGCTGACACGAGCGCGTTCCGGCAGCCCGAGTCGCAGACTCGTGCCCGAACGGAACGGATTCGGGCGGTTCTGCGACAGTCCGAAGACCACCGGCTCCGGAGTGCCCACGCCGTGTGCATTCGCGCCGATGACACCCGCGGAACCTGTTCCGGAACGTGATCCTTCAAGCTCGAGGAACCACGTGCGTGCCGCGCCTGCGCTATCCGCCGTCGCCGAGAAGTACGACGCGAGCGTCTCTCCGCCGGTCACGTCGATACCCGAGGCGCCCATGCGACCGGCCACCTCGCCCGAATCGGAGTGCACGACCGAGAGGGGTTCGAGACGCGTCGTGACCGAGGAGCCGACGTCGAGCGAGCCGACGAAGTCGAGCATCGCTGTGCCGAGAAAGCTCAGCCTGACGCGTGCGGCACCCGTGCTGGCGACGCCAACGGATGCGGCAGAACGACGCAGCGCCTTGCGGCCCAGAGACGACCATCCTGCCGCGTCACTGCCAGCCTGGACCATGAAGCCGGCGGAATCGGCGCCCCACACGTCGTACGGAGCGCTCCCCGAGATCAGCAGTGGCTGCCTAGCGCTGGCCGCTGCGTCTGAAAACGTCGCCTCGAGGACATCGCCAGCGTTCGCGACGATGTGCTGTGCAGGGTTCACGGGCTCCCACGAGCCATCCGGATGGCGGAGCAGAGCGCTCCGTGCCGGATGTCTTGTGCCCGCGAAGAAGTCCGCACCCACGGCCACCGCCTCGGCGCCCGGGGCGTGGTCCACCTCGATCAGTCTCATGCGATCGGCATGCAAGACGCGTTCGCCATCCTGCCGCAGCCAGAGCATCGCATGGCCGTCAACGAAGGACGGGGCTCGATCGAGTGCCAGTGCGTCTCTAGCTTGCTGACCGTCAGGCAGGCCGTCGAGAAGCGAGTTGCCCGCGGGTCCGTTGGCGGGTGCGACGAAGTCGCCCCCTACCTGGTGCGCAGCAAAGTCAGGCCCGGCCTGATGCGCCGCAAAGCCACCACCACCGCCCGACCCGCCAGCGAGTGTGCCCGAGCAGTCGACGTTCGTCTTCGCCGTCACCTTTAGCGACTTCCACGGCGACCACATACCGTAGGCGTTCTTGGTGCGCAGCCGGAAGTAATAGCTCGAATTGTTGGTAAGGGTGCCCAGCTCTCCGGCGTATACGTAGAGCTCGCGAGCTCCGGCGAAGGTAGGTGCTCCCACACTGAGCGGGGTACCGGCACTCGGCGGGTCTGTGACGGCAAAGGCGCTCGTCTTGCCACGCAGGTCGTAGGCGACAGCCCGGGTCGAGTCGAGACCGTTCACGGGCGCCGTCCATGTGAGGCTGAACAGCGTCGGCTGCGGACAGTCCACAGCCAGGTCGAGCGTGCGGCGCGGCGAGCCCACGTAGATCCACTTGGCGATCGAGGGGACCTTGTTCTTGAGGGCGAACAGGTAGTAGTAGCCCGGCGGAACCGAGTCCCTGTCGGCGGGAATGTGGTAACCGCCGCCGCCGCTGCTGTACGTGAGCGGCACATAGCGCTGCTCGGGGTTGAAGCCGTGCGTCGAGCTACCCGGATCGAGCAAGACCACCTCGTCCACCGTCACGTCCGTGTTGACCGCGATCATGCTGTCGTAGGCGCCCGTAGTGTCTGCGAAGGTGATCAATGGCCGGGTCGCGAGCGCCGTTCCCGCGCTGTTGTAAAGATAGGGCGGCGTGAAGATGTCGACCTGGTCGAGGTCGTTCTCATGCCCGCTCGGCAGAACGGGGTTGCCAGAAGCCGACAGGACCCTGCCATCTGCGAGCAGGACGGCGCTGCTGTGATATCCTCTTATCAACGGATTCGAGTCCAACTGGCCGGTGCCGGAACCCCCTGTCCAGACGTGGTTCGTGGCGTCCCAGATCTCGGGTACAGAGGCGGGCTGTGTGTTGCCGAAGTTCCCGAACTTGCCCAAGCCGCCCACGGCCATCACGTCGCCCGTAGGCAGGAGGACCAGGTTGTGGTTCACGCGTGCGTA
>JANYBS010000011.1 GCA_025360715.1 Candidatus Eiseniibacteriota bacterium | reverse complement strand
GTGGTGATCGATCCTGCACACCGCGCGCCAGTCAATCGCCACCACACGGCCACACACCTGCTGCACGCGGCGCTGCGCCATACCTTGGGCGAGCACGTGCATCAGGCGGGCTCGCTCGTATCACCCGAGCGCCTGCGCTTTGACTACGCACACTTCGAGGCGCCGGCGCCCGAGCAGATGGCGGCCATCGAGGCGCGCGTCAACGATTGGGTGCTGGCCAACACGCCCGTGAACTGGCGCGTGATGCCGATCGACGAAGCCAAGTCGCTGGGCGCGATGGCACTCTTTGGCGAGAAGTATGGCTCGGAAGTCCGCATGGTGACGGTGGACGGCGTCGATGCCAGCGGCATCGAGCCCAGCCGTGAGCTCTGCGGCGGCACGCACGTGCAGCGCACGGGCGACATCGGCGTGTTCGCAGTGGTGAGCGAATCCGCGATCGCGAGCGGCGTGCGCCGGCTCGAGGCGCTCTGCGGCACCGAGGCGCTGCGCTGGTTGCGCGAGCAGCAGGCGCTGCTGCACATGGCCGCTCAGGCGCTCCAGTCGCCGCCGCACGCGGTACCTGCGGGCATCGACAAGCTCAAGAGCGAGATCGCCGCGCTCAAGAAGGCGCAGTCCTACAACAGCAAGCAGGGGCTCGAGGCGGAGTTCGCCAAGCTCGCCGAGAGCGCGCAGTCACTTCCCGGAGGCCGCTGGGTCGTTGCCGAGATCCAGAGCGAGGCCGACGCGAACGCGGTGCGCGAGGCGGCCGACCGCCTGCGTGGCGCGCTTGGGCGCGGCGCCGCCGTGCTGGCGCTGCAGGCCGAGGGCAAGCTCACGTTCCTTGCGGCAGTGAGCGATGACTTGATCGCCGAGAAGAAGCTGCGCGCCGACGAACTGGTGCGCGCGGTCGCACAGGTGACGGGTGGCTCGGGCGGCGGCAAGCCGCATCTGGCGCTGGCCGGCGGCAAGGACGCGAGCAAGCTGGCGGCGGCACTCGATGAAGCGCGCGCGCGCATCGCGGCCGCCCTGGGCGCGTAAACGATGCCACTTCGCGAGCTCTTGTTCCTGATCCTGATCGGGCTGGTACTCGTGGTCGGGTTCTTCATCATCATCCGGAGGATCGATTGAAAGCACTGGTGCTTGCTGGCGGCCGCGGAACGCGGCTGCGCCCCATCACGCATACGCGCGCCAAGCAGTTGGTGCCGGTCGCGAACAAGCCGGTGCTGTTCTTCGGCCTCGAGAGCATCGCGGCTGCCGGTATCCAGGAAGTCGGCATCATCGTGAGCGATCCGCGCGAGATGCTGCAGCCTGATCACCGCACGGGCGAGCTGGTCACGGTGCTGGTCAACAGCCAGGCCGAGATCCGCGCGGCGGTGGGTGACGGCTCGCGCTTTGGCCTCAAGGTCACTTACATCCAGCAGGAAGCCCCGCTTGGCCTGGCGCATGCGGTCAAGATCGCCGAGGACTTCATGGCGGGCGACAGCTTCGTCATGTACCTGGGCGACAACCTGATCAAGGATGGCATCACGCACTTCGTGCGCGAGTTCGACGCCGAGAAGCCCGACGCGCAGATCCTGCTGGCCAAGGTCGCGCGGCCTTGGGAGTTCGGCGTGGCCGAGCTCGAGGGAGAGCGCGTGGTAAGGCTGGAGGAGAAGCCCAAGGCGCCCAAGAGTGACTTGGCGTTGGTGGGCGTGTATCTGTTCACCTCGAGCATCTTCGACGCGGTGCGCGCGATCCAGCCCTCGCCGCGCGGCGAGCTCGAGATCACCGATGCGATCCAATACATGATCAGCACCAAGAAGAACGTGCGCTCGCACGTGATCCACGGCTGGTGGAAGGACACCGGGCGCGTGGAAGACCTGCTCGAGGCGAACCGCATCGTGCTGGCGGACCTTGCGACGCGCATCGACGGCACGGTGGATAGCGCGACGGTGATCGAGGGCGCGGTGCAGATCGGCGCGGGCGCGGTGGTGGAACGCTCGCACCTGCGCGGACCGCTGGTGATCGGCGCCAATGCGGTGGTGAAGGACTCTTATGTGGGTCCATTCACGGCACTCGCGGATGGCGTGCAGCTGTCGGAATGTGAGATCGAGCATTCGATCGTGCTCGACAACAGCCAGATCCACGACATCGGCCGCCGCATCGAGTCGAGCCTGATCGGCCGCGACGTCGTGGTGACCAGCACCGAAGTGCGTCCCGCGGCCCACCGGCTCATGCTGGGCGACTCGAGCCGCGTGGAGCTGAGTTGAAGGTATTGGTCACGGGCGCGGGCGGCATGCTCGCGCACGCGGTGCTGCCGGCGCTTGCCGCAGCCGGCCACGAGGTGTTGCCGCTCGCGCGCGCGCAGGCCGATGTGACGCGACTCGCGCAGTTGCTCGAGCCCGCGCGAGCGTTCCGCCCCGATTGGATCGTGCATCTGGCGGCGTTCACGAACGTGGACCTGTGCGAGAGCGAGCAGGAGCGTGCGTTCATCGTGAATGGTCTGGGGCCGCGCAACGCGTCTCTCGCGGCGGCCGAGGTGGGCGCGGCGGTGATGGCACTCTCCACCGACTATGTGTTCGATGGCGCCACGCAGGCGCCGCGGCGCGAGCATGATCCGATCGGGCCGCTGGGCGTGTATGGGCGCTCCAAGCTGGCCGGCGAGCGCGGCGCGCGCGAGGTGAATGTGCGCCACGTCATCGTGCGCACCTCGTGGCTCTTTGGCGCGGGCGGCCGCAACTTCGTGGACACGATCCTGGCGCGCGCGCGCGCGGGTGAACCGCTCCGCGTGGTCGATGACCAGCATGGCTCGCCGACCTCCGCGAACGACCTGGCCGACGCCATGTGCGCGCTGATCGAGCGCCGCGAGTTCGGCACGTATCACGTGGCCAATACCGGCACCACGTCGTGGCACGGGTTCGCCGAGGCGATTCTCGCGGAGCACCGTGTGGCCGAGGGCGGCGTGCTGCCGTCACCGGCCGTGGCTCGCATCAGCAGCGAGGAACTCGCGCGTCCGGCGCGGCGTCCGGCATACTCTGTCCTGAATACGGATTGGTACCAGCATGTGACCGGGCGCACGCTGCCGGACTGGCACGATGCCCTGAAGCGTTACCTGAGCAGCCGCCCGGATGCGGCTGCCTGACCAAAGGGAACCCGATGGCCGCCCGCAAGAAAGCTCCGAAGCCCAAGCTCCAGCAGACCCCGTTCGTCTCCGAAGCCAAGGCTTCCCTGATGGAGTCCGCCCGCAGCATGGCGGCACTTTCGCGCAAGAACGCTGTGGCCGTCGCCGCCGCTGCGGAAGCGATCATCGCCTGCTTCGAAGAAGGCGGCACGGTGTTCTTCGTGGGCAACGGCGGCAGCGCGGCCGACGCGCAGCACATGGCCGCGGAGTTCGCGGGCCGCTACATGATCGACCGCCCGGGCCTGCCGGCGGTGGCGCTGACCACCAACACGAGCGCGTTGACCGCGATCGGCAACGACTACGGCTACGATGAAGTGTTCGCGCGCCAGCTCGAGGGCATGGGCGCGCCGGGCGACGTGCTGGTGGCGATCACCACGAGCGGGCGTTCCGAGAGCATCCGCAAAGCGGTCGAGGTCGCGCATGAATTCGATATGACCGTGATCGGCATGACGGGCGCGAAGGGCGCGGATTTCGCCGCGCGCTGCGATATCGCGCTGGTCACGCCGCACGCGAGCACGCCCCGGATCCAGGAAGGCCACATCGCGATGGGGCACGCGTTCTGCGTGGTCGTGGAGAAGGCCCTATTCGAAGTGAAGCCCGCGAAGCCGGCCGGCCGCGCTCCGGCGAAGCCGGCGTCGGCGGCTGCCAAGCGCGCCACCAAGCGGAACAAGCAGAAGTGATCCTGTTCGCTCTGATCGAGGGCCTGCGCCCCAAGCAGTGGACCAAGAACCTCTTGGTCTTCGTGGGTGTGCTGTTCTCGCTGCGCATGAACCAGCCGGACCTGCTGCTGCGCGCAGCGGCAGGCTTCCTGGCGTTCTCGCTGCTCTCGGGCTCGGTGTATCTCCTGAATGATCTGCTCGACGTGGAAGCCGACCGCCAGCATCCGAAGAAGCGCAAGCGCCCGATCGCCTCGGGCCGGCTGCCCGTGGCCTTGGCGTGGACGGCGATCCCGTTCGTGATCGCGGGCTCCGCAGCGATCGCGTGGTGGCTGGGGAGCGGGTTCTCGCTCGTGCTGGTCGTGTATCTGGTCAACAACATGCTGTACAGCTTCAAGCTCAAGCATCAGGTGATCCTCGACGTGATGATGATCGCCTTCGGCTTCGTGCTGCGCGCGATCGCCGGCGTGGAGCTTCTGCTGCCAGTGGCGCCCGACACGGTCATGTCGCCGTGGTTGCTGGTGTGCACGTTCTTCGGCGCCCTCTTCTTGGGCGTGAGCAAGCGCCGCCGCGAACTGGCGAATGCCGGCACCAGCGCGACCGAGCAGCGCGCGGTGCTGCGCGCTTACACGCCGCAGCTGCTCGAGGTCATGCTCACGGTCTCGGCCGCGACCACGCTCATGGCGTATGCGCTCTACACGATCTGGCCGACCACCGTGGCCAAATTCCACACCGAGGCGATGCTCTACACGGTGCCCTTCGTGGCGTACGGCGTGTTCCGCTATCTGTATCTGGTGAGTGTGTCGGAGACGAGTGAGGATCCCTCGACCGTGCTGCTCACGGACCGCCCGATCCAGGTGAGCGTGGTGCTGTTCCTGGTCACGGCCGTCTGGGTGCTGTACTTCGGACGATGAGCGGCTCCGCCGCTCGTTCGCCTGCACGGGGCGCGCGCTTACCCCGCCGGGTGATCGTCACGGCCCACGCGAAGCTCAATCTGGGCCTGGCGATCGGGCCTGCGCGCGCGGACGGCTATCACGATCTGGCGAGCATCTTCCAGAGCATCTCGCTCGCCGACACGCTCACGGCCGAACGCACGGCGCGCGGATTCACACTACGCATGCGCCGTGAATCGGTGGCGGTGCGCGGCGCCGCCGCGAGCGCGGCGGCCGAGGCGATCCCGGCGGGCGCCGAGAACCTGGTGCTGCGCGCGGCGCGCCTGGCGGCCGAGCGCCTGGGGCTGCGCGGTGGCGCGCGCTTCGTGCTCACCAAGCGCATCCCCGCTCAGGCGGGCATGGGCGGCGGCAGCGCCGATGCCGCTGCGGCACTCATGGCCATGGCGGCGCTGCACGGCGTGCGGCTGACGCGCGCGCAGAAGGTCGCCCTGGCGCTGGAGCTGGGTTCTGACGTGCCCTTCGCGATCACGGGAGGCACGGCCTATGGGCGCGGACGCGGGGAGGAGTTGAGGCCGCTGCGCCTGAGCGCGCCATTTCGCGCCATCGTGGCGATGCCGCTCTGGCGGGTCTCCACAGCGCAAGCCTTCCGTCGATTCGATGATGTCAATTATGACTTGACAGGTCGCCCCCATGAAACGAGATTCATAAGCATACTTCGGCGCGAGCGTCTCAACCCGTTGCATGCCTCAAGGTTGGGCAACTCGTTCGAGGACGTGCTGGGTTCAAGGCAAGTTTCATTCGAGTCGCTGTGCGCAAGGCTGCGCGCAGCAGGATTGCTCGAGCCGCGGCTCACGGGCAGCGGGTCGGGTGTTTTCGGGATCGTTCCGGCGCGAGCGACGCTGGCGGCGGTCACAGGTCGCTTTGTAGGGGATGAACCGCTCTATGCGGTGCGTTCCGTGGGGAGAGGCCTGCAGATGGACCTGCAGTCGTGACCGGGCCGGCCGGGCAAGGATGCTCCAAGCCGTCGGACACGTAGGATTCCCAAGCGCCAGGAATGGCGCGAAATCGAGCCAGCTCGCCCTCTAAGGATGGCTCCGAGGTGTCTCCACATGGTCGAGATCACCGAGGTTCGGGTATCGCTGCGGAACGACGATAAACTCAAAGCGTTCGTGAGCATCACACTGAACGACTCGTTCGTCGTCCGCGGTCTCAAGATCATCAAGGGGAACACCGGGTTGTTCGTGGCGATGCCCAGCCGCAAACGACCCGATGGCCAGCATCAGGACCTGGCGCATCCCATCAACGACTCCACGCGCAAGTACTTGACTGAGAAGGTGATGGCCGAATACGACCGGGAACTTGCCAACCCCACCACCATGACCACGCCGCAGCATCATGAGGAGTCGCATTCCTATTAGTCCGCACGGTCCGGCCCCCCGTGCGACCCGGCACCGACCGGCACCGTCCATCCCCCGGACGGCCGGAAAGGTCACGACGCAGGAAGCGCCCTGCAACATGCGCTCGCAGCAGCGGTTGACGCCCACCTCGTCCCGCGCTTATGCTGCCCCTCGCTTCCTCCACACTGCAGTATCTCTTCTGGGCCAATAGCCATCACCCCGGGAGGCCTTCGGGCTGATCGGACCGTGACGGAAATCCCGTTCTGTTGGTGGGGCGTGGCCAAGCGGTAAGGCACGAGACTTTGGCTCTCGCATCCGGAGGTTCGAATCCTCCCGCCCCAGCCATCTTCGCAGGTGGCGGACGGATGGCCCGGCCCTTCTGACGCATGAGCTTTGACGGCACGCGCGGATCTCCCCCGGCGACATTGCGGGGACCATCCGGGCGCTTGCCTTTGTTTTGTTCCGGCGCGGGAGCGGGACTCTCGCGTCATGCCCTGATCCGGAGCATAAGCGCGGGAGGATTCGTTGGATCCGTGTCGCATCTTCGCCGGTAATGCCAGCCGCCAGTTGGCCGCCGACATCTGCGAGAACCTCAAAGTGCCTCTCGGCGACGCGGAAGTCTCGCGCTTCGAGGACGGCGAGGTGTCGGTCCGCTTCAATGAGAACATCCGCGGCAGCGATGTGTTCATCGTCCAAGCGACGAACGCTCCCGCGGATCACCTCATGGAGCTGCTGGTCATGCTCGACGCCGCCAAGCGCGCGTCCGCCCGGCGTGTGACCGCGGTGCTGCCGTACTTCGGCTACGCCCGCCAGGATCGCAAGGACCAGCCGCGCGCGCCGATCACCGCCAAGCTCGTCGCCAACGTCATCACCGTCGCAGGCGCCGATCGCGCGCTGACCATGGATCTGCACAGCGCGCAGATCCAAGGCTTCTTCGATATCCCGCTCGACCATCTCTACGCCGCGCCGGTCCTCATCGAGCACTTCTCCAAGTTGAACATCCCGAACCTCGTCGTGGTCGCACCGGACATCGGCAGCGTCAAGATGGCGCGCGCGTACGCGAAGCGCCTGGGCGCCGAGCTTGCGCTGGTCGACAAGCGCCGCCCCAAGGCGGATTCGGTCGAGGTCATGAGCATCATCGGTGACGTCGAAGGCAAGAACGCGGTCATGTTCGACGACGTCGTCACCACCGCGCGCACGCTCTGCCAGGCCGCCAAGGCGATCCGCGCACGCGGCGCCCTCGAGGTCTACGCCGGTGTGACGCATGGCGTGTTCTGCCCGGGCTCGCTCGAGCGGATCGCGGAATCGGATATCAAGGAAGTGGTCGTCACGGACACCATCCAGCACGGGCCCGGCACGCTGACGAACAAGGTCCGTCAGCTTTCGGTCGCGAGTCTTCTCGGTGAGGCCGTGCAACGTATCCACGAGGAGCGCTCGCTCAGTTCGTTGTTCGTCTGACCCGTGCGGCGTGCCGCTTCGGCGGGCGCTGCGGCGGGCGAAGGGTTCCGGGGATCGCCCCGGTGGAGTGCAACAGGAGGAAACATGTCGGTCATCCAGATCAACGGCATCGTCCGTGAGAACGTGGGCAAGGGCGTCGCTCGCAAGGCGCGCGCTGCCGGTCAGATCCCGGGCGTGCTCTACGGCCACGGCGAGAAGCCGATGGCGGTGCAGGTCGAGTCGCGTCACTTCCTGAGCGCGATGCGTGCCCACAAGGGCGGCAACGCGATCATCAGCTTGAACCTGGGTTCGGGCGAGTACACGGCGCTTGTGCGTGATGTGCAGGTCGACCCGGTCTCGCGCGCGGTCCTGCACCTTGATTTCCAGCACATCTCGCTCACTGAGAAGGTCACGGTCGAAGTGCCGATCCACCTGATCGGCATCGCGATCGGCGTCAAGGACTTCGGCGGCATCCTCGAGCACAACGTGCGTTCGCTCGAAGTGCGCTGCCTCCCGACGCAGATCCCCGGCTCGCTGGACGCCGATGTGTCGGCGCTCAACGTGGGCGACACGCTGCATGTGCGTGACCTCAAGGCCGACGGTGTCGAGATCCTCGCCGAACCGGACATGACGATCGCCACGATCGTCGCTCCGACGGTCGAGGAAGTCGCGCCGGTGGCCGCTACGGCCGAGCCGGAAGTCGTCGCAGCCAAGGGCAAGAAGGAAGAGGCTGCCGGCGAGGAAGCCAAGAAGAAGTAAGCGTCCGTGTGGCTTGTCGTCGGTCTCGGCAATCCGGGTATCCGCTACGCGCGCACACGGCACAACGTGGCGTGGCGGGTGCTCGACACACTGGCTCAGAGGCATCACGCGGTGGCAGGGGAGGCGACTCCCACGTACCGCACGAGAGTTCTGAAGTCGGGGGATCGCGAGGTGGTGCTCATGGAACCGCTCACGTTCATGAACCTGAGCGGTGAGGCTCTCGCGAACTGGCGGGGCCAGCATGAGGTCTCCGCTGACGAGCTTCTGGTCATCACGGACGATGTGTATCTGCCATTGGGCACGCTTCGCCTGCGGGCGCGGGGTTCCAGTGGCGGCCATCGCGGTCTCGATAGCATCGAGGCCACGTTGGGGCACCGCGACTACGCGCGCCTTCGTTTCGGCGTGGACGCCGCGGAGAGCAGCGCGGAACTCAAGTCGCATGTGCTCGAGGAGTTCGCACCGGCTGAAGAGCCGGTGCTTCAAGCAGCGGTCCGCTTCGCGGCGGACGCCGTGGAATGCTGGGTGTCCGCAGGGACTCTGGCGGCCATGAATCAGTTCAATCGCAGGGTGCGTATGGAGGATTCCGAGACGTGACCAAGTACGAGACCGTGTTCGTCCTCGACCCGGGTTATGACGAAGCCCGGGCGACGGAGGAAGCAGACAAGGTCTCCGGCTGGATCAAGGATCTGGGCGGGGAAGTCGTCGAAGTGCAGAAGTGGGGCAAGCGTCGTCTCGCGTATGAGATCAACAAGAAGCGCGATGGCGTGTACACCATGATCGTATGGAATGGTGGCGGCCCGATGGTGAAGGAAGTCGAGCGCCGTCTATCGCTCGAAGAGAACGTCATGCGCAAGCTCACCACGCTGTACATCTCGCCGGAACTGACCCAGGGCGTGCCCGAGGGTGAAGGCGGCGGTTCGGACAGCGACGAGTAAGCAATCGGCGTCACGCCCCCGAGTGGAGGACGCATGGCCGAGCTCAAGCTTCCCGAGATCAACCGGGTGGTGCTCAGCGGCAGACTCACACGCGATCCCGACAAGCGTTATGCATCGGACGGCACACCGGTCACCAGCTTCTCGCTGGCGTTCCACCGGCGGTACCGCACCGGCAGTGGCGGGATGGGCGAGCACACAGGATTCGTGACGGTGATGTGTTACCAGCGCCTGGCCGAGGTGTGCGCGACCTACCTGCGCAGCGGCAGCCCGGTGGTGGTCGAAGGAAGATTGCAGATGCGGGAGTGGACGACGACGCGCGGCGAGAAGCAACAGAGTCTCGAGCTGCGCGGCGAATCGGTCCACTTCCTCGAGAAGGCTCCGGGTGGCGCGGAAGCGCAGGAACCCGGGTCGGCCGAGGATCCATCCTAGAAATCGAGAGTGAGAAATGGCCAAGGAACGTGAAGGCAAAGGCGTCAAGAAGAAGTACTGCAAGCTCTGCTTCGAGAAGGTCGGCTTCGTGGACTACAAGGACGAGAAGCGTCTCGGCCGGTTCGTGACCGATCGCGGCAAGATCGTCCCGCGCCGTGTCTCGGGCACCTGCTCGATGCACCAGAAGCAGCTGACGACCGCGATCAAGCGGGCGCGCGTGCTGGCGCTGCTGCCGTTCACCAGTGATTTCTATCGCTGACCCTCGTCGTGAGTCGGTCGCCGTCGCACTCGTGCGTGCGGCGCTGCTCACGGTGCTGTTGTGCCTGGGCGCACTCGGCATGCTGCCGACGCGCCTGGCGGCCTTGTGGCTCGTGGTCCCGGCGGTCGTCGCAACCGGGCTGCTGCTCACTTGGCGCTACGGGCGCGGCGGGCTGGTCTTCCCGGCAGTGCTCGCAGTCGCGGCAGTCGCCGCGCGTGCGCTGCTCGGCGAAGGCACCTTCCCGCTGTGGATCGCAGGCTGGATCCCGCTCGCGGCAGTGACCGGAGCGTGGATGGGGTTGCATGAAGAAGGGGGCGGCCCCGGAGCCGGGGACCGAGCCTGGATGCTGGTGCCGCTGCTGATCCTGGCGGCAGCGCTTCCGCTGATCCCAGGGTTCGCGGTGAAGCTGGCGGGGCTCGAGGCGACGTGGGCGAGCCAACAGGCGCAGATGCTCCGCGAGATGGCGGATGCGCCGGCGTGGTGGAAGGAAGGCATGAAGCAGCAGATGGCGGCTCCGCTCGCCGAGCGCCGGCAGTTCCTGCTGACCTGGATGCCGATCCTGATGTTCTTCTGGATGGCGATGCTCGTCGCAGCCGGGCGCTCGTTCGCGGTCCGATTGGCGACGGTGCTGCGCTGGCCGCCGGTCTCGCGGGCGACGTTCGCCGCATACCGGTTGCCGGATGGTGCGTTGGTCCCGCTGCTGGCGGGGTTGGCGTTGGCGGTACTTGCTGGATCCGCGTGGGCTGCGACCGCGTGGGTGCTGCTGGTGGTCGCATCACTGGGTTATATTCTGCAGGGTGTCGCGGTCGTGGGTGCGCTTCTCGTCGCGCGAGGTGTGCCTCCGGTCTTCGCCGCACTGACGCTGTTGTTCGTGATGGTGGTGAGTCTGCTCTGGGTCCTGCCGGCGATCGCCGTCGTGGGCTTGAGCGATGTCTGGCTGGATCACCGCCGCTTGGAGCCGTCCCCGGAAGGGGAGGCGTAGGAGAACCGATGGAAGTCATCCTGCTCGATGAACTGAAGGGTATCGGCGCCAAAGGCGCGACGGTCAACGTGAAGCCGGGCTTCGCGCGCAACTACCTGCTGCCGCGCCGTCTGGCGATCCCGACCGGCACGAAGGCCGCGAACCTGTTCCAGGAACTGGAGCGTCAGAAGGACCTCCAGGCCGACAAGTTCATCGCTTCCGCCAAGGTCGAAGCGGCCAAGATCGACGGCCTGCAGATCAACATCCCGGCCCAAGCGAACGAAGAGGACACGCTGTTCGGCTCGATCACGAGCGCGGACGTCGCGGAGGCCCTCAAGGCGGCCGGCCACGATGTGGACAAGCGCCGCATCGATCTCGACGATCACATCAAGCAGCTCGGCAACTACGACGTCTCGGTGCGCTACTTCGGTGGCGTGACGGCGACGATCAAGGTCTGGGTGGTGCGGGCATGAAGCGCGCGCGCCTCGTGGGACTGACGTCCCTGGCTCTCGTCCTGGGTGCCGTGACTTTGTCGGCCGCGCCTGCGAAGAAGGCTGCCCCCACGGCGCCGAAGTCGTCGATGAACACCAAGGCGGTGAGTGATTCCGATGTCGCGCTCGTGCGTGTCGGCAACGAGGTGATCACGCCTCGTGTCGTAGCTGCGCGCATGGCCGAGATCCCGGATCAGTACCGTGCGAACTACTCGACGCCCGAAGGGCGCCAGCAGCTGCTCGACCGCTTGGTCGAGGAGAAGATCTGGCTCCTCGACGCCGAGCAGCACGGTGTCTCGCAGCGTCCGGAGGTCCAGCGCCAGCTGGGCCAGCAGCGCCGCGACCTGCTCATACGCACCTGGGTCAACGAACTGATGGCGACGAATCCTGCGCCGTCGGATTCCGATGCGATGGTCTACTACAACTCGCATATGGACGACTTCAAGATGCCGGCGAACGTCACCGTTCGCCACATCATGCTCAAGACCGAAGTCGACGCGAAGAAGGTCGCGCTGCTCGCCAAGGCGAAGGGTGCGGACTGGAACAAGCTGGTCACCCAGTTCACGGCCGATACGTCGACCAAGTCGAACGGCGGGCTGCTCGGCACCGTCACGAAGGACGGCGGTTTCGCAGCACTGGGCCCGCAGCCGGCACTCGCGGAGTCCGCGATGGCGCTGGGCGAGGGCAAGATCGGCGGTCCGTTCAAGACCGAGAAGGGCTGGCACGTGATCAAGGTCGATACGTACAAGGCCGACAGCACGCGTCCGATCGATCAGGTGCGCACGTTCATCACGCGCCAGATCAGCCAGCAGCGCACGCAGACGTTCTATCAGGACCAGCTCGCCAAGACGAAGGCCAAGATGAACGTGCGGCCGGACTCGAGCGCGATCAAGAACTGGATGTCGGCTCGCAAGACTGCACGCGAGCTGTTCCAGGAGGCCCAGAACGCCGGCGGCCCGCAGGCTCGCATCGATGCCTATCGCAAGGTCGTCACCGAGTTCCCTGCGGCGGAGATCTCGCCGCAGGCGCAGTTCATGGTCGGCTTCATCCAGAGCGAGGAGCTCAAGGACTACGACAACGCCGAGAAGGCGTTCCGTGGGCTCCTCGCGCAGTACCCCAAGAGCGAACTGGCGGCCTCGGCGCAGTGGATGCTCGATCACATGCGCACGGAAGAAGCGCCGGGCTTCCTGCGCCTGGATGCGGATTCGAGCAAGGCCGCACCGGCAAAGCCTGGCGACGCGAAGAGCTCGAACGTCAAGCCGTGAAAGTCGTCGAGACACGCGTCGACGGTCTGGTATTCGACCCGAAGACCCAGCAACACGTAGTGGTGCTTCGCGAGGTCGATGGTGAACGCGTGCTGCCGATCTGGATCGGCCCCCCGGAAGCAATGGCGATCAAGCGCCTGCTCCAGGATGAATCCTTTCCCCGCCCTCTCACGCACGACCTGATCGCGCTGGTGATCGAGGGCCTCAAAGCGAAAGTGACCCGCATCGTGATCGCAGACCTGCGCGAGGGCACATTCTTCGCTTCCTTGCTGATCACGCGCGAGACCGACGTCCTGAGCGTGGACGCGCGGCCTTCGGATTCGATCGCGATCGCACTGCGCACGAAGGCGCCGGTCTACGTGAACGAGGACCTGCTGCAGGCGCCGCCGGAGTTGGAGCAGCCGCTGGATCCTGGCCCGCCGGACGAGCCGTCCGCGCCTGCGGATCTCACGGACGAGCAGCGCGCGGAGCAACTGCGACGCTTCCTCGAAAAGCTGAATCCCGAGGATTTCGGCAAGTTCTCGATGTGACGGCTGGCCGCCAGCGCCGAATTGCTTGTTCGAGCGTTGCGGTGCAGGCGTAGACTTGGCGAACCAAGCAGACTTCCCGTGTTCCCCACAGCGCCGGGCGTGCTTACTTGCTTCTCCAGGAGGTGAACGTGCGCTTCTCGAACACCTTTCGAAGACTGTCGCTGATGGCCCTGTGCGGGATGGTGCTCTGTGGCTGCGCGCGTATCGCCGCAGCGGGCGATGTCTACAAGAATGACTTCCAGACGGGCGCCGGTGCGGAGTGGTCGGCGGTGCCGATCACGGCGACGCCTGCTCCTGCCGATGGCAGCCGCCGGTTCCTTGGACGCTTCGACAATGGCACGGTCACGTTGACGCTCCACTCGCTCGCTCCGCACACACAGGTGGGGATCGACTTCGACCTTTATGTGATCGGCTCGTGGGACGGCATCAACTCCGCTCCCTATGGTCCAGATCGCTGGACGCTGGCGGTCGCAGGTGGGCCGAAGCTGCTCGATACGTCGTTCAGCAATGTGACGTCACCGCCCTTTGGGATCCCATTCCTGCAGAACTACCCGGACGCCTACGGGACCGTGACGCATGCGCAGTTCTCCGGCGCGAGCGAGACGCGGAGCCTGGGTTACCTCTACAACGGATTCGATATCAGCTCGGTCTACCACTTGGCATACACGTTGCCCGATACCGCATCGACGCTGACGTTCCAATTCACTGCCGCCATGAACGATGAGTACGGCCTCCCGCACAACATCAACGAGGAATGCTGGGGGCTCGACAATGTGCACGTGACTTCGAACGCAGCGGCGGGAGTGCCGCCGGGCTCGAGCGATCTCGCGACCGCCATGCGCGTGTCGCCGGATCCGGTCACCAGCGTCGGAACGCTGGCGTTCAGTCGCTCGATCGCCGAGCAGGCGGCATTGCTCACGGTGATGGACGTATCGGGGCGCGTGATCCAGCGCCAGGAGCTTGCGGCCCGGGCACCAGCCCCGATCCAGTTCTCTGTGGCCGACAGCGCGCCGGGTGTCTACTTCGCGCGGCTCGACGCCCGCGATGGCCATTCACTGGCCACGACGAGGTTCGCGATCCTCCACTGATGCCTGGCCCGGGAGATGCCCGTCAGTCCACGCGCCGTCCCAACATGACGAGGTCTCGCTCGAGGTGTTCGAGCCGTGCGACCCTTGGCATGCGGGCCCAGTGTTCGAAGCCGTGGGACTCGAACAATCGGATGCTCGCCTTGTTCGAGGCAAAGATGGTCACGGCGATCGTCTCGACTCCCAGTGCGGGAGCGTGGGCGATGGCTTCGCGCAGCAGGTAGCTGCCGAGCTTCTTGCCTTGGTACTCGGGGCGCAGATAGATGGCGATGTCGGCGGTGATGAAATAGCCCGGGCGCTCGTTCATGAAGTGGTGCCAGCCCAGGTACCCGATCACGCCCGCCTGCGGCGCGTCGGCATCTTCGGCGACCCAGATCGGCCGCCGCTATCCCGAATGCTTGCGGAACCAGTCGTCGCGCGCACTCACCGGGATCGGCTCCAGGTCGCAACTGCTCTCGCGTGTGGCGACCGCGTGGTTGTAGATCTCGACGATCCGCGGCAGGTCCTCGTGCACAGCTTCACGATGCATGAATCTCATGGACGGCTCCCATGTGGGATGCGCTGCGAGCTGCAGAGGCCATAAGCATCGCCGGCCCGCCGAGAGCGGCCGTCCGGCCGGTGTGAACGATGCGCCACGAACGCGTCAATCGTGCGGCGAACTACAGGTCCGCCGATCGCAGCCTCGTATCCGCATGCCGCCAGGCCGACGCGAACTCGGCGCGGGCCTTCGCCGCATCCGCACTACGCCCTTGCCCGTCCAGCGCCAACGCCAAGCCAAACAGCGCGCGCCCATGGCGAGGATGGTGCTTGAGTTCCGCGCGATACGCGGCTTCGGCGCCTGCGAAATCGCGCTTCTCGAGCAGCAGCGCGCCCAACTCCAGCTGCGGCGAGAGCACCCAGTCCTCGGGCTCGTCGTACGCCATCGCGTCGAATCGCGTGACCGCGTCGCGCAGCTCGCGTTCCGCTGCCGTGTAGTCCGCTCGCGCGCGCGCCAGGCGCCCGGCCAGCATCGAGTGTGCGAGCGAGAAGAAGTCCGAGCCCGTGTTGAGGCCCACGCCGAAGTCTTTGGGGAGACTCGCGGCTCCCGCGATGAGCGAGTCGAGTTCCACCTGCGCGTCGGCCGTCTTGCCCTTGGCCGCCAGCGCCATGCCTCGCGCGAAGCGCCAATAGAGACGCGTGGCCGGCACCGCGGAGCCCGGTCGGCGAACAGCCAGTACCTCGTCCCAGCGATGGAAGCCCACGAGCGCGGTCAGCGCGCGCGCGGCGAACGGATCGATCATCGGCATGGCCGTCGCCGCCTCTTCTGCGCGCGCGGACAGCGGTCTCGCCCAGCGCAGCGCGCCGGCGCGATCGCCCTCCATGTAGTGGGCGATCGCAGCGAAGTCCTGATTGTGGCTCATATACATGAGCGGGTACACGCCATCGACCTGATAGCGCGCCACGTAGGCGCTGTCGATGCGGGCGGCCTTCTCATTCAGGAGTGCCGCCTCGTGATAGCGCCCCACGCGCGCCCACAGATGGCTGGGCATATGCACCAGGTGGCCGGCGGCGGGCGCGAGCCTTGCCAGGCGCGCGGCGCACACGAGTCCACGCTCGGGCGTCGGGGATTCCTCCACAGCGTGAATGTAGAGATGGTTCACGAGTGTATTCGTGCTGTCGACCTTGAGGCCGTGCTCGAGCAGCGCGATCGCGTCGTTGATGCCGCCCACTGGCAGGCCGTCATTCGTGAACCAGCGCCATGGCGACAGGTCCAGGATGGCTTCGGCGGTGAGCCCCAGCACGTCGGCGTCGTCGGGATGCCGCGCCGCAACGCCGCGCATGGCGGTCGCGTAGGCCGAGTCGCGCGCGCCGCGCGCTTCGCCGAGTGGCTCTGCGTAGCGCAGGCTCTGCGCGACGATCAGCTCGCGTTCGAAGGGCGTGAGCCCCACGTCGGCGGCGGCCGCGGCACGGATCTCCTTGAGCGCGATGGCCTCGTGGTCCTTGTCCATGGGCAGGTTCACGTTCGGGCCGCTCGCCAGCGCGATGCCCCAGTGCGCCATGGCGAACTTGGGGTCGTGGTCGAGCGCGCGCTGAAAGCTCTTCACGGCCTCGTCGTGATTGAACGCGTAGCAGAGCGCGACGCCCTGACGAAACAGCCGCAGCGCCTCGGGGTCCTTCGTGGAAGCCGTGAGCGTGATGTGGCCCAGGCGCGGGCTATCGAAGGGCTCGGGCGCTTCGAGCGGCTTGGCTGCGGCGCTGTGCGCATCGGCGCATGCTCTCGAGGGCGCAGGTACAGCAGATACGAATATCAACAGGCATGACAGGATCACTGCGCGCATGGCGGCCTCCGTGCGGACATGGGATGGGACGGGTTCGAGACTCGCGCGAGGATACCGCGTGCTTCAATAGAGATGGAATGCGATCCGGTAGAACGCCCAGACGCGGTCCTTGGCGCCGTTGAGCGCATACGGCCGGTAGCGGCACTGCAGCACCGCGTCGGTGGCCGCGCGCTCGAGCGACGGGATGCGGTTGCCGCCCACGATGTGCACTTCGCGCACCTCCCCGGTGGTGTCGACGAGCGCCACCAATTCCACATCGCCCTCGATATCCTGCGCGTGCGCTTCTTCGGGGTACTCGGGTCTGACAAGGCGCTCCACGACCAGGTCTTCGGAGCGCACCACGGGCGCATCGAGCGCGAGCGCGCGCAGGCGCGATTGCAGATCCATGGAATCGTCGCCCATCGTGGGGCCCTTCGGGTGCGCGTCCACAGGCTTGAAGCCATGCGTGCCGGTGACGGTCTTGAGATTGCCGCCGCCGTGATGAAGGTTCACCGGCGCGGCGCTCAGCTGATTGGCGCCTGGGGAATCCTGGGCGCCCTTCATCTCGAGCAGGATGCGGCGCACGTATTCGTCACGGCCTTCAAAGCCGAAGCGCTTGGTATTGTCGAGCGCGGCCACGATCTCGGGGCGACGGCCGATCGCGATCAGGCTCAGGAACACCAGCGCGACCGCCAGCGTGAGCAAGGCGCGGCGACGCTCGAAGCGTTGCAACTCTTCGTAATAGGCGTCGATGCCGTGGCGCATGGGGTCCCCGGGCGAATAGGTCGAGGCAAGCCCGGTCGGTCAGCGCGAGGAGGGCGATTCCCGCACGTTCGAGTTCGCAGAGTCTAGCAGAATCAAACGCGGGCCTGCCGTCGGAAATGTGAACGCGGCCTCCAGCGGACCCTGCTCGGTCGCGAGATAGCGAACAAGGCCCTGGGCATCGGCGGCCAGTACCAGCGCGCCGCCCAAGCGCACGAGCGCGCCCGGCTGCGCAGCGCCGGCGCCGTCACGCACGACGAATGTACGCACCTCCCAGTGGGCATCGGGCGCGAATTCGCGCAGTAGCGCCGCATAGAGCACATACGCCTCACGCCGAGCAGCGCCGCCTTGCAGCAGCCGCGCTTCGGACGCCGCGTCATCGATGCGCGCGAGCGACGCATAGAGCGCCACCGCCGAGGCCTGCGTGAGCGCGTACTTGGCCACGTCGGCCACGCGCACGGAGTCCAGCCCCAGCGCCACGGCCGTCTCGGCCACGCGCTGCCCCCAGCGCCGGCCCGCGGCGGACGAGAAGTAGTGCCCGATCACCGGCGGCGCGGCCGCGTGGCCGATGCGCAGGTAGCGGTCGGCTTTGTAGCCCTCGGCGATCTGCACGCGCTCGACTTCGGAGATGGCGGCGTCGCCATTGCGCGTGAGCGCCACTTCGGCGCCCGCGGCGCGCAGCATGGCCGCGAGCGCGCGCGCCACATCCAGGTTGAGCGTGGCCGCGCGCGTGCCGGTGCGGCCGATGCCGGCCGCGTCGTCACCGCCGCCCTCGGGATCGAGCACGATGCGCTTACCCCAGAGCGCGCCGCCGGCGATGGCGGTGTAGCGCGGGGGGAATTCGGCGCTTGCGCCCCAGCGGCGCATGCCCGGCACATGCGGCGCATACGAGCCATCTTCGTGGCTCCAGATCGAGACGAATCCATCGCGCGTGATCGCGTCGAGCGCAGGCGACGCCCCGGTCGTGCCCGGTGTATCGACGAGCCGCCGCGCTTGCGGCATCTGCAGAGCGAAGTCGCTTCGGCGCATGCCCGCCTGCCCGAGATGGAACGGGATGCGCACGACTGTGGGCGCCTGCGCCGAGCGGAACGGCTCGGCTAGCGTGCAGCGCAGTAGCGCCGTGCCCGCCAGCCCCCGAGAGGGCTGGCCGCTCTTCGTGATCCGGAAGTAAGCCCATGCGATGCCATCACGGCAGACGACCGTGGTCTCGCGCGGCGTGACGGGCGCTGCGGCGCTTACCTGGATGCGCACGGCGATCGACTCCGGCCGAGGCAGCCCCGCGGTGTCGAGTGCGCGTAGCCGCAGCGCGAATGCCCTGTCGGATAAGGGTAGTTCCATGCTGGCGCCGGGCGTGACGACCTCGCCCGTGAGAGTCGTGCGCGGGCCGCGCTGCACGCGCAAGCTGTCGCGCAACTCGCGAGAAGTGCCCTCGCCGGCCAGGCGTGCCTGGATGCGGAGCGCGTGCGTGCCGATCGTGAGCGGATGTGCCGGAGAGACTTGCACGCGATCCTGAGCCGCGTTCACAAGCGCCGGCTGCGCATCGATCGTGGCCGCGATCTGGTCATATAGCCCGCTCACGTGCGCGTAGAATGTGGCGCTGCCATCGCGAGGGTCGCCCTGCGGGCCACTCGCCACAAGTTGCGGCACCCTTCGCCCGAAATATCGCGCCACGCCCAGATACAACGCCTGCGCCTCGATCATCCGCGCCGCATCGGTGCGCAGGCGCGCCTCCACGTCGGGGTTGGTGAGGTAGCTCGACTCGGTGAGCAGCGCGGGCGCCTCGCTACCGCGCACCACGTAGAAATTGCCGGGCAGCAGCCGCACGGTCTCGATGCCCACATTGCGCGCGAGGGAACGCATCACATCATTCGCCAGATCGTACGACGGGCCCTCGTCACCCAATTGGTAGTAGACCTGCGTCTCATTCACATCGTGCAGGCCGCCGGGGTCGGCATTGTGATGGATGCTCACGAAAAGATCGGCGTGCGCGGCGTTGGCGATCTCGACGCGTTTCTGCAAGTCGAAGCGCAGCGTGCTATCCGCAGGCGTCAGGTAATCGCGGTCGCGCTCGCGCGTCATGGTCACCTGCGCACCGGCCGCCACGAGCAGGTCGCGCAGGTGCAGCGCCACGCTCAGGTTCACCTCGGCTTCCGTAAGCCCGCCCACGCCGATGCAGCCGGTGAAGTAACCGCCGTGGCCGGGGTCGAGAACCACCTTCTTGCCACGCAGCACGCTCACGTCGACCGACGCCAGGCTGTCCTGCAAACCCTCGTAGCCCGGCTTGGGCCGCGGCTTGGCCGGCATCGCCGGAGCAGCCGGGGTTGCCGGCCGAAAGGGCGGCGGCGCCGTCGGCGCCACGGGGGCGTGCGCGCATGACGTGAGGGCCGCGGCAAGCGCACCGGCCATGACGAGCGCCCGGGCGCCGCTGACGAGCGCGGGGACGCCGGCGCGAGGCTTTCGGGATGCCGCGCGGGCGGCCGCAAAGGACATGGCGGCGACGCTAGCACCGCCGTCGAGGCGGCGGCAACCGACGATGCGCGAAGGCCTTTCGCCCTTGCCTGCGCCGTCGCCCGCATGCTACCTCTAGCGATTCATCCACCGTACCGGATAGTCACCAACCCAATCCTCTCGCAGTCCGCCCGGGCATCCGCCTGCGACGCTGCGTCCCTCTGCGCAAAAAGTACAGGGAGGTTGTCATGAAGCTTCGCACCAGTCTGGTTCTCGGGCTGCTCGCTATCGCAGCGTTCTCGGCAGGCTGTGGTGGTGCCGGCGGTGGCTCCAAGTCCGGCAAGGCGGAGTTCGTGATCGGCGAGTACGGCTCGCTCACCGGCAGTGACGCCACGTTCGGGCAGTCCACCAAGATGGGCGTCGAGCTGGCCATGCAAGAACTCACCGCCAACAAGGGCGGCAAGGTCGGCGACCTCGATGTGCGCGCCGTGGTCGAGGACGATCAGGGCAAGCCCGAGGAGGCGGCCACAGTGGTGCAGAAGCTCATCAACCAGGACCAGGTCGCTGCCGTGATCGGCGAAGTGGCATCGTCGCGCTCGCTCGCGGCGGCTCCGATCTGCCAGGGCGCCGGCGTGCCGATGGTCTCGCCCTCTTCCACGAATCCCAAGGTGACCGAGGTCGGCGACTACATCTTCCGCATGTGCTTCATCGATCCGTTCCAGGGCACGGTCATGGCCAAGTTCGCGGCGACCAACCTGAACTTGAAGAAGGTCGCCATCTTGAAGGACGTCAAGAGCGACTACTCGGTGGGCCTGGCGCAGTACTTCACGGAAGCGTTCAAGGCGGCGGGTGGCAGCATCGTGGCCGAGGCCGCTTACTCGGCCGGTGACCAGGACTTCTCGGGCCAGCTCACCAAGATCAAGGCCGCGAACCCCGAAGCCATCTTCGTGCCGGGCTACTACACCGAAGTGGGCCTGATCGCGCGCACGGCGAAGCAGCTGGGCATCAACGCTCCGCTGCTGGGCGGCGACGGTTGGGAGAGCGACCAGCTCATCCAGATCGGCGGCGACGCGCTCAACGGCGCCTACTACTCGAACCACTTCGCGGTCGACAACCCCGAGCCGCGCCTGCAGGACTTCCTCAAGAAGTTCAAGGCGAAGTTCCAGAAGGACCCCGACGCCATCGCGGGTCTGGCGTACGACGCGGCGAACGTGATCTTCGACTGCGCCCAGAAGCTGCACGACACGGACCCCACGACGTTCGCGGGCCTCTCGTCGGCCAAGGCCGGTACGCCGGAGCGCAAGGCCGCATGCGCCAAGCTGCGTGACCTGATCTCGCAGACCAAGGACTACGCGGGCGTGACGGGTGTGATCACTCTCGATGCGAAGCGCAACGCCTCCAAGCCGGCGGTCGTGCTCGAGATCAAGGGTGGCAAGAAGGTCTACAACACCACGATCAACCCGTAAGAGAAATCCGCGTGTCCGAGTTTCTGCAGCAGCTCGTCAACGGAGTGACCTGGGGGAGCGTGTATGCCCTGATCGCACTGGGCTACACGATGGTCTACGGCATCCTCCGGCTCATCAATTTCGCGCACGGCGATGTCTACATGCTGGGCGCGTTCATCGGGCTCTATGCGTCGGGTTGGTTCCACGCGGCGGAAAACCCGAATCCGCTGAAGGCGCTGCTCGTGCTGCTCACGAGCATGCTGCTGTCGGCCGGCATCGGCATGGTGATCGAGCGCCTCGCGTACAAGCCGGTCCGCAAGTCGCCGCGGCTCTCGGCGCTCATCACCGCGATCGGCGTGAGTCTCTTGCTTGAGAACGGGGGGCTGCTGCTGTTCGGTGCAGACCCCAAGTTCTTCCCGCAGATCATCCCGGCGCACAACATTTCATTGGGAATGGGCGTGGTGATCTCGAACCAACAGGTGATCGTGCTCGCGGTCTCGCTGGCGCTCATGATCGGCTTGCGCACGCTGGTGCTCCACACCAAGGTGGGCAAGGCCATGCAGGCGGTTTCGCACAACCACATGGCCGCTTCGCTCATGGGCATCTCGGTCGACAGCATCATCACGTTCACGTTCATGATCGGCTCGGCGCTCGCCGCTGCGGCCGGCGTGCTCGTGGCGCTGCAGTCCCCCAAGATCGAGCCGCTCATGGGCATCATGCCGGGGCTCAAGGCCTTCGTCGCCGCGGTGCTCGGCGGCATCGGCAACATCCCGGGAGCCGTGGTCGGCGGCTTGGTCATGGGCGTGGCCGAGGTGATGGTCACCGGTTATCTGTCGTCCACCTATCGTGACGCGATCGCGTTCGTGCTCTTGATCGTGATCCTCCTCGTGCGCCCGGCCGGCATCTTCGGCAAGGCCGTCACGGAGAAGGTGTGATGAAGAAGCTCCTGAGCCCGCTGATCGTTCTGGTGCTGCTCGTGGGGCTCAACGCGGTCTTGCCGAGCGTGCTGAACCCCTATCTGCTGCAAGTGCTCATGCTGATCGGCATCAACATCATCCTCGCGGTCTCGCTCAATCTGGTGAATGGCTTCACGGGCCAATTCTCGATCGGCCATGCCGGCTTCATGGCGGTGGGCGCTTATGGCTCGGCCATGTTCACGCTCACGCAGGGCGTGCCGATGCTCGCGAAGCTCACCGCGATGGGCATCCCCGCCGAGATCGCTCAAGGCGCGCTGCTGCTCGTTGCGCTGGTGCTGGGCGGTCTGCTCGCGGCGCTGTTCGGCTATCTGGTGGGCCTGCCCAGCCTGCGGCTGCGCGGCGACTATCTGGCCATCGTCACGTTGGGTTTTGGTGAGATCATCCGCGTGATCATCTTGAACGTCGACGCCATCGGCGGCGCGCGGGGCCTGCCGGGCATTCCCAAATGGGCGGACTTCTTCTGGGTGTTCCTCATGGTGGCTGTGGTGATCACGCTGGCCCGCAACCTGGCGCACAGCACGCACGGCCGCGCGCTCTTCGCGATCCGCGACGACGAGATCGCGGCCGAAGCGCTGGGCGTGGACACCACGCAGTACAAGGTGCTGGCGTTCGTACTGGGCGCGTTCTTTGCCGGCGTGGCCGGCGGGCTCTTCGCGCATTTCTTGTCGTACCTGAACCCGAGCACGTTCCAGTTCACCAAGAGCATCGAGATCATCGCCATGGTCGTGCTGGGCGGCATGGGCAGCATCTCGGGCTCGGTGCTCGCCGCGATCGTGCTCACGCTGCTGCCCGAGCTGCTGCGCACCGCGGGCGCGCTGCGAATGGTGATCTATTCGCTCATGCTGATCACGCTCATGATCGTGCGCCCCCAGGGACTGCTGGGCACGGCGGAGATCTCGCTCGACTTGATGCTGGAACGCGTGGGGCTCAAGAAGAAGCCCACGTCGCCGGCGCGCGGTGGGGCGCGATGAGCGCGACTTCATTGCTGCAGCTCGATCACTGCACCATGCAGTTCGGCGGCCTCAAGGCCGTCTCCGACCTGGAGCTGAGCATCTCCAAGGGCGAGCTGCTGGGCCTGATCGGTCCCAACGGCGCGGGCAAGACCACAGTGTTCAACATGATCACGGGCGTCTATACACCCACGCAGGGCAAAGTGATGTTCGACGGCCGGCAGATCTCGGGGCTCAAAGCCAACAAGATCGCCTGCCGCGGCATCACGCGCACGTTCCAGAACATCCGGCTGTTCGGGCGGCTCTCGTGCCTGGACAACGTGGCCGTGGCCGCGCACCAGCATCGCAAGGCGGGGCTGTGGTCGGCCGTGTTCCAGACGAAGGGTTTCGAGTCCGACGAGGCCGACATCAAGCGCCAGAGCGCCGAGCTTCTCGACGTGCTCGGGCTCTCCGAGTGGGCGAATGTGCGCGCGACCGAGCTGCCTTACGGCCAGCAGCGCCGTCTTGAGATCGCCCGTGCGCTTGCGGGCCGGCCGAAGCTGCTCTGTCTGGATGAGCCCGCCGCCGGCCTCAATCCGCAAGAGAGCGAAGAGCTGATGCACCTGATCCGTGAGATCCGTCAACGATTTGGCCTGACGATCCTGCTGATCGAGCACGACATGAAGGTGGTCATGGGCATCTGCGAGCGCATCGCGGTGCTCGACTACGGAGTCAAGATCGCGCAGGGACTGCCGGCCGAGATCCGCAGCAACCCCAAGGTGATCGAGGCGTATCTGGGCGAAGAGGCGGCGCACGCATGAGCCAGCTCCAGGTCGACGGTCTGGATGTGTATTACGGCGCCGTGCATGCGCTGAAGGGCGTGAACGTGCGCGCCGAGGCCGGCGAGATCGTCACGCTGATCGGCGCGAACGGCGCGGGCAAGACCACGCTGCTGCGCACGATCTCGGGTCTGGTGCCCGCCAAGGGCGGCCGCGTGATGTTCGAGGGCAAGGACATCACGAAGATCCCCGCGCACGAGATCGTGGCGCTGGGCATCTCGCAGTCGCCCGAAGGCCGCATGGTGTTCGCGAACCTGAGCGTGGAAGACAACCTGGAGCTGGGCGCGTATCGACGCAAGGATGGCGCGGGTGTGCGCAAGGACCGCGACGCCATGTTCCAGCTCTTTCCCCGCCTGCTCGAGCGCCGCAAGCAGCTCTCGGGCACGCTCTCGGGCGGCGAGCAGCAGATGCTCGCGATCGCGCGCGCGCTCATGTCACGGCCGCGCTTGCTGCTGCTCGATGAGCCGTCGCTTGGGATCGCCCCGCTGCTGGTGCGCGACATCTTCAAGAACATCGTCGAGATCAATCGCGGCGGCGTGACGGTGCTCTTGGTGGAGCAGAACGCCCATATGGCGCTGAGTATCGCCAAGCGCGGCTATGTGCTGGAGACCGGTAAGGTCGTGCTCGAGGATGACGCCGCGAAGCTGGCGACGAACGACGAGGTCCGCGCGGCGTATCTGGGGGGTTGAGCGCATGCCCAAAGCTGACCTCAAGTCCCTGCCTGCGGTGGAGCGCGTGCTGCAGCATGCGGCGATCGCCGATGCGCTGGTGAGTCTCCCGCGCGCGATCGTGGTGGCGGCGGTGCGCGCCGAACTTGCGGTCGCGCGCGCGGCGCTGCTGCGCCCCAAGGCCGGCGCGGTGCCCGATGTCGCCGCCATCGCGAACGGCGCGGCCGCGCGTGCGGCGCGCGACGCCGCTCCGCAGCTGCGGCGCCTGCTCAATGCCACGGGCATCGTGCTGCACACGAACCTGGGCCGCGCGCCGTTGGCGCCGGCCGCGCAGCAGGCGGTGGCCGCTGTGGCCAGTGGCTATAGTTCGCTCGAGTACGATCTGGATGCCGGCAAGCGCGGCGATCGTGGAGCGGGCATCGAGCGCGCGCTCATGCGGCTCACGCTCGCCGAGGCGGCGTGCGTGGTGAACAATGGCGCCGCGGCGATCTTGCTGGCGCTCTCGGGAATCGCGGCAGGCAAGAAGGTGCTCGTCTCGCGCGGCGAGCTGGTGGAGATCGGCGGCTCGTTCCGCGTGCCCGAGATCATGGAGAAGAGCGGCGCGATCCTGGTGGAAGTCGGCGCGACCAACCGCACGCATCTTCGTGATTATGAGACAGCGCTCACCAAGCACGGTCGTAGCGTCGCCGCCATCCTGCGCGTACATCCGAGCAACTTCCGCATCGCGGGCTTCACCGCGCGGCCGGAACTGGCCGATCTCGCCAAGCTCGCCAAGCGCGCGAAGGTCGCGCTCATCGAGGACCTGGGCAGCGGCGCCTTGGTGGACCTCTCGCCCTTCGGTCTGGAGCACGAGCCCACGGTGGGTGAGAGCTTGGCCGCCGGCGCGGACGTGGTCACGTTCTCGGGCGACAAGCTGCTTGGCGGCGCGCAGGCCGGCATGATCCTCGGCGGCGCCAAGCTCATCGCGCGCATCAAGAAGGACCCCTTCGCGCGCGCCATGCGCATGGACAAGCTCGCGCTCGCCGCGCTCGAGGCCACGCTGGCGGTTTATGATCACCCCGCAGTGGCCTCGGCGACGATCCCCGCGCTCGGCATGCTGCGCGCGAGCGCGGACGATCTGAAGCCGCTCGCCGAGAACCTCGCGTGGCTGCTGGCCGAGCGCGTGCCGGGGCTCTCGACCCGCGTCGTGCCGAACGACGGCGAAGTGGGCGGCGGCGCGCTGCCGCTGCAGAAGCTGCCGGGCTGGGCCGTGGCATGCACGCACAAGGCCCACACCGCCGACGCGCTCGAGCGCGCCGCGCGCGCCGGGACGCCGCCGGTGATCGGCACCGTGCGCGCGCAGGCGTTCCGCATGGACGTGCGCACGCTGGGCGCAGAAGGCGTGGCGCAAGCGGTGGAGGCGCTCACGAAGGCGTGGGGCGCGTGAGCGAAGCCCGGATCATCGCCACCGACGCGGGTCCGCTCACGCTTGTGCCGCCGCGGCGCGAGACGTTCGCGGCGCTCAAGACGCTGGTGCGCGACCTGGTGTTGATCGAGAGCGGTACGCCCGACGAACCGCTGCCGTTGCTCGGGCTGCTCTTTGCGGTGGGCGACGAGCAGCGCTTCGGCTTGCGTACGGGCTACGGCTGGTTCGAGGGCGGCACCGAGTCCGACGACGCGGTCCAGCACCACCGCGTGGGCCGCTGGCTCATCCCGCATGCGCTGCAGGCTTTCCGTGCGCGCGGCTTTCGCGGCGCGCTGCTGCCGGCGTCATGCATCTGGGGCGAAGCGGGCCAGAGCGCGCAGGTGGGCGAGCTTCAGTTCGTGGCCCCGGCCGGTCCGATGCGCGATGGGCAGGGTACGGCGCCGATCGCCGGTTTCGAGCGCCGCTTCGGCGCGTGCGCGAGCCAGGTGCTCATGACGTTCGTGATGGACATGGGCGCCGCGTGGGCCAAAGCGGGCGTGAAGCGCACCATGACCGACATCGAACCCTGCCCGCACATGCACGCATCGGTGCGCTGGGCTGCGGACCTGGTGCTGGTCGACGACCGCATCATGCTCATCCGCCCGCGTCTGGATCACCGTGACCCGTTCCTGGCCGAGATGGTCCGCGCCGGCATCACCGAAGCGGAGTACGCGCCCAGCACGTTCGTGCTGCACGCCGCCGAGCCGCCCGAGCAGGCGGTCTGGGACGCGTAGGGCGGGTAGAAGGCTGCAGCGCGTCAGCGCCGCACTGGTTTGCGCGGGGGCGAGGCGCGCCTAGCCCCCTTCAGCGCTGGCTTCTCGCGCAGGTTGATCGCGGTGGAGTGCATCCGCAGCCACTGTGCGAAGCCCGGCTCACTCAGCAGCCGCGCCGATAGTGCCTCGACGGCGCTCACGGCGTCGGCCTCGGTGGCGATCAACCGAAGTCCATTCATTTCGAGAAACACGCCCGCGACCACGAATGCGACTCGCTTGTTCCCGTCGTGGAACGGGTGATTCCGTGTGATCGAGTTCGCGTAACGCGCGGCGATCGCGAAGAGGTCGGGTGACTCGTACGCGTCGAGGTGACGTGGGCTCGCGAGCGCGGAGTCGAGCAGCCCCTCGCTTCGCATGCCACCAGCACCGCCGTGCTCGGCGATGAGCATGTCGTGGATCGCGAGCACGGCTGGCAGGGGCACCCAGCGCGGAGTCACTTCGCGAGGGCGCGCAGGGTGTTCCGGTAGCGGACCATGAAGGAACTCGCCGCCTCCATCGCGGTACCGAACTCCGGATCGTAGGGCGTGATGCGGAAGCTGCCATCCGGTGCTTCGGTCAGATAGAGCGGGTCCCCCTCGCGCAGATGGAGTGTGCGCGCGACCTCGGCCGGGACGGTGAAGCCCAGCGAATTGCCGACTTTTCGTACCTTGAGCTGGACCATCGCTTCCTCCGAGAAGTTATCACTGATGTTATAACAATCGGCGGCACTTGTCGAACACTGAAGTCATGGCCACGATCAGGACCTGTATTCCGACAACCCTCCTAACCCCTCGCGCTTTCAGTCGTTGAATCGCGGCGGCAACCCCGGTAATCTGCGCTCCGGACAGTCGCTCACCGACGCACCACTGGGCCGCACCCAAGCTGCCGCCACGCAGGGACTTACGTCCTTGGCAGCGGGTCACCCAGCCGGTCGCCTGCCAGCGACACCTCCGAGACAGCGCCGCCACATCACGCACGACATCGATGTCTCGTCACCGATACGCACCGGCCATGACTCGGCCGGTGACGCAAAGGTCCCTGCGCCCGTCCCAGACGGACGCCCGGGCTTTCGCGCACCCATGGAGAGGCAGGGATGTTCCTCTACAAGCTCGAGATCCAGGGCTTCAAGTCGTTCGTCGACAAGACCGAGCTGCATTTCGGCGACGGCATCACCGGCGTCATCGGCCCCAACGGCTGCGGTAAGACCAACGTCTCCGACGCCATCCGCTGGGTGCTGGGCGAGCAGAGCGCCAAGCAGCTGCGCGGCGACTCGATGGAAGACGTCATCTTCAACGGGGCGCCTTCACGCAAGCCCTTGGGCATGGCCGAGGTGCACCTGACCTTCAAGAACGACCGCGGCATCCTGCCGACGGAGTTCTCGGAAGTCACCATCTCGCGGCGCGTGTTCCGCTCGGGTATGAGTGAGTATTTCCTCAACAAGACGGCCTGCCGCCTCAAGGACATCCGCGACCTGTTCTTCGACACTGGCATGGGCAGCCATGCGTACTCGGTGATCGAGCGGCAGATGGTCGACAACATCCTGTCGGACACCACGAGCCACCGCCGCTTCCTTTTCGAGGAGGCCTCGGGCATCACCAAGTACAAGGCGCGCAAGAAGGAAGCGCTCAACAAGCTCGACCAGACCGAAGGCGACGTCGTGCGCTTGAACGACATCGTGTTCGAGATCGAGAAGGAACTGCGCTCGCTCGCCCGTCAGGTGGGCAAGGCGCGGCGCTTCCAGCACCTGCGCGACGACGTGCGCGACCTTGACCTGGCGCTCACCGCCGGCACGATCGACGCGCTCAAGACGCGCGAGATCAAGGCCAAGGACGAGTGGCAGGAAGAGGCCGTGCGACGCGAGAGCGTCACGGCCATGCTCGACACGCTCGAGGCGGCACTCAACGACCAGAAGCTGGCGCTGCTCGAACTCGAGCGCGAGCTCACCACGGCGCAGGGCGGTCTGAAGGACCGTGAAGAAGCACGCGTGGCGGCCGAGCACCAGGTCGTGCTGCTGCAGGAGCGCGCGGCCGGCTTGCTGAACCGCGCCAACGAGGCGGCCGACGAGGCTGCGCGCATGCGCGAGCGCTTGGTCGAGACGCAGGCGCGCGAGCAGGAGGCGCAAGGCCGGCTTGCCGAGACGCGCATGGCGCGAGAGACCGCGCAGGGCGACGCGGAGCTCAACGAAGACGCGCTCAATGCGCTGGAGCAGGAGTTGCGCGCGGGCCGCACCAAGGCGGCCACGCACAAGCAGCTTTCGCTCGACCTGTTCAGCACCGAAGCCGACAAGAAGGCCACGGTCCAGCGCATCACCGAGCGCCAGACGGCGATCGGCGAGCGCCGCACGGCGGCCGATCAGCGCCGCGAGGAACTGCTCGAGCGCGCCGGCGACCTGGAGCGCGGCATGGGCGAGGGCATCGAGCGCCGCACGACCCTGGAAGAGTCGCTCGCGGGCGCGCGCGGCGAGCTGGCGGCGTCCGAAGATGCGATCCGCACGGTCGAAGGCCGCATCCAGACCGCCGATGCCGAGCTGAGCATGCGCAAGCAGGATTCGGCGGCGGCGGATTCGCGGCTCAAGACGCTGCTCGAGCTCAAGAAGAACTTCGAAGGCGTCTCGGACGGCGTGAAGGCCCTGCTCGCCGGCGATGACAAGTTGCCGGGCGTGCATGGCGTGGTCGCCAACGTGCTCGAGGTGCCGCAGCGTTATCTCGACGCGCTCGAGGCCTCGCTCGGTGAGGCCTCATCGTTCGTGCTGGTCGAGGACCGCGCGGCGATCGAGCCGGCGATCGGCCGTCTGCGCGGGCTCGAGACGGGCCGCGCGACGCTGGTCGATCTCTCGGCGCTGGGCAGCGTGCCGCGCATCGACGGCCCGAACCATACGGGCGTGCTCGGCCGGGCCAGTGAACTCGTCGGCTGCGAAGAGCGCTTCCGTCCGCTGGTCGACCGCCTGCTCGGCACCGTTTTCGTGGTCGAGTCGCGCGAAGTGGCGGCCGAACTGGCGCATGCTTCGGTGGGCGGCATGCGGTTCGTGAGCCTTGACGGCGAGGTGTGGGAGCGCGGCCGCGTGCGCGCGGGCAGTTCCAAGAGCACGGGTGGCCTGCTGCACCGTGAGATGGAGATCCGCGAGCTGACGCACCAGTTGGCCGACCTCACGGCGACCATCGAAGCGATGACTGCTGAGCGCGCGGGACTCGAGATGGCGCGCACGGCGGCGATCGAGCAGCGCGATCAGGCTCGCTGGATGCTCGATGAGACGCGCGAGGCGCTCGAATCGCAGGTCCGCGAACTGGCCGGCCTTGAGCGCGAGCGCGGTTTCGCCACCAAGGAAGCCGAAGAGCGTGCCCGCGAGATGCAGGGCTACGAGCTGGAGCTCGAGACGCTCACGCGCTCGCTGGTGGAAGCGCAGGAGGACTTGGCCGCGTTCCAGGCGCAGGTCGACGAAGCGCGCGCGCAGCTCGCGGCGGTCGACGTGGAACTCAAGTCGCTCGAGATGAACCGCGACGAGGCCGCCGCGAAGGCTGCCCACTCGCGCGAGCTGCTCTTGCGACTCTCGCGCGAGGCCGGCGATTGGGAAGCGCAGTGGGCGCGCGCGGAACAGACAGTGCGCGAGCTCGAGGCGGGCATCCAGCGCCGCGACGCCGAGGCTGGGCAGCACCGCGGCGACATCGCGTCGATCGAGGCCGAGGTCGCGGGGCTGTCGGCGGGGCTCACGGGCCTGCTGGAGTCCGAAGGCACGCAGCGCGAGCGCGTGGTGGATCTGCAGAAGCGCTTCCTGACGCTCAAGGAAGAGGTGCAGGTGGGCGAGGACCAGGCGCGCCAGCACCGCTTCGTGCAGCAGGAGCTGGGCGAGCGTCTGCACATGCTCGAACTCGACCGCGTGCAGGCGCGCGCCGATCTCGACCGCACGTTCGAGCGCCTGCGCAGTGAGTACGAGATCGATCCCGAGACGTGGGCGCCGCAAGCGCCGCCCGAAGGATTCGATCCCGAGACGGCGCCCAAGATGCTCGAGGAAGCGCGCACCAAGCTGCGTGCGATCGGGCCGGTGAACCTGCTGGCGCTCGAGGAGTACTCCAAGAAGAAGGAACGCTTCACGTTCCTCACGCAGCAGCGCGAAGACCTGTACCAGGCCAAGGCGCAGCTGCTCGAGGCGATCGAAAAGATCAACGTGACGGCCAGCCAGCTCTTCGCGGAGACGTTCGAGAAGGTGCATATCAATTTCAAGGACATCTTCAAGACGCTCTTCGAAGGCGGCGATTGCGAGCTGCGCATGGTCGGCGAGGATCCCATGGAGTGCGAGGTGGAGATCGTCGCGAAGCCGCGCGGCAAGCATCTCCAGAACATCACGCTCATGTCGAGCGGCGAGCGCTCGCTCACGGCGATCGCGCTGCTGTTCGCGATCTACCTCGTGAAGCCGTCGCCCTTCTGCCTGCTCGACGAGGTCGACGCGCCGCTCGACGACGCGAACGTGGAGCGGTTCCTGAACATGCTCCGCCGCTTCGGTGACCGCACGCAGTTCGTGGTCATCACGCACAACAAGAAGTCCATGGAAGCCGCCGGCTGCATTTACGGCGTCACCATGCAGGAGCTGGGCGTCTCCAAGCTCGTGTCGGTGAGCCTCGATGGCCTCGACGTGAGCCACGAGAGCCGCCGCGAGCGGGTGGCCGCTGCCATCACGGACTGATGTCGCAAGGGCACTGACGCACGCGGCGGCCCGAAGAAAACGGGCCGCCGTTCGCGTGTCATGGGCGCATGGAGCAGAAGCAGCAGAAGCAGCAGAAGCAGCAGAAGGAGCCGGATGAATCTCTGGAACAAGTTTCGCGACGGCCTCAAGAAGACTCGCGACGCCATCGTGACGGGCCTGGGGACCGCTCTGGGCCTGTCGGGCCCGGTGGACCCGGCGACGCAGGAACTGCTCGAAGACGCACTGCTCGGCGCCGACGTGGGCCCGGCGACGACCGACAAGCTGATCGAGCGCGCGAAGAAGCGCATGGGTCAGGATCGCGCGCTCGATCTGCGTGGCGCGCTCGAGGCCACCGCGGCCGAGTTGCTCGCCGGCGGCAGGGGCCCGGTCACATTCGGGCCCGGCGATGCGGCTTCGGGCGAGTCTGCGCCGTGGGTGGCGCTGATCGTGGGCGTGAACGGCGCGGGCAAAACCACATTCACGGGCAAGCTCGCGGCGAGTTTCGCGCGCGCGGGCCACAGCACGCTCCTCGTCGCGGCCGACACGTTCCGCGCCGCCGCATCGGAGCAGCTCGTGGTGTGGGCGCAGCGCGCCGGCGTGGAGGTGATCCGCGCCAAAGACGGCGCCGATCCCGCGTCGGTCGTGCACGATGGGCTCACGTCCGCGAAGGCGCGCGGCACCAAGGTGGTGCTCGTGGACACGGCGGGGCGCCTGCACACCAAGCAGAACCTGATGGCCGAGCTCGAGAAGATCGCGCGCATCTGCGGCCGCGTGGTGCCGGGCGCGCCGCACCATGTCCTGCTGGTGCTCGACGGCTCGCAGGGCCTGAATGGCCTGGCGCAGGCGCGTGAGTTCGGCAAGAGCGTGCCCATCACCAGCCTGGCGGTGACCAAGCTCGATGGCACTTCGCGCGGCGGCGCAGTGGTGGCGATCGCCGACCAGTTGCAACTGCCGGTGAGCCTGGTGGGATTGGGCGAGGGGCTGGACGACTGGGAAGCGTTCGACCCTGCCGCGTATGCGAAAGGCCTCTTCGAATAGACGAAGCCCCGCCACTCTCGCGAGTCGCGGGGCTTCGTCGTCTTGAGCGGCGCGCTACTTCCTCTTGGTGACCTTCTTGTGCGCGGGTGCCGCCGAGGGTGCGTGCTGCCCGGGGATCTCGTTCACCAGCGCGAGCGCATTGCGGCGGCGCGACTCGGCGAGCGTGATCTGCATGTCTTCGGGAACCAATCGCGACTTGAGGCCGTTGCCGTAGTCGACCAAGCGCGCGACGCCAAGCCCGCGCTCGCGCACCCGGAGCGCGGCAGCGTCGGCGGAGCGGCCGATCATCCACGTGCGGCGCGCGATGATGTTCTCCACGTCTTCACGCGCGATATGCGTGATGGGGATCTCGTCGGTGTAGAACGTGGTGCGATTCTCGCGAACCTCGTTGTACATGGAACTGTCGCCCTGCGAGGAGGTGACGCCGGTGCCTTGCTTCATGATCACCTTGCGTGATTTGAAGGTGCCCTTGGGCGTGATCACGGTGTCGACGCCGACGGTGTCGACGTCCCACATGATGGGGCGCTTGAAGAGCGTGCGCGACTTGAGCGTGCCCGCGGCCGCGCGCGGGATCTCCTGATGGACGCTGCCATCGTCGTTGACGCCGGAGATGGATTTGCGCTGGTAGAGCTGCATGTGCTGAACGGCGAGCGAGTCGTTGAAGATCGAGTACGACATGAGCGTGACCGAGGTTTCGACCGGCCGCCCCGGCACGTCGGTCCAGGTCTCGACCCAGAAGCCGGGATCGCCCCACCACTCTTCTTCCCCGGCGATGAGCACGGTGACCGTGTAGTCGTCCTTCATGCCCATCTGGCTCGAGCCCGACATGTGATAGCGGGCCCAGTCGCCGACCTTGAAGGTGGGCTTGTGGCTGTAGTCGACGAGCCCGATGCCGTTGATGCGCTCGACGGACCGCTCGACGGCGCCAGCGGCGGCAGCGAAGAGGGTGGTCGCAATGGTGGCAAGGACGAAGGCGCGGATGGCACGACGCATGCTGCTTTCTCCTGCGATGGTCTTCCCGCACTCGGCGGGATGTGAACAGAGGGATCGCGTGGCGGAACATTATCGCCTATGCGCAGGCCCTTGCGAAAGACTCTCGCCCCCGGTCAGCGAGACATTCCCATGACAATCTATCCCGCCGAGGAAGGCGTGCCGGCCACGCCAGGCATGCCGGGGGACCCCGATGGCGCCGACCACGCCGTGGACGCTGCGCTCACGGCGGCGGCGCTGCGCCCGCGCGAGAAGCTGCGCCAGCTGGGCGCGTCGCGGCTGTCCGATGCCGAGCTCTACGCATTGCTGCTGGGCTCGGGCGTGGCCGGGCGCAGCGCCGTACGCATGGGGCGCGCGCTCGCGCGGCACACCCCGGCCGAGGCGTCGGCGTGGCCGTTCGTGCGCTGGCTCGGACTGGCGGGCGTGGGGCCGGCACGGGCGGCGGCGCTCTGCGCGGCGTTCGAACTGGGCCGCCGCGCGTTCGAGCGGCCCGCGAACGGCGCCAGCATCCGCTGCCCCGAGGACGTGCACGCCCATGTGCGCGATCTCATGGTGGCCAAGCGTGAGCACTTCGTGGTGCTGCTGCTCAACGCCCGGCACGAGCTGCAGCGGCGCGAAACGGTGAGCATCGGCAGCCTCAACGCGTCGATCGTGCACCCGCGCGAGGTGTTCCTGCCGGCGATCCTGCATTCGGCCGCGAGTGTGGTGCTGGTGCACAACCATCCGAGCGGTGATCCCGAGCCCAGCGAAGAGGACCTGAGCATCACCCGGCGCTTGGTCGAAGTCGGCGACCTGGTCGGCATCGGCGTGCTCGACCACGTGATCGTGGGTGCGCGCGGCCTGGTGAGCTTTCGCGCGCGGCAGTTGCTGTGATGGGCTAGTTGCCGACCGGGCGTCCGGGCGGCGGCGCGGGCGTCGTGCCGCGCGGCGCCCCGGCGTCGGCGGTGATGAACGTGTTGATCTCCCAGCGCGCCATGCGCAGATGCGCGGCCTCGGCGGGCTCGAGCGCTTTGGCGGTCTTGAGTCGCTCGGAGAGCGCGTCGGCCAGGCCCTGCAGCGCCATGCTGGCCGGCGCGCGCACCTCCAGGCTGGCGTCGGCATCTCGCGCCAGGCGCAGCATCGCGTCGAGCGCCGCGTCCTGCGCCGCGCGCCGCAGTGGCGCTTGGCGTGCTTCGGCCGGGACCGGCGAATCCCACGTGGCACGCACGAGCGCGTGCAGCACATCGGCCAGCGTCGGCGCTCCTGTGCCGGCCTGCGCCAGCGCTTCGGCGCGCGGCGTCTCAAGCAGCGGTGTGGCGATCATCGCGGCGAGCGTGCGCGCCGCCGTGAGCCTGTCGAAGCCGCCGTCGTCAAGACTCGTCGCGAATGCCTCGCGTGTGGGCTCGACGCCCGTGGGCGGCGGCAGCAGCACGGCCTCGATGCTCGCGGGCACGTCGAGCTCGGCGGGCGTCAGGCACGCGAGCACCTGCTCGAGTGCTTGGCGCTGCTGCGCCGCAGGCACGGCGGTGCGCGGCACCTGGCCGTCGCCCGCGAGCGCGTTCGCAAGATGCTCGCCGCCGATCTGGTGCAGCGCCGCCAGCAGCGCGAAGCGGTGGTGCAGGTAGGCGAGCGAGAAGCGCTCTTGCAGCGTGTAGAGCGGCTCGCCCGCCTTGAGTTGCCCCACGCCGAAGCGCGCGAGCAGGATGCGGCGCACCGCCCGCGTGTTCGCCAGCCACGCAGCCGCATCGTCGGTGCAGTCGTATTCGTTCCAGCGCGCGTCGCTCATGAGCGGATAGACGATGCCCATGGCCTGCGCGGCGCGGATGGCGGCGTCGCGCTGCTCGGCGGTGGTGTTGGCGCGGTAGCCCCAGTCGATCGCGAAGCGGTCGTAGCTGCCGATGTCGCGCGGGTAGACATCGGAAGCATCGATGGAGGCAGCGCTGGAGGCAGCGCTTGACGCGCCGGGGCCGTCGCCCTTGGCCACCAGATGGGGAGCAAGGTAGTCCATGACCGATCCCCAGCCGAACGTCGTCGCGGCCATGTCGTGTTCCAGACCCAGCGTGTGGCCCACCTCGTGCGCGGCCAGGTACGACAGCCGCGCCAGCACCATGTCGGACTCGCCGATCCCGGGCGCCAGCGGCAAGCTCGCCGCATCGGGCGCATCGGCGGCTATGCACGCGCCGCGCACGGGCGGCGCGGCCCCGAGCTCCATATTGCGCCACATGCGGTCGGTCGTGCGCCGCCGGTGCGAGTCGAGCAACACCACAGCGTGCAGGATCTCGCCCGTGCGCGGGTCGGATTGAGATTGCCCGATGCTCCACGCGCGCTCGGTGCGGTGCGTCCACTGGATGCCCGAATAGCGCGCATCGAGAAAGCTGGCACCTGCGGGCAGGTCGCGCAGCTCGAACGCGTCCTTCCAGCCGGCCTCATCGAACGCGTGGTTCCACCACAACGCAGCGGCGCGCACGCTGCTGCGTTCGGGCTCGGGGATCGCCGGATCCAGATAATAGACGATCCTCTGCACGGGCTCGCATGGCCGCGCGTTCGCGTCTTTGGGCACCAAGCGCCAGCGCATGGCGAGCCGCTGCGCGAGCGGTTGCGTGAAGGGCGCGCCGTAGTCTTTGTAGTCCACCGAGAAGAAGCCCACGCGTGGATCCTGCGCGCGTGCCTCGTAGCCCGCCGGCGGCAACGCGCGGAACGTGTGGTGCGCCAGCAATGTCATCGTGCGACCGTCGGGCGAGACGGCGCGCGTGCCGCGGCCCGCGGCGTCGGTCGTGTACGTGATCAGCGCCTCGATCTCGGTGTTGAGCGGGAACGCGCCGCAGCCGTCGATCGACAATGCCGAGCGCGCGTCGTCCTGGTGCCAGCCTTCTTTCAGGCTCGCGATCGACGAAGCGAACTCGCTGTCGTGCAGCAGGAACGCGGTCGCGTCGACGATCAGGCTGTCGTGGCCAGTCGCCACGATCGGCATGGCGGCAAGGATCGCCGAGGGAAAGGAGTGCTGTACGGCGAGTTGCTGCGCGGCGTCGGTGGAGCTGGTGCGATGACTCAGCTGCTGTTGCACGAGCAGCACGCGCGGGCCCACGCGCTCGAAGTGCACGAGCCGCAGGTCGCCCAACTGACCGCGGTCGAGCGAGGCTTCGATCGTGCCGGCCCCGCCGGCCAGGTTCACGCCATAGAGGAACTCGTCGCCCAGCTTGGGCAACAGCAATAACAACGCACCCTGCTTGGCGTCCCAGTACCACGGCAGGAAGCCGTCGTGGCGCGCCAGGCCGGCGGTGCGCGCGGCGATCGTGGCGGGAGCATCGGCCGCATGCGAGGGCGTGGCGAACGCGGCGGCGAAGGGAACGAGCAACGCGAGCGTGGTGAGCGAAAGGGCACGGCGCATGGGAGCCTCGACGGGGAGGATGGAGGTCGCGGAACGTCGCGCGACAGTAAAGGCCGAGCCACGCGCAGGCCAGCACGAATGCATCGCCGAGCTGCGCAAGTGCCCGCGCCACCTGCTAGAGTGCCCGCTCCCCGTGAAGCCCGTACCAAGCCCGAGAGCCCTGCCCGAGAGCCATTGCCGATGAGCGCCATCGACGACGCACGCCACTGGACAGAACAGGTACGCGCCGCGATCGGCCGGGCCGATGAGCTGCGCTTGCTCGACGCTCTGGCCGGGTTCGACGAAGCCGAATCCGAGAAGATCACCGTGCGCGGGCTCGCGCTGCTGGCCGAGTTCGGCCGCACGATTCGCGTGGCCGAGGTGATCGGCAGCGGCGCAGCTCCGAATGACGCGCCGCGCTTGGAGCTCTGCCGCGCGGGCTTGCCGCTGGCCACGCTCACGCTGGTGCACGGCCGCGTGCTGCACTGGCCGCAAGGACAGCCGGCGTTCGCACGCCTGCAGGATGCTTCGGCCGATGCGCTATGCGCTTGGCTGGCGCAGCAGGGATTCGCGGCGCCGCTGGAAGGACTCTCGAACGTACGCCGCCGCGAGCGGCTGTGGGACACCGTCGTCACGCGCCAGAGCGCGCAGTTGCCCGAAGGCGCGCCCGAGTCGCTGTGGGAGCCGGGCCACGAGGCTGAGCGCCAGGCGGCGCTCGTAGCGTTGCTTCCGGATCCGGAGCTGCGCGCGAGCGCGTGTTTCAAGGTGCTGGGCGCGTCGCATCCGGAATGGTTCGTGGGGCTGCCGCTCGACAGGTTCATCGAGAGCTGCCTGCACGATGGCTTCTCGGCCGATGTGATCGCCGCTGCATTGCACCGCGTGTGGCTCGATCCCGTGGGCTTGGCCGGGGCGGTGCGCTGGCTCGTGCATTCGGGCGGCGCGGAACACCTGCCGCCGTTCGAGGGCGCGCGCATCATGCCGGCCGCGCTCCGCGTGGCGCTCATGGACCCCGTGCCGCGCAATCGCACCGAGGCGCTCGAGATGCTCGATCGCATCACGGCGGCGTTCGTGACGCCGCTGTTGCACGACGTGTTCGAGGACCGTATCGAGGTGGGCACCCTGCCGCCGGATGTGGCCGACCTCTTGAATGTCTTCAGCGACCCCGGCACGTTCTATCTGGACGATCGTGTCGTGCGCGACACCAGTGATCGCGCCTACGCCGCGTTGTTGCTGGGCCGCCGCGGCGAGAGCCGCATCCGCGACCGCGTGCGCGAGCTCATGGACACGGCCAACGAGGCGGATTTCCACGCGCTCGCCTTGGCGCTCGAGGCGCTCGACGAGCTGGAGTAGCTGCGCCGCGCCGCGCCTTTCTGATGAGAAGCACGAATGCGCCGGACCTCCTCGCGGAGGCCGGCGCTTTGTGCTGGGGCACGCGGTGCGACCGGCACCGCACACCAAGATGAGGCCGGCCGGTGTGCGACGACGGGAGATCGTCACACGTGCCAGAGCCCGGGCTTCCGGCCGGCGCGCTCGGGGCGCTAGCCCGGGCGCGGCTCGTACACGGCGCGACGATGCATCGGGACGGGCCTGCGAGCATGGGTGGGCTTCGGGGCGAAGTCCCTTCTCGCAAGGCTTTCCGGCGGGGTGAGGCGACCGGGTGTGGCGGACAGCATGCTCTCTCCTGTGCGCGCAGCGGCGCGGATCCACCCGGTCGGGGTGAAAACGACACGGGAGGCCCGCGGATCACTCCGCGCGTCTCCCGGTCGAGAGGGAATAGAACATGTGCGAGGGGCGTAGTGCAATGGGAATTCTTCTCGGCAGGCTCTACGCTCCGGACGCCTGTTCACCCGAACTGTCGCCGATCCGCGGACATCCACCATGCGTGTCTTCTACGATTCCGCCTATACGAGTTCTGCGCACGCGTTCGATACGACGCGCAAGGCTACTTGGATCGCGGACTCGCTCGCGCGAGAACCGATCGCGGGCGTCACGCTCGCGTCGCATCCGCCGCTCACGCGCGATCAGGTCCACATGGTGCACGATCCCTCGTACGTGGACGCTGTCGAGCGCGGCCTTCCGCGCACGCTGGCGGAATCGCAGGGCTTTCCGTGGGACGCCCGACTCTGGCCGATGTCGCTGGCCACCAACGGCGGCTTGGTTGCGGCCGCGCGCGCGGCGCTCGAAGATGGCGTCTCGGGCACGCTTGCCAGCGGCTTTCATCACGCCTGTGCGGGCACTGGCCGCGGATGCTGCACGTTCAATGGCCTGGTGATCGCCGCGCGCGTCTTGTTCGCGCAGGGCGTGAAGCGCGTGCTGGTCCTGGATCTGGACGCGCATTTCGGCGGCGGAACGGCGTCGCTCATCGCGGGCGATCCGCGCTGCCGGCAATTCGACGTGAGCGTGTGCGATTTCGATGCCTTCGAGCAAGACGCGCAGTCCACTTTCGACTACGTGATCGATTCGCGCGCCTATCTGCCCACCATCGACCGCGCGCTCGCCCGCATCGACGCCGAAGGCGCGGCGTTCGACTTGTGCCTGTACAACGCCGGCGTGGACCCGTACATGAATTGCCCGACCGGCGGGCGCGATGGCATCACCGCGCCCATTCTCGCGGAGCGCGACCGCATGGTGTTCCAGTGGGCGGCGCAGCGAGGTCTGCCAGTCGCGTTCACGCCCGCTGGCGGCTACGTGGGGCCGTTGCTCGAACGCGATGCCCTGGTGGCGCTGCATCGCAGCACGCTCGAGGCCGCCGCCAGGCACGGCGTGCGGCGATAGACAGATTCACGACCCCGCGCGATAGTGGCCGGCGCCGCGCGCACGACACCACGCTGTGAAACTGGCGATTTGCGATCGTGGAGATCGAGTTGGACCTCACCGAACTGCCGCCATCGCCCGTGAGCGACCTGCATACGATCGAGATCACCGCCGAGCACGAAGCGCTGCTCCAACGCTTCCTCGCTGCGAATCCGCAATACCACACGTTCTGCTACGGCGAGCCGCCGGCGAGCGATGAAGCGCACAAGGAGATCCACGAGGCGCTGCCGGCGGGGTGGAGCTACACGCGTAAGTGGCTGATCGGGTATGTCGACCACACGGGCGAGTTGGCCGCATTCGCGAATGTGGTCAGCGACCTGCTGGCGCCACGTGTGTGGCACATCGGGTATCTCTACGTGGCGAGCGCTCGTCATGGCTCGGGCCTGGCGCAGGAGCTGTACGGCGGCCTCGAGCGCTGGGCGTTCGCGAATGGCGCGGAGTGGTTGCGGCTCGGCGTGGTGGTGGGCAATACGCGCGGCGAGCGTTTCTGGGAAGCGTGCGGCTTCATGGAGTCCCGCTGCCGCACCGGGCCCTACGGCAAGCTCACGCAGACCAATCGCGTGATGTTCAAGCCGCTCGCGGGCGGCACGCTCGAGGATTACCGCACACTGGTGCCGCGCGACCATCCCGACGCGCTGTAGCGCGCCGGCTGTCGCTGCCGCCTTACCGGATCACCAACACAATGCGCGTCGCGCGCGTGCCCGACGCGTCCGTTCGCGCCAGAGAGAGCCCGGCGGGTACGCGCGAGCCCAGGTCATCGCGGCCGTCCCAGATCACACGCTGCATGCCCTGCGAGCCCTCGCCATCGAGAAGGCGGCGGATGCGCCGTCCGCACGGCGTCGCCATGGCGCTCAGGCGAACTTCGCAAGGAATGGCAGCGACCCGCCTGAGCCGTTCGTGCAGATGCTTCCCACCGGATGACCCCGAGCGGCCCAATCGTGGGAACCCAGGTCCCGAGGCTCGCGTAGGACCCGATGAACGGCGGTCACGCCGCATCCGCCGCCATGGAGGACACATGAAGCCCTTGTTTCACGTTCTCGGCGCAGGCGACCTCTCGATGTGGCTGTCCGCATTCGGGGCGGGTGGTTCGACAGAGTCGGCATCGGCCCTTGCCCGTAGGTCGCCGCCTTGTGCGCCCGTTTGGCGCGCACATGCACCCGCCCCCTCACGGCCCCGCCATGAACCGCGCCTCGTACGCGCGGTATTGCAGCGCTTCGCCCAAGGCCATGGCGCTCACGCGTTCGTCGCCGGCCAGGTCGGCGATCGTGCGCGCCACACGCATGGCGCGGTGCACGGCGCGCGCGCTCATGCCGCCGCGGTCCACGGCGTCGGCCACCAGGCGCGTGCCGCGCGCATCGAGCGCGCACGCCACCTCGAGCGCGCGGTTGGGCAATAGTGCGTTCACCACACCGCGCGCGCTTTGGCGCTCGCGTGCAGCGAGCACGCGCTGCCGCACAGTGGCGGTGCTCTCGCCCGTGCCCACGTGCAGTAGTTCCTGCGAAGTGAGCGCGGGTACCTCGACCTGCAGGTCGAGCCGGTCGAGCACAGGCCCGCTCACGCGCGCGGCATAGCGCAGCAGTTCGGACGGCGTGCAGCGGCAGCCGCGCTTGGGGTGCCCGAGCCAGCCGCACTTGCACCGTTGCGTTGCCCTTCTACAAACTTCGCTTGGTAGCTCCCAGACCTCATGCTCTGCCAAGGGGTTACCCGATTTCACTCTCGACGCTGGGTGACCATGTGCGGCGCCGTCGGCTCGACCTCGAGCTACTGCAACGAACCGTGGCCGAGCAGCTAGGGGTTAGCCCTGAGACCGTCGGCCTCTGGGAGATCGGGCTCGCCCGACCTCTTCCCAGGCACTACGGGTCAATCGTCCGGTTCCTCGGATATGACCCCGAGCCCGAGGACCTCACTGTTGCAGGAAGGCTTCGAGCTGTTCGTCGGAAGCTCGGCCTGAC
>JANYBS010000131.1 GCA_025360715.1 Candidatus Eiseniibacteriota bacterium | reverse complement strand
TGATCGTCGACAACTACATCATCCACAAGAGTGGCGTCACCGCGGCCTGGCTGGCGCAGTTCGGCGGCCGGCTCCGACTGCACTTCCTGCCGCCGTACTGCCTGAGCGAGAATCGCATCGAGCGGCTGTGGCTCGACCTGCACGCCAACGTGACTCGCAACCATCGCAAGGCGACCATCCGAGCGCTGCTTGGAGCCGTGCACCGCTACCTCGCTGCGAGGTTCGACACCGAGCGCCGGATCCTGCTCGTCGCTTGATGCAGAATCAGGGAAAGTCATTTAGGATGGACGATCGTGGTCATTCCCGATCTCTGAGTCATAGCCTCGCGAGCCAGAGCACCGACTTCCGCCGGTGTCCGCTGCCCGAGTGCGCTGTGCGGTCGATGGTGATTATAGTCTTCGCGCCAGCTGTTCAGCACATCTTTCATCTCGATGATATTCGAAAAGTAGTATTGCGACAGGCACTCACTTCGAACCCGAGCGTTGAAGCTCTCGATGAACCCGTTGTCCGTCGGCTTTCCGGGGCGCGTGTAGTCGAGCTTCATACCGTTGCGGTACGCCCAGTGGTCCAGCGCCCTCGAAGTGAACTCCGTCCCGTTGTCGACGGTGATCGTCGTCGGCAGACCGCGTTCCACACCGACCCGGGTCAATGCGTCGGCTACCTTCTGGCCGGTGAAGCTGGTCGCCACATCGAGAGCCACGCACTCGCGTGTGCATGTGTCGATGATAGTCGGCACGCGCACCTTGCGCCCATCCGAGAGAGCGTCGCTCATGAAGTCCATCGACCACCGCTCGTTGGGCATCCTCGCCGCTGGCCGCTCCTGACGGGCCTGGACAGCACGGCGCCGCTTCGGCTTCTTGGACCTCAGCGCGAGGCCCTCGTCCCGGTGGAGACGGTGGACGCGCTTGGCGTTCACCTTCCAACCCTCGCGGCGCATCAACACATGGACCCGCCGGTAGCCATAGGTGACGCGCGCGCCCGTGATCTCGCGGATGCGCGCTCGCAACGGCTCCTGCATCGGCCGGATGCTCTTGTAGCAAACGCCCGAGCGCGCAACGCCGAACGCCCCGCAAGCGCGACGCTGGCTGACGCCGCAGGTCTCCTGCCCCCAGGCCACCAACGCCCGCTTCGCGGCCGGCCTCACCATTTTTTTCGCATGGCGTCCTGAAGCATGGAGCGATCAAGCGTGAGATTCGCGACGACCTGCTTCAGCTTTCGGTTCTCCTCGCGAAGCTGGCGGAGCTCGCGGAGTTCCGGTGTGCCCATCCCGTGGAACTTCCGCTTCCAGCGGTAGAACGTCGTCTCGGTGATGCCCAGCTCGCGGCAGATCTCGGCGATCGGGGTCCCGCTCTCAGCCCGACGCAGCGTGTGTGCGATCTGCTCGACCGTGAACTTGCTCGTCCTCATGTGCGATCCTCCCGGGTTGGAGGGCCGCGAGTCTACCCGCTAAACGGGGGTCGTGGTGGTCCAAGATGCCGGGGGCAGACCAAATCGTGCGCCGCTCGCACGCCAACATGCCATCTTCGTTGGGCGTCTCCGATCACCGCTCGCCGTGCCACAACCCGTAGCCCCGCCCGGCCTTGACTCCCTCCGCGCCGCCGCCTACGGTCGCTTGGTTCGGGTACCCCGCCGGACGGGGCCGCTCACGACCCGCGGGCACGGGCTCCCCACGAGCGATTGAGGACCAAGGATGTCACGACTCGTCTACGGCTGGCTCACCGCACTGATCTCCGGCATGCCGGCTTGGCTGGGCTATCTGCTTGCCGACCTCTTCACCGAGATCCACTTCCGGTTCTTCCCCGAGCGCCGCCATGCCGCCGCTGCGAACCTTGCCGTCCTCATGCCTCGGGTCAGCCGCCGCGAGCGCATGAAGGTCGTCCGCAAGATGATGCGCAGCTACAACCGGATGATGTTCGAGTTCTTCCGCCTGCCCCACCTTTCGCGCGAGGAACTGCTCGGCTCGGTCGAAGTCGTGGGTAAGGAGCACCTTGAAGCCGCGCTGGCGCGGGGCCGCGGCGTGATCCTGGCGTCCTCGCATATCGGCAACTGGGAGCTGGCCGCGGTCATGGTCGCGCAGTGGGGCTACACGCTGCATGCGGTCGCAGGCGTCCAGCTGGGCCGCTGGCTGAGCGGCGCGGTGCGCGAGACCAAGAGCGAGCTCTCGATCCAGACCGTCTCGCCCGAGGACGGCTTCCGCAAGCTCCTGCGCGCCCTGCAGCACAACGACCCCATCGCGCTCGTGGTGGACGGCGACATCTACAACCATGGCGTCGAAGTGGAGTTCTTCGGCCGCCCGTACAGCTTCCCCGCCGGCCCCGGGCAGCTCGCCCAGCGCACGGGAGCGCTCATCGTATGCGGCTACTGCGAGCGCGTCTCGCCCGGCCGCTTCCGCATCGTCATGGAGAAGCCGCTCGACCCGGCCGCGTTCGCTTCGACCGCCGAGCTCAACCAGGCCGTCGCGAGCACCGTCGAGCGCCACATCCGTGAGCACGTCGATCAGTGGTGCATCTTCCGCCCCATGTGGGAGCCCTCCGCCGCGACCGCGCCTGAGCCCGCCGGGGAGGCGCGGCGAGTGCAGGCGTGAGGATCGGGATCGTCTCCCAGTCCTACTACCCCCGCTATGGCGGCGTGACGGAACATGTCCACGCGCTGGCGGTCGAACTGCGCCGGCGGGGGCACGAAGTGACGATCATCACGAGTCACTTCCGCAAGGGCGAGACTGGCGAGACCACGGGCGTGCGCCGCATCGGCTACAACATCCTGGTGCCGTTCAATCGCGCATTCGTCGACTTCACGATTGGCTTCTCGCTCAAAGCGCAGCTCAAGCGCGCCATCCGTGAGCTCGACCTGGACATCGTGCACGTGCACAACCCGCTCGCGCCGACGATTCCCGTGATGACCGTGCAGGTCTCCGACCGGCCCACGGTGGGCACGTTCCACTCCACGGGCGGCAAGACGGCGATGCAGGACTTCTTCCATCCGTGGCTCTCCAAGGTGGTGACGCGCCTCGATGGCCGCATCGCGGTCTCGACCACCGCCAGGGCGACCGCGGAGCTGTATTACCCCGATCCCTTCGAGGTGATCCCGAACGGTGTCGACGTCGAACGCTTCCACCCGCTGGTGGCGCCGTTCCCCGAGTGGCGCGACCCGCACAAGGTGAACATCCTGTTCGTGGGGCGCCTGGATCCGCGCAAGGGCGTGCAGGACCTCATGGCTGCCATGCCCGAAGTCGTCGAACGCACCGACGGCCGAGCGCGGCTGCTCGTCGTAGGCGATTCGTACCTGCGGCCGCAGATCGAGGCCGAAGTGCCCTCCGAGGCGCGCCGCCACGTGCACTTCCTGGGTCACGTGCCGAGCGCCGACCTGCCACGCTGGTATGCCACGGGCGACTTGTTCTGCTCGCCGGCGATCGGCAATGAGAGCTTCGGCATCGTGCTGGTCGAGGCCATGGCCGCCGGCCGCGCACTGGTGTGCTCCGACATCCCGGGCTATCGCACGGTCGTGACGCCCAACGAGAACGCCGCGACCTTCGCGCCCGGAGACGTGCGCGCCCTCGCCCGCACGCTCGCGCAGCTCTGCGACGACCCCGAGCGTCGCGGCCGTCTCGCCGCCGCCGGCCGTCAGCGCGCGCTGGATTTTGCGTGGCCGCGCGTCGTGGACCGCATCGAGGCGCTCTACCGCGACGCCGTCGGCATTCGCAAGGCCGCGCTCACCGGTCACACCGCCGCCTAGGCCGTGCCCGAGCCAGGCGAGAAGGACGCGGTCACCAGAACCCGCAAGCCGCTCATGGCGCAGCGCGACTTCGCGGCGCTGTGGTGGGGGCAGCTGATCTCGATCTTCGGCGACCGCCTGAACTACCTGGCGCTGGGCGGCCTGCTGCTCGCCCACACCGGCCGTTTCGCGGACGTGGGAAAGAGTTCCGTGCTGTTGGGCCTGCTCGGCAACATGATGCTCGCGCCGGTGCTGCTCTTCGCGCCCTTCGCCGGCCCGCTCGTGGACCGCTGGGACCTGCGCCGCACGCTGATCGTGTCGGACTCGGTGCGCTGCGTGCTCGTGGTGCTCATCCCGATCGCGTACAGCCTCACGCATCACATCGGCACGGTGTTCACACTCGTGTTCCTGCTCTTCACGTGCAACGTGTTCTTCCTGCCGGCCAAGAGCGCGATGACGCCCGAGATCATCCCACCGCAACAGCTGCTCGCCGCGAACACGCTGCTGAGCATGGCCGGCATCGCCGCCACGGCCGTGGGCGCGCTCATCGGCGGATGGGTCGTGGACCACTGGGGCTGGACGACCGCGCTCTATATCGATGCGGCGACCTACGTGGTCTCGGTGATCACCATCGCTTTCGTGCGCTACCGCCAGCAGCCGCGCCCGCCGCGCCCCGACGTGACGCTGCACAATTACCTCGGCGAGATCGGCGAAGGCCTGCGCGTGGTACAGAAGAGCAGCAAGGTGGGACTCGCGCTCACCGCTCTGGGCGCCGTCTGGATCGGCGGAGGTTTCTTGCAGGTGGCCGGCAACCTGCATATCCAGCGCGCGGCAAGCGTGCCGGGTATGGAACGCATCGGCATCCTCATGGCAGTGCTGGGACTGGGCAGCGGCCTGGGCACGTGGTGGGTCAACGCCAAGGGCAAGGCGTGGCCGCGGCCGCTGCTTCTCGGCATCGGCCTCGTGCTCGCGGGCGGCTTCATGATCGCGTTCGCGGTCTCCACGCGCTTCGCCGTGTTCACCATTGCCGGCTTCCTGATCGGCATGTGCATCGCGCCCAGCTTCATCATCACCGAGACGCTGCTGCAGGAAGGCACCGATATCCACACGCGCGGCCGCGTGTTCAGCCTGCGCGATTTCGCCATGCGCTTGGGCTTCCAGCTGGCGATCCTCGTCGCGGCATTCCTCACGCCGTGGCTGGGCACCACGGTGGCGCTGCTTGTCGCATCGGGCGTGATCGCCGCAGCCGGCCTACTGAGCATCGCGTGGGGCAAGCGCGATCCTGCGCTCATGAAGCACGAAGCGCCGGGCGCTTGAGCGTGCGCGACATGAGCCAGACCGCGCGCCGCGTGCACATGCTGATGCTCGTGACGCTCTTGATGCTCGCGAGCGGTTGCGGCAAGCACGCCACGTCGCCGCACACACCGCCGCCAGCCGGCGGCACGGCGCGCACGTACCACATGGGCTTCTCAGACTTCCCGCCCAAGCTCACGAACGAGTCCGTGCTCGCCGATCTCGCCGCATGGTCGCCGCGCGCGGATGAGGCGATCTTCCACATCAGCCCCGACTGGGCGTCGATGTTGTCGGGCCTGTCCGCCGACACGATCGTGAAGGTCATCCACCTGCCGGTCGCGAACTATTACCGTGCGCACGGTCAGGCCATCTCGGTCACGATCGACATCACCAACGGCTTGGACCGCGCCGCCGAGGACCCCTCGCTCCTCTCGCTCCACCGCAGCCTGAGCGAGCCGGCGATCCAGCAGCTCTATCGTGACTACGCGCTGGCGGTCTGGCGGCGCATCCATCCCGAACACATGGCGCTCGCGGCCGAGGTGAACCTTGTGCGGGCGCTCGCTCCCGCGCCGCTCTATGCCGCCGTGCGGCTGGCGGCCAATGCCGCCGCGGCGGACCTGCGCGCGGACGGCTGCACTGCCGTGCTCAGCGTGTCCGTGCAGAACGAGTACGTGTGGGGCCGCGACGCGGGCAACGTGTACCGCGGGCCGGCGGCCGACCTGGCGGACTTCCCGTTCATGCAGGAGGTGCCGCTCTCGTCATACCCTTACCTGGGCGGCTTCGATACGCCGGAGGCCATCCCGCTCGACTACTACGCGCGCGTTGCAGCCGAGGCGCATATGCCCGTGCGCGTGGTCGAGGGCGGCTGGGCGTCGGTGACGCTCGGTGCCATCGCATCCTCGCCTGCCGAGCAAGCGCGCTATATCCGCCGACAGATGGCGCTGCTGGATTCCGCCAAGGCCAATGCGGTCTTCCAGCTCGACTACACCGACCTCGACCTGAGCTCATTCCCGCAGCCGCAGCCGGCGATCCTGCCGCTGTTCGCGACGCTGGGCCTGGTCGACACCGCCTTCGTGCCCAAGTCGGCAAGGGCTGCGTGGGACAGCGCGTTCGCGCGGCCCTATCGCGCGGCGACGCATCCCGCGATCGCGGCGCGGCAGCGCTGAGCGAAGCAGTGCTTGCGCGAAGCTACCCGCGCGTCTCCGCGAGCGGGAAGAGTTCCACGCCCGTGCGCCTGCGCAGCTCCACGCGGAATGCCTGTGCGCCGGCATCGGCGCCGGCTCGGCGGCGGAAGTCCTCGTAGGCCTCGAGCAGCTCCGGGCCGTGCGTGGCGAAGAGCTGCCCGGCGTCGGCGGCGTCACGCAGCCGCGTGGCAAGCCGCGCCTCGAGCGCATCGAGCACCTGCGTCGCGATCGCGAGCTGCGTGGCATCGGCGTCCGCCACATGCACACGCGGATGCGCAGGTGGTGGCGGCAGTTCGGTGGGCGTGGCGATCACGTCGCCCTCGCGCGACACATCGAACGCGCACGCGCAGAACGGGCACGTGATGCGCGCCCCCAGCGTGCCGAGCAACTGCCGCGGCAACAGGTAGCCGTGCTGGCACGACGGACAGCGAAGCGCGAGACCGGCGCTCGAGGTGGCTTGAGTGTGCATGGCGGCAGGATACGCCCGCGGCGGGCGGCTGTCGCGGGTGGGCCGGGCGGCCACTGGGATATGCGCTACTAGAGCCTTGGCGCACCCGGCGACGTGCGGGCGAGCCGCGTCAGGTCCTGGGCCTTCGCCCGCAGGCTCACGGGCAGAAGACTCGAACGGCCCGTGTCTCCCGGGGCCGCGAAGACGACGCCGTTGTCCGCGCCGAGGATACGGAACTCGTCGTTTCTCATCCGCTTGAGGAGCACCAATTCGCGACCCTGCTCGAACCACAGCACGCCCATCTCGTCGTGAATGCGCAAGGGGCCGGGCCGGATCGCGCCTTTGAGCACTGTATCCACGCGCACGGGGACGGGAGGCATCGGGTACGGAGAAGAATCGACGAATGCGTCGAATGGAAGCAGGCGCTGCACGATGGCTGCGGCGTCGCAGGCTGTCACGAGAGAGTCCCACCGAGTCCGGGCGATCGCCGCGCGAGCCTGCACGATGGCCGGATCCGTCGGGTTGAGGACGCGCGCCATGCCCAACGGTGCATCCGGTCCGCCGAACTCGAGGCCGAAGCCCTCTGGTGAGGGCCTGAGGAATGCGATCACGTAAGTCGAGCCCGCGCAGCCGAAGGCGCCATGTAGGAATCGCAGCCGCGTCTGATCGAGCGGCAGGAGTACCTCAAGGTCGTGGTCGTCGCACGTTCCTTTGAGGACCTCGAGCACGTGGATCCTTGCGGCCGCCAACCGCATCGAGGCATGACCGATGGTGCGGGACCCATCCGGTCGCGCGCGACCGATCACGATGAGCGGGCTCTCGCTCACCAGGTACTCGTACTGCCGCTCGAGCGGCACGCGGCCGAGCGCACTTTGCCACGGCCGTCCGATCGATTCGTGCAGTCCGAAGCTCGGGCACTCCGGGCGCATCAGGATCGTCAGCCCCAGGATCACCAGCACGATCACGACCCGGCGCATCGCTCTACCCCGCCAGCGCCAGTTCAAGCGGTTCGCGGTACTCTCGCAGCAGTTTCTGGCGGAGTGCGGTGATGCCGGCGCCGCCGATGAACACGCACACGAATTCGGACCCTCGAACGCTTGACGCAACGCGTCCGCCTAGCTGACTTCGAGCCTGCTGGATCCATCGCGGCACTTGGGCCTACTCCGTCATCACGAGGCGCGCAGTCGCGCTGAGATGTCCCTGTCGGAGCCGCACCCAGTAGATGCCCGGGACGGCGGCTGGCACTCGGCCGAAGCTCGCCAGTTGCTCGCCGATGCCGCGCGAGCCCACAGCCAGCATAGCCACACGCCGGCCGCGCACGTCGTAGAGCTCCAGCGTCGCCATTCCCGCCTGTGCCAGTGAGTAGGCGATGCGGCAATCTTGGCTCGAGGCGGGATTCGGGCGGGCTCCGGCCAAGGCGAAGGCCAGCTGCAGTGGCACATGAATGCTACTCGCCGCAGAAAAGTCACGGCCAGACGCGGTAGGCCAGCTGAGGCGGTACTCGTAGGTCAAGCCCGGGGTCACCGCGTGATCCTCATAGCGCACATGCCCCGCACCATCAGGACTCACACTCGCCAGTGTCCCCCATTCGCCATCCACGACACGCCGGTCCACTGCCGCCGTACCGAGGCGATCGCCGCTCACGAACCATTCGAGTGCCACGCGATCCGACGTCGCATCAGCCGACACGAGCGCAGCGTTCGCGGAGACCACTCCCCCCACGACCATCTTCTGGGCGTAGACGATCCCGTCGCGCGTCCAGGTGACGTAGGCACTTCCAGGACCTGCGGGAATCATCGACGCATCATCGCGCAGCGCCGTCGTGGTGTTGTCGAGCAGATAGCCCGGCGCCGACCACGAGTTGTCGAAGTCGCC
>JANYBS010000123.1 GCA_025360715.1 Candidatus Eiseniibacteriota bacterium | reverse complement strand
AACGCCGCGAGGCCGGACTGGCGCGTGCGGAACGCTACTCCATGTCGCGGTGGGGACAACGTATGGTCCAGTTCTACAAGGACGAGTGCGCGGCGGCCTCCTCGTGAGTGATTGGTCCTTGCGGCAGGGCGCGTCTACGATACAGGTCGATATGCCACTCACCCTGTGGATCGCCCCATGCGACGACAACGTCGCGTCATGAAGGTCTTCTACGACCTGCGCTACGCGGCTGATCACTTTCCCGGCATCGGCACGCATGCGTACTGCCTGCTCGAGGCGCTGCTCGACCTGCCGGGCGAAGAGCGCTATCAGGTGTTGTGGAATCCTTCGCTCAAGCAGACGCGCTTCGATTTGCGCGCGATCCGGTCCCATCCCCGTGTCGAATGGATCGAGCGGCCGTTCAAGCCCGTGAACCCGCTCAGCGTCATCCAAGTCGGCTCGTTGTTGCGGCAACTGAAGCCCAACGTATACCTGAGCCCGTTCTATTTTCTTCCGGCCATGGCGGGCTGCCCGTGCGTGCTCACACTGCACGATGTGTGGCCGCTGCGGCTGCCCGGCGGGCTGCCATTCCTGCGCCGCATGCTCTACCAATTGGTGCTGGCGCGGGCGGCGCGCGCGCGGCTGATCATCACCAGCAGCGCATTCAGCAAGCGCGAGATCCACGAGCTCTCGGCCATGCACGGCGACATGGTGCGCGTCGTGCATCTGGGCGTGCCGCCCACGCGCGGGCGCATCGAAGCGCGCAAGCCGGCCAGCCTGCCGCGCGATCCGTTCGCGCTCATCGTGGGCGTGAACAAGCCGCATAAGAACCTGCCCATGCTCGCCAAGGCGTGGGCGCTGCTGGGCGCCACGCCGCCGCTGCGATTGGTGTCGGCGGGACCCACGGATACACGCCATCCGCGGCTGCAGGAACTCTGCGAACAGGCCGGCGCGCGCGACGTGACCGTGCTTGGCCGTGTCGATGAAGACGAGCTCGAGTACCTGTACAAGCACGCCACCGTGCTGCTGTTCCCGACACTTTACGAAGGCTTCGGCTTTCCGCTCGTCGAAGCCTTCGAGCACGGCGTGGCGGTGATCGCGAGCGACATCCCGACGCTGCGCGAGATCGGCGATGGCGTCGCGCGCTTCTGCGACCCCACACGACCGCAGGCGTGGGCCGACGCGATCACCGAGGTGGCGCGAAACAATCAGCTACGCGCCGACATGCAGGACGCCGGCCTCAAGCGCGCGCAGACGCTCACGTACGCGCACACCGCCGCGCATACGCTCGAGGTGCTGCACGAGGCGTGCAAGCCGGATGTGGATCCTTCGTGATGCGCATCTGCCACGTCTATAAGGACTATCACCCGCCCGTGCGCGGCGGCATCGAACAGACCATCGAGCGCATGGCGCGCGCGCAGGTGCGTGCCGGTCACGACGTGACGGTGCTGGTCTCGGCGAGCGGTGCGCGCGTCTCGCGCACCGACGTGCTCGATGGCGTGAAGGTCGTGCGTGTGGCCGAGTGGGCGCGCGCGCTGTCCACACCGATCTGCCCGGGTTTCCCGCACGCGCTCGCGCAGATCGGCGCCGACATCTGGCACCTGCACTATCCGCATCCCACCGGCGAGCTGAGCTGGCTGCTCATGCAGCCGCCGGGCAAGCTCGTGGTCACTTACCACGCCGACGTGGTGCGCCAGAAGCTCGCCATGGCCGCCTACGCGCCCTTCGCGCGCGCGCTGCTGCAGCGCGCCGACGCCATCTTGCCCACCAGCGATCGCTACATCGATCACAGTCCTTTTCTTCGCCCGCACCGCGCCAAGTGCCGCGTGGTGCCGCTGGGCATCGACCTCGAAGCGTATGACGCACTCGCCGATGTCGAGCCACGCGCCGCGGAGCTGCGCGCGCGGTACGGGCGCGACTTCGTGCTCTTCGTGGGCCGCTTGCGCTACTACAAAGGCCTCGACGTGTTGCTCGACGCCATGGCGCGCTGCGACGCCAAGTTGGTCATCGTCGGTGACGGACCTGAAGACGAGAATCTTCGTGCGCAGCGCGCGCGGCTGGGCCTTGGTGACCGTGTGGTGTTCGCCGGCGCGGTGAGCGACGCCGAGTTGCTCGCGCACCTCAGGGCCGCTTCGCTGGGCGTGCTGCCCTCCACGCACCCCAGCGAGGCGCTGGGCATCGCCATGATCGAGTATCTGGCGAGCGGCCTGCCGGTGATCTGCACGGAGCTGGGCACGGGCACGACCTTTGTGAATCTTGACGGTGTCACGGGCCTGGTGGTGCCGCCGCGCGATGCCGTGGCACTTGCCGGCGCGATCACGCGCCTCGTGGCCGACCCGGACTTGCGCGCACGGTTTGGCGCTGCCGGCCGTGAGCGCGCGCATCAGGTGTTCTCGCGCGACGCGATGATGCGCAGCGTCGATGCCGTCTACGCCGAAGTGCTGGCGAAAGGCAGGCTCTCGTGACGCCGCGCTCGCAGCCGCCGCGCACGTTGCTCGGCGTCGGCCCGATCTTCTCACCGGGGCCGTTGTGGCTGCTCTTCGCTTGTATCGCAGCGCTTGCGCTGGGGCTCTGGCGGCTGCACGCCACGCCGCTGTGGTGTGACGAGATCTACACCGCGCGCTGGACGCGGCTCGACTGGGCGGGGCTGGTGCAGGCGCTGCGCACCGATCTGCATCCGCCGCTGTACTTTTTGATCGAGAACCTGTGGGTGCGGCTGCTGGGCGAGAACGAAGTGGGCCTGCGGCTGTTCTCGGTGGTGACGGGCGTGCTCACCGTTGCGGCGTCTTACTGGGCGTTCCGCCCGTTGCTCAACGATCGCCTGTCGGCCGCTGCCGCGTGGATGCTGGCGCTCTCGCCACAGTTCTTCTTGTATGCCCGCATGGCGCGTTACTACGCGCTGGCGGCGCTGGTGGCGCTCATCGCGCACGGGCTGTTCGTGCGCTTGGCGGTCAAGCGCGGCCGGCCGCGTTCGTGGTTCCTCTACGGGCTGTTCGTGGCGCTGCTGCTGTACACGTCGTACGTGGCGGTCTGCCTGGTGCTCGCGCATTTCGTATGGGCGGTCGCGTCGCGGCGTCGCCGGCCGCGGCTGTGGAAGGCGTGGCTGGCGGCGGCTGCCGGCGGCTTCGCGCTCTTCGCACCGTGGCTGGGCGCGCTTATCCAGCAGGCGCGCACGGCGCATGGGCTGCTGCCGGCCGTGGTCTCGGGCCCCGGTGGCCTGGTGCTCATGCTGGGCTACGATCTGCACGCGCTCACCGCGAGTGAGCTGCTGGTGCCCTGGAGCATCGCGGGCGCCGCAGGTCTCATTGCGGGCGTCGCCCTTTTCTTGAGCGGGGCGCTCGCCGCCGTCCGTCGGGGCCTGGGCCGCAGCGTGCTCGTGCCCGCGCTCTCGGCGCTCGCGCTGGCGTGGATCGTCGTGGGCCTGCTCGCGCACGCGACGCCGTTCGTGGGATTGCCCGCGCGGACGCTCTTCATGTGGCCGTTCGCATCGGTGGTGCTGGCAATCGGGCTGCTCGATCCGGTCTATCACCGCGCGGGCCGGCTCGCCGCCGCCATCCTGCTGCTGGGCGCGTGGAGCGCGGGCTGGTGGCATCTGTACACGAGCCAAGGGTGGATGAACCCGATCTACCTCACGCCGGGTCGGCAGGTGGCCGAACAGGTGGCGCAAGAGGCGCACGCGGGCGACCTGGTGCTCTCGGAGGACGACACGGGGGTCAACTACCACCTGGAGCGCGCGCACTTCGCGGGCAAGGTCATCGATCCGTTGCAGGAGACCGCGGCGCTCGCGGCACTGGCCGACACCGCGCGCACGCGGCTCTGGTACGTGCGGCTCTCTCGCGATGGCAGTGCGCGCATCCGCCCCGCGGAAGCGATCGAAGCGCAGTTGCGCGGCTGGGGAGTGGTCGCCGAGCGGCAGGGCTACCTGGAAAGCGACCCGGTCTATCGTGCTGCGAAGCAACGGCTTCTGGGATTGCCCGGCTGGCGTTGGCGCATCGTCGTGGAGCGTTGGGAGCGGCGGGCCGGTCACTGACCACGAGACTGGCACGTAAATGCCGCTATCGCAGGCACCTAGGCCTGCCGATGCCGCCAGCATAGCGCGGGCAAGGCGGAACCGCCGCCGCGCCGAAAGGGTAAGAAGGCCGCAGGCAGGTCGGGTCGATCCCACGCCTCGCACACGGTCTGCGCGCAGCGCCCGATGAACACCGCGAAGAACTTGTCAGTCCCGGCATATGCTTCTGTTGACTTGAGTTGCCGCCCTTCTCTACTCTGCGGGGTCGAATCTTCGGTCGAATCATGGGCCGAATCTTGGGCCGTCGCGGGAGGGGCCCTCGCGCAGGTCGCTCTGACGGCTTTCCGCTATCCCGCCCCCGCACGCACGCCAAAGGGAAGATCATGAGAGTTCTGGTCACAGGAGGTGCCGGCTTCATCGGGTCGCATCTGAGCGAGGAATTGCTCGACCGCGGCCACGAGGTCTGGGCTCTGGACGATCTTTCCACCGGCCGGATCGAGAACCTGCGCACTTTCGAGAAGGCGCCGAAGTTCCGGTTCCTCGAAGGCAACGTCATGGACCCCGCGCTGGTCGCAGGATTGGTGGCGCAGGTGGACCGCGTGTACCACCTCGCGGCCGCCGTCGGCGTCAAGTACGTGCTCGAGAACCCGCTGCGTTCACTGCTCACGAACATCCGCGGCACGGAAGTGGTGCTCGAGGCCTGCCAGACCCACCGCCGCAAGGTCATGGTCACCTCCAGTTCCGAGGTCTATGGAAAAGGCGTCTCGGTGCCGTTCTCCGAGGACGACGACCGCGTCATGGGACCCACGCACAAGCTGCGCTGGTCGTATGCCTGTGGCAAAGCGGTCGACGAATGCCTGGCGCAGGCCTATTTCCAGCAGTATCGCCTGCCACTGGTGGTCGTGCGCTGCTTCAACACCTGCGGCCCGCGCCAGTCCAGCGCGTACGGCATGGTGATCCCGAACATGGTCCAACGCGCGCTCAAGGGCGACCCGATCATGGTCTATGGCGACGGCCTGCAGTCGCGCTGTTTCTCGGCCGTGGGCGATGTCGTGCGCGGCATGCTCCTGGTCATGGACTCGCCGGAAGCCGAAGGCGAGATCTTCAACGTGGGCTCCGACGAAGAGTGCTCGGTCATGGAACTGGCGCAGCGCATCAAACGCATGTGCCATAGCGATTCGCCGATCGAGACCATCGCGTACGAGCAGGTCTATGGCCGCTCGTTCGAGGATATGCGCCGCCGCGTGCCGGACCTGCGCAAGATCCGCCGCTTCGTTGGCTACCGTCCGCAGATCACGCTCGACCGTCTGCTCGAGCTCACGATCCGCGACAACTGCGAGCAGATGGGCATTCCTTGCCCGGTCGCCGCGACCGCCTGATCGCCGAAAGAGCCTGATCCCCCTTGTCGCTCCCGCCGTTCCTGTCGTTTCCGCTGCTCGCATTCGCGCTCGCGGGCGTGCTCAGCTTCGCGCTGATGCCGCTCGTGATCCGCTTGGCGTGGGCGATCGGCTATCTCGATCAGCCCGAGGCGCGCAAGCTGCACACGTCCGCCACGGCACTGTTGGGCGGCGTCGCGGTGTTCGTGATCGCGCTCGGCGTCTGGGGGCTGGCCATGTGGCGCATGCCGCACGCGCCGGCGGATTGGGAAGGCTACTACCTGCTTGCGGGCGCGGCGGTCGCACTGACTCTGGGGCTGGTCGATGACCGCTTCGGCATGCGGCCATCGGTCAAGATGCTCGGTCAGGCGGTCGCGGCGGTGATCCTGGTCGCGGGCGGCGCGGTGCCCGACCTGCACCTACCGATCGGCATCACCGCGGCGATCACGATGCTGGGCCTGATCGCGCTCATGAATGCGGTCAACTTCCTGGACAACATGAACGGCATGGTCGGCGGGCTCGCCGCCATTGCCTTGAGCGCCTTCGCCTGGACGAGCCTCCAGCGCGGGGCCAATGGTATCGCCGCCGCCCAGCTCGCGCTGGCGGGGGCGTGTGTGGGATTCCTTCCGCACAATTTCCCCAAAGCACGCATCTTCCTCGGGGACGCGGGCAGCCTGCTCTTGGGGTATAGTCTCGGCGCTTCCGCCTTGCTGGCCATGAAGAGTTCGCCGGCAGGCTGGGGGCAGGCGGGACCGCTGCTCATGCTCGCGTACCCGGCCTTCGATCTGATCTTCGTGGTCCTCACACGTACCCGTGATGGACGCCCCGTGTACGAGGGCGGCAAGGACCACACCAACCACCGTCTTGCGAGTGTGATCAAATGTCCGATCCGAACCGTAGTCCTGATATGGGTATGTGGGGCCGCACTGGCCGTAAGCGGACTCGTCCTGGCACAGGTCAACCGGCCGCTTCCAACGCTGCTCCTATGGGGCCTGTGGATGACGCTGCTGCTCTGGAGCGGGCTGCGGTTATCATCCGTGCCGATCGTCCGGCCGCAACCGAGAAGCCTGCCTACGAAGTGATCGGCGCTCCCAAGGAGCGCGCGAATCGTGACCCCGACGAGATCGATTTCAAGCTTCGCGACCTGGTCGGCTACATGGCGCGCGGCCTCGTCGATCACCCCGAGTCCGTCGATGTCGATATCCTGGCCGCCGGCGAAGACGGCATGCTCGAGCTGAGCGTGCATCCCGACGACATCGGGCACGTGATCGGCAAGCAGGGCCGTACGGCGAAGTCACTCCGGCTCACGCTCGGCGCTGCTGCCGCGCGCGCGGATCGTCGCGTGTCGCTGGAGATCGCCGATTAACAAGGTCTGCATCGGCCGGCTCGGCCGCCCGCACGGGCTTGCGGGCGAGGTGTACGTGGACCGCATCTCGCTCACGGCCGAGGAGTTGGTGGCCATAGGTAGCGTCGAGTGGCGCGATGCCAAGGGCGCGTCGCGCAACCTGAAGCCGCGAGAGGCGCGCGGCAGCTCGCCGCGGCTGCTGGTGTGCTTCGAAGGTGTGCGCTCGCGCGAGGCCGCGGGGGCGCTCACCAACGGCGAGATCTGGGTGCTGCCCGAAGCGCTCCCCGATCCGGGCCCGGGCACGAGCTACGCGTTCGAGCTGCTGGGCATGAAGCTCGTCAACGTGGACGGCCGCGAAGTGGGCATCGTGAAAGAGTACGTCGTGATCGCCGAACGGCCGCTGTATGTGCTCGAGGGCCCCGGCGAACTCATGATCCCCGCGCACCAGCCGTTCGTGAAGCACGTCGACTTCGCCGCGAAGGTGATCACGGTGGACCTGCCGCCGGGCTTCGAGGACCTGCAGCCGTGAAGTTGACGATCATCACGATCTTCCCCGAGTTCTTCCCCGGCCCCTTTGGCGATGGCATGATCCGCGTGGCGCGCGAGAAGGGGAAGCTCGACGTGAACGTGGTGAACCTGCGCGACTACACGCACGACGTGCACAAGACCGTCGACGACGCTCCGTTCGGCGGCGGCCCCGGCATGGTCATGAAGATCGAGCCGCTGCACGCGGCGCTTGAGGCGAGCGGAAACTCGATCAAGGGCCAGCGGCCCGCGAACTCGAAAGTCCTGCTGACTTCGCCGCAGGGCCGACGCTTCGACCAAGCTACTGCCATCGAATGGGCCGCGCTCGAGCACGTGACCATCGTCTGCGGCCGCTACAAGGGCGTCGACGAGCGTGTGGCCGAGCACCTGATCGACGAGGAGTTCTCGGTCGGCGACTTCGTGCTCTCGGGCGGCGAGCCCGCCGCGCTCTGTGTGGTCGATGCGCTCGCGCGCCTGCAGCCCGACGTGCTCGGCCGCTTCGATTCGGCCGAGAGCGATTCGTTTCATTCCGGCTTGCTCGACTGCGCGTACTACACGCGCCCCGAGGTCTACGGCGAATGGCGCGTGCCCGAGGTGCTGCTCAGCGGCCATCACGCGAACGTCGCCAAGGCGCGGCGTGAAGAGTCGCTGCGCCGCACGTTCGAGCGCCGGCCCGACCTGCTTACGGGTGCGCCGCTCACGGATGCCGATCGGAGATTCCTGATTCAACTCGAACGGCTGCGCGCCGCGCGCCGCGAGACTTGAGGCCCTGCGCGCATGGACGCCCGCCAGCAGCAGCGTGATTTGTACGAGCACCAGTCCGCCACGCGCGGCGATATGCAGGACGTGCACTTTCGCTGGTTCGCGCCCACGCGCCGTGTCGAGGAGACCGTGCGGATGGCCGCGAGCGAACCCGCGGCCGCCGTGCTCGAAGTCGGCTGCGGCGATGCCGTGTTGCTGGGCGCCGTGATCGACGCACTGCCCGCGCCACCTGCGCGTGTGGTCGGCCTCGACCTTGCCGCCGGCCGCCTGCAGCGCGCGCGCACGCGCCTGGGCCGCGGCGAGTTCGCTTGCGCGAGCGCCGACGCGCTGCCGTTGGCGAGTGCGAGCTTCGACCTCACGATCTGCGCGGAAGTGCTCGAGCATGTACTGGATCCGGCCGCTTCGCTGCGTGAGTTGGGACGCGTGACCAAGCCCGGTGGCCGCGTGTTGGTGAGCGTGCCGGTGGTGGGTTGGTCACGCTGGCTCGAGGCCAAGGCCACGGGTCGCGTGAGGTTCCTCGATGAAGAAGAGCATCTGCGCGAGTTCTGCGCGGTGCGCCTGCCGCGCTGCGAGACGATCGGTTGGCTGCGCGCGCTGTTCTTGCAAGCGAACCTGCGCGTCTCGCGCGAACTGGGTGTGTACACGTTCCCGCACCGCGGCGAGCGCCTGTGGCACCGTCTTCTGGGCCGCGGGCCGCTGCACGCGCCGGCGCGCGCATGGGACCGCGCGTGGGGCGACGGCGCGCTCAAGCACTGGGCGCGCTGGATATTGATCGAGGCGCGTGTGTCATGAGGATCGCGCAACTTTCCCCAGTCGGCCCCGCGCATGGCCGCGGCGGCGTGCAGGACATCGTCTGGAGCTTGTGCGCGGGGCTTGCGAACCGCGGGCACCAGGTGACGCTCGTCACCACGGGCCGCCGCGAAGGCTCGGTCACCGAGACGCTCGGCGGCGTGCGCGTGGAATACCTCACGAACGTGCCGCCCATGCGCGCGATCGGGGCGTGGGAGCGCGACAGCCGCGGCTGCCTGGAGCGCTTGGCACGCGAGCATGGCGCATGGGACGTGGTGCACTCGCAGAGCTTCTGTGGGCTGCATCTGATCGATGCATGGCCCGGCGTGCCGGTGGTGGCGTCGCTGCACGGCACGCACTGGGACGAACTGCGCACGCGCGCAGGCTTGATCCGCGAGAGCCTGCCGGCGCGTCCGGCGTCGGCGCTCAAGGCGTCGGCGCTTTGGGGACTCATGCTGGGGCGATACCTGAACGAAGGCCCGCGGCTCAAGCGAGCGCACGGCGTGATCGCCACCAGTGTGGAGCAGCGCGTGGTGCTGCTGGAGCGCTATGGCGTGAACCCTGCGCGATTGCATGACGTGTGGAACGGTATCGACGCGCAGCTCTTCTCGCCGCGGCCCGCCGATGCGGCGCTGCGCGCCGAACTCGCGCCTTTGGGTGGGCCCATCGTGCTGGCCGTCGCGCGGCTGTATCAAGAAAAGGGCATCCATCACGCGCTGCGCGCGTGGCCGCAGGTGCTGCGCGCGCGGCTGAACGCCGTGTTCGTGATTGTTGGCGATGGGCCGTATCGCGGCGAGCTGGAAGCGCTGGCCCGGTCGTTGGGTGTGAGCTCAAGTGTGCGCTTCGTCGGCTCGGTGGCGCTCGAGGCGCTGCCGGCCTACTACGCGGCGTGCGACGCGTTCGTGAACCCCACTGTGCGCATCAATGGCTACGACCTCACCATTCTCCAGGCCATGGCGCATGCGAAGCCGGTGGTGGTGAGCGACATCGGCAGCGTGCCCACGGCGGTGGCCGCCGATCGCGATGGCCTGCTGGCGCCGCCCGGCGATGCCGCCGCGCTGGCCGCGCAACTCACGCGCCTGCTCGATGACACGGCGCTCGCGCAGCGGTTGGGCGCCGAGGCGCGGCGCACCATCGAGGCCCGCTTCAGCCTGGGCGCGATGGTCGACGGCACGCTGCGCGTGTACGAGGCGGCAGCTGTGATCGCAAGGCAGGCGCGCGCATGAAGCAGCTCCTGATCGGCACGGTCCTCGATCCGTTATGGATCGCCAAGCGCAGCCTCAAGCGAGGGCTGGCGGGCGTCGCGCATCACGCGCACGGGCGTCTCCTGGACGTGGGCTGCGGCATCAAGCCCTACCGCGCGATGTTCCCGCAGTGCCGCGACTATCTGGGCATCGAACGCCCGGGTACGCTGTCGCACAGCCGCGTCGTCGACGTGTGGGGCGATGCGCTTCATCTGCCGTTCGCGCCCGCGAGCATGGACACCGTGCTCTGCAACGAAGTGCTCGAACACGTGCCCGAGCCCTCGCAGTTGTTCGCAGAAGCCGCGCGCGTGCTGCGCCCCGGCGGCATCCTGCTGCTCACCACGCCGCAGGTGTGGGGGCTGCACGAAGAGCCCTGGGACTTCTACCGCTACACGCGCTACGGGCTCTCGTACCTGGCGCACAAGCATGGCTTCGAGGTCGTGAGTGTCACCCCCACCTGCGGCACATGGGCGATGGCCGGCCAGCGCACGGCGTCGTGGTGGTTCTATTCGACCGGGATCGTGAAGGTGAAGCCGCTCAACCTGGCGGTGCGGCCGCTGCTCGCGCTGTGGCAGTTGTTCGCGGTGGCACTCGACGAGCTCACGGGCCGCCGCGGCGATACGCTCGACAACGTGCTGGTGGCGCGCAAGGCAGCGTCATGACCGCCGCAGCGCGCACGGACTATGGCTGGGCGCAGCGTGAGTCTCATGACCGCGCCGAGTATCCGGTGCTGGTGCGCTGGGTGAGCGAAGGTGCCCGCGTGCTCGACGTGGGCTGCGGCGACGGCCGCTTGGGCGCGCAACTCATCGCCCAGCGACATGCGCGCGTCAGCGGCATCGAGATCGACCCCGCTGGCGCAGCCAAGGCGCGCGAAGCCGGCCTCGACGCCCGTGAGGGCGACGTGGATCAGGGCCTGCCATACGCAGACTCCAGCTTCGATGTGGCCGTGCTCAACGTGACGCTCATGATGGTCTACCGCCCGGCGTTCGTGCTTCAGGAGATGCTGCGTGTGGCGCCCGTGGCGCTCGTGAGCTTTCCCAACCTGGGCCACTGGATCTGCCGCGCGCAGTTGCTCGCGGGCCACTTCCCGAGCAAGCCGCTCTACGGCCGCGCGTGGTACGAGACGCGCCACATCCACCTATGCACGTGGGCGGATTTCCAGGCGCTTGTGCGCGCGCGCAACGCCCGCATCACGGCGGCGGAGCACTTCGGCCGCGATAGCCGCACGGCTTCGGTGATGGCGCGCGCGTGGCCGAACCTCTTCAGCGCGCTCAGCCTTGCGCGCGTCGAACGCGGCGCATGAGTTTTGCAGAGCGTTTTGGCCGCGGGCTGCTCTGGAATCAAGTCAGCCGGTTCATCGAGCTGGGCGCGGCCTACGCCGCCAGCGTGATCGCGGCGCGCGCGTTGGGTGCGCAGGCGTTCGGCGTCTACTCGGTGGCGCTCTCGGCGGTCACGCTCAGCTATTTCGCGACCTCGCTCGGGCTCAACGAGATCCTCAACGTGCACGTGCCACGCCTTCGCGAGCATCCCGCCCGCATCGCGCATCTGCTCCGCGCGGTGCTCGGCACGCGGGTGCTCATGGCGTTGGCGCTGGCTGCGGCGTTCGCGCTGGGCGCGCCGCTCGTGGCGCGCGCGTATCACGAGCCGGCGCTCATTCCGCTCCTCCGCGTGGCTGCGGTGTACGTGTGCTTTTACAACGTGTCGCTGTTGCTCGAGTACTTCCACATGGGCGCCATGCAGGTGCCGCGCGTCTCGGCCGCGCGCTTGGTGGTGCAGAGCCTGGGGCTCGCGGCGGCGATCGCCACTCTCGCGCTTCATTGGCCCGCGGCATGGTTGCTGGCGTCGCTCGCCGGCGCGACGCTGATCGGCGTCACGATCCTCGCCGCCGGCGCCGCGCCGGTGTTGCAAGCGCCCGGCGAGGCGTTCGATACGCGAGCGCTGCGTACGTTCGGCTACACCATCTGGGCCACGAGTTTCGTCACGTTCTTCCTGGGCCGTCAGAGCGACGTGCTGCTCATCGGCTACCTCAAGCCGGGCACGAGCGAGGCCGGCTGGTACGCCGCGGCGTCCTTATTGGTGAACCTGCTCGCGAGCGCGCTACTCATGGGCACCGAAGGCGTGTCGCTCGCGGCGTTCTCGGAACTGGAGCAGCGCGTCGACCGCGCGGGACTCGGCACGCTCTGGTCGCTGCACCTGAAGCTCGATCAATTGCTGAGTATCCCCCTGCTCATCTTCGGCGCGCGCTTCGCGGGCGCTATCGTCCACCTGCTCTATGCCGCGAGTTTCGCGCCGGCGGCGTTCCTGCTCACGGCGTACACGTTCGCGTGGGTGATCGCGCGCATCACCGGCGGCGGCACGAACATGACCGTGTTGTACGCGATCGGCCGCCCGCGCGTACCACTGATCCTGTATGGCGTGAGTGGTGTCTCGAACCTGGTGCTGAACCTGATCCTGGTTCCGCGCTTCGGCGGACTTGGCGCCGTGATGGGCACGGGCATCGCGCTGGCCGGCTCGAGCATCGCCTCGAGCGTGCTCGTCGCGCGGCACACGGACACGGGGCTGCCGCTGGCGTTCTCGTTCAAGCTGCTACTGGCGTGCGGGGCTTCGTTGCTGGCGGTGCAGTGGTTGCCGGCGTTGCCCGGCGTCGCAGGGCTCGCGGTGGCGGGTGTCGTGGGGCTCGTGGTATGCCTCGGCGCGCTTGCGCTGCTGCGGCCGTTCGATGCGGCCGACAAGCGCCTGCTCGCGCGGCTCAACCCGCGCGTCGGCGCGCTCGCCGCGCGGTTGGGATAGCCCAGTGGGAGAGATCATGCAGGTGCCCTTCAACGCGATCGCCGTGCAGGATGCGGCCATACTCGACGAGATCGTCGCGGCCATGACGCGCGTCGCGCAACGCGGCTGGTTCGTGCTGGGCGAAGAAGGCGATGCGTTCGAGCGCGAGTTCGCGCCCACTACGGGCTGCGCCCACGCGCTGGGCGTAGGCAACGGTACCGACGCGATCCGCTTGGCGCTCGAAGCCGTCGGCGTGGCGGCCGGCGACGACGTGGTCACGGTGCCCATGACCGCGGCGTTCACGGGCCTCGCGATCTCCATGCTCGGCGCGCGGCCGGTGTTCTGCGACGTGGAGCCGGTCACGCTCACCATGGATCCGGCCAAGCTCGAAGCGGCCATCACGCCGCGCACGCGCGCGATCGTGCCGGTGCACCTGTACGGCCAGTGCGCGGACCTGGAGCCGATCCTTGCCATCGCTGCGCGGCGCGGCATCCCGGTGGTCGAAGACGTCGCGCAGGCGGTGGGCGCGCAATACGACGGCAGGCCGGCAGGCAGCTTTGGCGCGGCATCGTCGTTCTCGTTCTACCCGACCAAGAACCTGGGCGCGTACGGCGACGGCGGCGCGGTCGCGACGAATCTCGATACGGTCGCCGACAAAGTGCGGCGCTTGCGCAACGGCGGCCAGAGCCAGCGCTATCGTCACGTGGAGCTGGGCGTGAACAGCCGCCTCGACGAACTGCAGGCCGCGGTGCTGCGCGTGAAGCTTGGCGTGCTGCCCGCAGCGACGATCGCGCGACGCGTGCTCGCGGCGCGGTACGACGAGGGGCTGCGTGGGGTGCAGATCCCGCAGGCAGCGGCGCGGCGCCGGCATGTGTATCACCTCTACGCGATCCGCCATCCGCAGCGCGATGTGCTTGCGAGCGCACTGGCCGCGGCGGGCGTGGGCACCATCGTGCACTATCCGATCCCGCTGCACCTGCAGCCCATGTACGCGAGTCTGGGCTTGGCGCGCGGCGCGTTCCCCGAGTCCGAGCGCGCGGGCGACGAGCTGCTCTCGCTGCCGCTGTATCCGGGGCTGCGGCCCGAGCAGCAGGACGCGGTGATCGAAGCCGTCAACGCGTTCACCGCGCAACATGGCGGATAGCACGCGCGAGCCGCGCGTGGCGCTCATCGTGCCCGCGCTCGAAGGCGGCGCGCCAGGGCTCGAGGCCGACGCCGCCAAGCAGACTCGCGTGCCCGATCAAGTGATCATCGTACGCGGCGTGCGCCCTAACGGTCGCGCGCGCAACGAAGGCGTGCGCCAAAGCGACGCCGAGATCCTGGTGTTCATCGACGACGACGCGCGCATGGGCAACGCCGAGTTGATCGCGCAGCTGATCGCGCCGCTGGGTGACGCCACCATCGGCGTCACGGGCAGTGCGAAGCTGCTGCCGCAAGGCGCGCCCGAGTTCCAGCGCGCCGTCGCGCGCCAGGTGCCGCGTATCGAGCACGGAATCGTGCAGACGCCGCTCGAGAGCAACCCGCCCACCGAGGGCCACGGCTACAGCACCATCACCACGACATGCGCGGCCATGCGCCGCGAGGTATTCGAGAAATGCGGCGGGTTCTCCGAGAGCCTGTATCGCGGCGTCGACACCGAGTTCTTCTCGCGCGTGCGGCGCATGGGCTACCGGTTCGTGCAGGTGCCGCATGCGTATGTCACACATCCCGCGCCTGCCACGTTCCAGAAACTGTGGCGCAAGCATCTCAAGTATGGCGTGGGCTTCTCGCAGGAGGTCCGCCACGATGCCTCGAAGGCCGGCTGGCGCTACCTGCACACGCCTTTGCACGCTGCGGGGTATCTGTTGCTGCGTACGTTGCTCGTGATCCCGCACACGTTCATCGCTTATTCGGGCGATGACCGGCGTCCGCGGCCTGCGTTCCGCCCGCTGGGCGCGTTGGCGTCGTACGCTGCGTCGATCGGCTACGTGCGCGGCTGGTATGGCTGGGCGCCTTCGGAGTAACGCGGTGGGTCGTGGCACTGGAGGTTCCAGTGAAGCGCCGATATGGAGCGATCATGGTCGCCGCACTTGTGACGCTCGCCGGGTGCGGCAAGAGCGCCACCGCGCCGCCGCCTGCCGCCGCACCTGTGCCTGACTCGCCCGTGAACGCCGTGCGTGTGCTCGAGTACACGTGGAACCATCGTGACGCCGATGGTTACGCGAACCTGCTCAGCGCCGATTTTCGCGTGACGCCGATCAGCGCCGACTCGGCCGACGCCGTGATGCTCGCATGGGGTCGCGACGCCGAAGAGAAGACCGCGACGTCGATCCTGATCGGCGACGTCATCCACCCGCACGTGGCCTCAGTGTCGGTGAAGTTGGGCTCCAGCCTGACCGCCACGCCCGACCCCACGCCCGGCGCCGATCCCAAGTGGCACCAGGTCGTGACCACGACCGCGACGGTGCAGCTGAGCCTTGTGCTCAGCAACGGCCTTACCGAACCGCGCACCTACGCCGGCGGCGCCACGTTCCACCTGGTGCGCGGCGACTCGGTGCAGATCCCCGCCAAGCTCGCCTCGCACGGCGTGGTTCCCGACAGCACCCGCTGGTGGATCCGCACTTGGGACGAACAGCCCGGCACCGGCACGAACACGAGCTGGCTGCAGATCAAGCGACTGTTTTTTTAGGGCGTGACGCCTCGCGCGAGCGCTCGGCTGCGTGAGGCGGTTGGGTTTTCGAGCTTCACGCCTCGCGCGAGCGCTCGGCTGCGTGCGGCGGTTCATGGAGGCTTTTGCGCGGGCGGGGGCGCAGGTTCGTACTTGGTTCCGCGCGGTCCCATATGCTTGAGCACGGCCTTGAGTCGTTCCTCGAGCGTGGCGTTGGGGATGTCGCCGTAGCGAATGCAAAGGTCGAGCGCCTCTGCCTTTGGCACGCGGAGACTGCGAACCCACGGCACCAGCTCCTGTGCCCGCGCGACCTTGGCGGCGTACTCGGCGCGCTCGGCCGCGGCCTGCGCGCGCTTTGATTCGATGAACGGCGCGCCGCAGCACCTCTTGAGTGTCCTCGAAGCCCACCGTGTGCGACAGGCCATCGTGTGCGCGGTCGAGCAAGTCGCGAACCTCGGCCGAGAGTAAGTCGCGTAGTTCGTGGCGCTTAGCGCCTTCATGAACTCGGTTTGAACCGAGTTCGTCGGCCTCGCCGAACGTGCCCGGGACTCGGTTCAAACCGAGTTCGCGCTCCAGCGCTTGGCGGATCTCGACGCAGCTTTTGCCTGCGGCCAGCGCCACGAGCGCCTCGGCATTGCCATCGCTCAGGTGCGGGCCGAGCAGCCCGATCGCGCTCAGCTCGATTCGGCCTTCGGCGATGGCGTCGATCAGCACGGGGTGGCGGCGAGCGTGACGTGCAGCGTGTATGCGCCGCGTCGCGGCGTCGTGCGCGAGCCGCAGCTCGCCGCGGCAGTGGGCGTACATCGACGGGTACGCCTCGGGCAGGTAGAGCTGCTGGGCGTCGAACTCGCCCAGGTACACGAGGAACAGGGCCAAGCTGTGGTGATCACGCTTGAGATACGTGAACATGCCGCGGCGCAGCTTGGACGGAGCGAGAACATCGACACGATGACGCTGCACGAGACACCCATCGCGGGGGCGAGTTCGCGGTGGCGTGCATATCATCGCATGCGTGTTTTAGGCGCTCGCAGAGCCACGCACGTGGGCGAACGCGCGTCGCTCCGACAACGCGCGAGTGATCACCTCGCGCAGCGCCCGTACGGGCAGCGTCGGCGCGATACGCACACGCGGCACTCGCAGTCTCGCCTTGCGATTCGACAGCCGCGTAAACGTGTCAAGGGCCGCCTTTCACACCCGCGCGCCAAGCATTGGCGAGGGCGCGCGCCGAGCATTACGCTTGTCGTTCATCCGGAGGCGCCGTGCCGCGTATCTGCCGTATCTACTCAGCACTCGCAACACTCATAGCACTAGCCACCATGCTCGCGCTCGCCGGCTGCTTCGCGCGTTCGACAGGGCCCAAGCCCGTGCCCGATTCCGCGCCATCCTCGAACTCGCCCGCCGGCGCGGTGCAACGCTTCGAGTATTGCTGGCAGAGCCGCGACGTGCACCGCTACTCCGCGCTCTTCGCGCAAGACTACGTGCTGGTTCCGGCCGCCGGCGACTCCTCCGCGAATTCGGCGCCGCATCCGTGGGGCCGCGATCCCGAGTTGCAGGCGACGTCGCATATGTTCGTGGGCGATAGCACTCATGCGGCGCTCGCGAAGATCACGCTCTTCTTCGACCGCACGCTGTTGCCACTGAGCGATCCGCGCCCCGGGCACGCGAACCGCTGGCATCAAGCGATTCGTACGCACGTGGTGTTGGATGTGGTCATCGATGGTGGTCTTGGGCCCGCCGAGACCAAGCAGGTCCAAGGCTTCGCGCTCTTCTATCTGGTCCGCGGGGACTCCGCGCAGATCCCGCCCGCGCTCGCCGCCCAGGGCTTCAAGCCCGACAGCACCCGGTGGTACATCGACCGCATGGAGGACGAGACACTGACGGGTTCCGGCGGCCTTCACGCGCTGCCCACGCAGACAAGCACTTGGTTCTCGTTGCTGATGTTGTATCTCTGACGTTAATCTTCATCACCCGCGCCAGCCTTCTGGAACCACGCCGCGCACTCGGGGGTTCATGCGTACCTGGAGGTACTCATGAATGCTCCCCGCCGCACGTTCACCTGCTTGTGCCTGCTCTGGGTTCTGAGCCCGACCGGCTGTGCGCCCGACCCGCTCGCGCCGATTCCTGCCGCGCACGGCGAAGACCTGCGCCGCACGCCCGAAGGCGTCGTGCGACTCTTCGAGGCCGCTTGGAACGCGCATGACGTGGCAACGCTCGAATCGCTCTTCACGCGCGACTACACGCTCAGCCGCAGGATCCGCGACCACGACGAAGCCGACACGAGCCTCGTGTCCTCGCGAGTTCGCACCATTCGAATGCCCCGATCAGCCGGTGGCACCGCCGCCAGCGCGCCCGCCACCGGGAGCACGCACATGACGCTCGGGCCCTACCAGCCGGGCGACGACGATCTGCCCCGCACAAGTGATACGCCGTGGCGGCGGACGCTGTATCGCACGCTGCGGATCGAGGCGCGCCGGGACGGCTGGCTCGCGCGGGAGGGGAGGATGCCCATGGAGAACGTCGTGGCGTTCGCCCTGGTGCGCGGTGATGCGGCGGCGCTCAGACCCGCTGCAAGGGCCGCACGCGTCGCTGCGGACAGCTCAAGGTGGTGGCTCGAAGGGCTCACCGTCGAGCCCGCCCCGGGGACCGTGGGATCGCGGAACCATCCTTACGCCGGCTTCGTCTGCGGCAATGCCCTGGGCGACTTCTGGTGGCCTTAAGTCGCGCGATCCCAGCGCTTTTGCTCCTGTTTCCACCCCTGCCGAAGGGGCGGCCTCCCGCCCGCCGCGCCAACTTGGCGCTCGAGCGCGTTTTCGCCTATACTCCGCGGCCGCTTATGCATCGCCCGTCCAGCGGGCTTTTTGATGAGAAAGGAGCCCGCCATGGGCCTGATCGAGAAGATCGAGAACACGCAACTCAAGAGTGCGACCCCTGACCTTCGCCCCGGCACGACCGTCGAGGTGAGCGTCCGAGTCATCGAAGGTGACAAGGAGCGCCAGCAGAAGTTCAAGGGTGAGGTCACGAACGTCCGTGGCGCTGGCATGCGCAAGACCTTCACGGTCCGCAAGATCTCCGAAGGTGTGGGTGTCGAGCGCACGTGGCCGCTGCACTCGCCGTCGATCGCCGACATCAAGGTGCTCGGCCAGAAGAAGGTCCGCCGCGCCAAGTTGTTCTACCTGCGCAAGAAGAAGGGCAAGGCCGCCCGTCTGCAGGACAAGGCGCCCAAGGTCGAAGCCGCGAAGAAGTGAAGTTTCCGCGCTGGCGCACGCTGGCGCACGCCGAAGCCCGTATCGCGGGCGAGCGTGCGACAGTCGCCGGTGTCGATGAAGCCGGCCGCGGCCCGCTCGCCGGGCCCGTGGTCGCTGCAGCGGCGGTGCTTGACCTCTCGCTCGACTGGAGCGGTCTGCACGACAGCAAACAACTCAGCGCGAAGCAGCGCGATGCGTCATTCGCCCGGGTGCTGCAAGGCGCCCGGGCTTTCGCATGGGCGGTGGTCGGCCCGCGCGAGATCGACCGGGTGAATATCCGCCAGGCCACGCATCTGGCCATGCGCCGCGCGGTGTTTCGGCTGTCACTCACGCCGGAACTCGCGCTGATCGACGGCAACGATCCCGTGGCCGGGCTGCCGTGCGAGCAGACCACCGTGATCTCGGGCGACGCGACCTGCCTGAGCATCGCGGCCGCGAGCATCCTCGCCAAAGTGGTGCGGGACCGCATCATGGAGCGGCTCGACCGCGTCTACCCGCACTACGGCTTCGCCCAGCACAAGGGCTATGGCACCGCCGAGCACATGGCCGCCCTGCGCGCCCACGGCCCGTGCGCGCTGCACCGTTTCAGCTACGCGCCGGTGGCGGCGCTGGAACTGCCGCTGCTACTCACGCCGCGCTGAAAAGCGCTGAAAAGCCGCTGCCCGCGCGCCCTGTGCAGGCGTAGACTCAACGGCGACCCACTCGCCTTGGAGGCCGCCATGCACAGACTTCTTGCCGCCGCACTCGCCCTGCTCGCCCTGCTCACCACCAGCGCGACGCCGCGCGCCGCGCTCGCCGCCGACGCATCGAGCACCTGCTCGCTCGGCATCGTGAACGCCAACTGGGAACAGGGCCGGGAGTTCACCGCCTACAGTGTGTTCCAGTATCTCGACCCCGCGCAGTGCTCGGTGTGCCCGGCGCCGCGCGCGGTGCAGATCACCGCGCTCAAGTTGCTGCTGTGTGGCACCAACAACAATGTGCAGTTCACGGTCACGCCCGTGGCTGCGGTCGGCGCGCCGGGTTCACTGGTGCCAGATCCCGCGCAGGCACTGGGTCCGTCGCAGACGTTCACGACCGTGATCAGCTGCGGCGGCAGCACACTGGGGCTCCGCACGATCGCGTTGCCGACGGCGATCCCCGTGGACCGTGCGTGCTTCCTGCGGATCAAGATCAAGGACCTGGGCAGCCCCGCGGGTTTCGTGCCGCTGACCGCGCTCAACCTGAGTGCTTGTACGGCACCCGGGTACACGTTCGTGTCCTGGCCCGAAGGCCAGAGCGTGCAGGATGCGTGCACCGTATTCGGCGGCAACATCCCCATGTGGCTCTCGGCCACCTGCGACGCCGTGGTCGGCGCGCGCAGCGGCGCGTGGGGAGCGCTCAAGATCCGCTACCGGTAGCCGTTTCTCGCGACCATTCGAAGGCCCCGCCGCATCCGCACGCAGCGGGGCCTTCGTGCTACATTCTGTGGCCACACGCCCCCGCGTAGGTGAGCATGGGACTCGCGCAGGATCGTGGCCGCGCCGGCGAAGCGCTGGCGGCGGCGTTCCTCGAGATGCAAGGCTGTATCACCATCGCGCGCAACACGCGGCTCGGCGGTGTCGAAGTGGACCTGGTCGTCGATGATGGCCCCACACGCGTGCTGGTCGAGGTGCGGATGCGTTCGCGCGGTGACTTCGGCGGCGCGGCGGCCACCATCGATCGCTTCAAGCAGCAGCGTTTGGTGCGCGCGGCGCAGGCGCTGTCGCAACAAGGATTCGCGCGCGTGCGCATCGACGTCGTCGCCATCGATCTGGAGAGCGGCGAAGTGCGGCTCGTGCGATATCGCAACGCTGTGACGGATTCCCCCTAGTCGCCTGACCCAGAAAGACCCGCCCCCCGAACATGGTTCGCGTCCCCGGCATCGGCCGCCTGCGCTTCCCCACGTTGCGCCAGAATTGGCGGGCGCGGCTGCGCCTGCAACGCGCGTGGTGGCGGCGGCGGCTCAAGCTGCTCGCGGGCGAGAACGAGGTGCTGTTCCCGGCGGCCGGCGGCGGCGTCGTCGCTGTCGAGACACTTGCCGGTCCCGGCGGCGGCGGCCCTCGCATCGCGATCCTGCACGCGACCGCCGGCAGCGGCCACAAGAGCGCCGCGCTCGCGATCGCGCATGCGCTGGGCGCGCAGGCGCCCGGGGCGACCGTGCGCGAGGTCGACACTCTCATCTTTGCTTCGCGCTTCTATCGCACCACGTATTCGCAGGGCTACACCGCCATGGCTTCGCGCGCGCCGCGCCTGTGGGGCGCGCTGTATCAGCTCTGGGCGCAGCAGCCCGTCAATCGCAGCGCCGGTCCGGCGCGCATGGCGTTCGACCGTCTGTCGCTGCTGCGGCTCGTGCGCGTCGTCGAGCGCGAGGCACCCGACGCCATCGTGTGCACGCACTTCCTGCCCATCGAGGCGCTCGCACCGCGCCGCGGCGCCGGGCGCCTGCGCGCGCCGCTGTATTGTGTGATCACCGACTTCACCGCGCATCCGTTGTGGGCGTATCCGCACGTGGATCGCTACTTCGTGGCGAGCGACCAGGTGGCGGCCGAACTCCACGGCCACGGCGTGCCGCGCGAGCGCATCGAAGTCACGGGCATCCCCGTCGACCCGCGCTTTGCGCAGATGCACGGCCAGAGCGAAGCGCGCGCGCACTTCAACCTGGATCTGCGCAAGCCCGTGGTGCTGGTGATGGGGGGTGGCAGCGGCGTAGGGCCCATGGCCGAACTGGCGCAGAAGCTTGGCAACCTTGCGCTGCAGCCCCAGGTGGTGGTCATCTGCGGCACCAATGCGCGATTGCTGCAGCAGGTGCGCGCGCTCGAGGCGTCCACGAACGGCCGCGTGCGCGCGATGGGCTTCACGCTCGAGGTCGATCAGTTGCTCGAGGCCGCCGATGTGGTGGTGAGCAAGGCCGGCGGGCTCACGTGTTCCGAGGCCTTGATCAAGCACACGCCATTGGTGGTGTTCCGCCCCACGCCGGGGCAGGAGGTCGCCAACGCCGACTATCTCGAAGCGGGCGGTGCGGCGGTGCATGCGGGCTCGGTCGATGAAGTCGCCAGCACCGTGAGCGGCTGGCTCGCGGATCCGGCGCAGCGCGAGAAGGTGCGCGAGTGCGCGGGGCGCCTGGCGCGACCGACCGCCGCGGCCGACATCGCGCGGCGCGTGCTCGAAGCGCTCGTGCCCTCGGCGCAGCGCGCCGGTTAGCTAACGCGCCGAACGCACCAGCTGCGCGAAGCGCTCCAGATCGCCGTAGCGCTCCTGCCACGTCGTGTACATGACCGCGCGGATGCGCGGCACGCGCGCAAGCAGCGGCACCCACGCGCGCGAGTCCTCCACGCGGCCATCGTAGTAGCCTGCGATCACCTGCGCGTGGCCGCGCGCAGCGAAGAAGCGCAGCGATGATTCCAGATGCGGCAGGTTCCAGTTCACGATCGTGACGCTGGGATCCAGTCCACTGGCCGCGTGCGAGAGATCGCTCGTGACCAGATGGTAGTCCGGCACCGCATTCTGGGCGGGATCGAACATGTCGTTCCAGATGCACGCGTCTGCCGGACGCGCGCCCGATTGCGCCGCGCGCACATTCGCCGCCAGGAGCTTGCCGGCATCGCCGCCCGCGCGCACACATGCGGGGTCGCCGCCGAGCGCGCGAACCTCGTCGTGCATGAGCATCACGGTGCGGGCGCCAAAAAGCTGGCGCACGCGTGGGCCCTCCTGCGCGTAGCGGCGCAGCACCGCGGAATCGCTGGCGCAGGCTGCCACTTGGTGCGCATACACGACCGCGGCGCCCCACCACGATGCGCGCAGCACGGTGCCGTCTTGGGCATGCACGCGGATCACCGGCGGCTCGTGCCATACGCGGTACTGCCCGCGCCATGGCGAGTTCCCCATGAGCGTGTCGCGCACGGGCTCGAAGTCGCGGCCCTCGCGCAGGCCCTCCAGCATGAACGGCGTGTCGGCGCGGCGCACCAGGTTCACGGGGCCGGCCTCGTCGATGTGCCAGTCGCGCCATTCGATTCCGCCACCGCGCGGATGCCAGTCGCCGAAGCTGATCTTCACGCGCGTGTGCGCCTGTGAGTAGAACACCGCGTCGTAAGCGGTCCAGTCCTGCTGCGGCTTGGGCGTCACGCGCGCGAACGCCAGTTCGCGGCCATCGCTCGTCACGCGCAACTGCGCATCACCGCGCCACTCCTGCGTGCGGATCGCCACGCGCACGTGGTACACGCGCCATGGTGCAAGTGCGACGTCGGCGCCCACGCGAGTGCGGCCGGTGAGCGCCTGCATGCTCAGTACGCCGCCGCTCTGCGTGATCGCGCCTTCGAGGGCCGGCATCGCCGCGGGCAGCGCCACCGGCGGATCCGCCACCAGTCGCGCGATACCGCCCTGCGCCACGAACTTCGCGCCGCGCACGGGCAGCGCTTCGGCCAGGTCCGGATCCTCGGCGAGCAGCGCGCCGTCCTCGCGGCCCAGCGTGCAGATGCCCGGCACGATCGCCAGATGGAGCGAGTCGGCCAGTGCGCGCAGCGCTGCGACGTTGGCGAGATAGGCCGCGTCCTGTGCCGACGGCCGCGCAAAGCGCACATCCGCGAGCACCACGCGCGAGTAGCCCGCGGCCGCGGCGCGACGCCACAGCGCCCCGGTGCGCGAAACGGCGTTCGCATCGGCCAGACTGACCGACTGGTAGAACCACAATTCGGGCGCGGCCGTGGTGCGAGCGTTGCGCGGCGCACACGTGAGCGAGGTCACGAATGTGGTGAGGGCGGCAAGGCTGGCCAGCAGGGGACGACGCATGTCCTCAGCCTACCGCAACTCCAGGCGCGAACGCGCGTATGCTGGGGCGCACGCACTTCCCCAGCCACACCCCGGAGGTTCCATGTCTCGCTGGTCTCTGCTCACTGCTGCCTTGTTGCTCGCGACCGCCTCGTCACCGCTGCATGCTGCGGCGATCTCGGATTCGGTCACTGTCACCGCCGCCGCGCACGCGATCGTGCCCGACGTGAGCAATGGCGTGCCCGGGCGCTTGTGGACGCTATTCGATGAGCGCATGCGCGGCGCGCTCAAGGACTCGCTCACATGGGTGCAGGCGCAGAACACGATGCACGCGCAGATGGGCGCGCTGCGGGCGATCGAGCGTGAGCGCGTGGTGGAGACGCGTGGCGTCTGGACGTGGATCGCGCGCACGTCGTTCGAGAAGATGCCCGTACCCATCGACCTCATGGCCAGCTTCACGGCCGATGGGCAGATCGCCGGCCTGCTCATGCGCCCAGCGCAGGACGAGAAGCCCAAGGCGTACGCGAGCCCGAATCTCGAGTACGTGACCAAGACTGCGTTGCATCTGCCCTTTCGCGGCACCTGGGATGTGGTGTGGGGCGGACGCACCATCGAGCAGAACTACCACGCGGCGTATCGCGACCAGCGCTTTGCGCACGACATCTTGATCATGAAGGACGGCAGCACCCACAGGGGCGACGGCAAGTCGCTCAGCGACTACTACTGCTATGGCCAGCCCGTCTTGGCGCCCGGCGCGGGCAGGATCGTGTGGCTCTGCGACAGCCTGCCCGACAACGCGCCCGGTCAGCGCGATCCTGCGCACGCGACCGGGAACTCGGTCGTGATCGACCATGGCAACGGCGAGTATTCGCTGATCGCGCACATGCAGCCGCACAGTCTTGAAGTAAGGCTGGGCGACAAGGTGAACGCCGGGCAGGCGATCGGGCTGTGCGGGAACTCGGGAAATACGTCCGAGCCCCACGTGCACTACCACCTGCAGGACACGCCGCGGCCCTTCGATGGCGAAGGTCTGCCCGTACAGTTCACGGGCCTCGTGGTCGACGGCAAGAGCGTCGCACGCGCCGAGGTGATCAAGGGCCAGAAGATCGCCAACGCCAGGTAGCGCGCGGCTGCGGGGGCGGCGCGGTTCTTGACCGCCCCCGGCACGCGGCTTAGCTTGGCGCTTCTGCATCCGCCGCTGCTGCCGCGCTCTGCGCGGATCCATCCGGGAACCTCCGTTCATGCCCGATCTGCCGACTTCCGAACTGATCGCTCGCACGCTCGCCGGCGAACGCGTGCCGCTTGCGCGCGCGATCTCGTGGGTGGAGAACGAGTCGGAAGGCTCGGTGGAACTGCTCGACGCCTGTTTCGGTGCGAGCGGCCGCGCGTTCCGGATCGGCATCACCGGCCCGCCGGGCGCGGGCAAGAGCACGCTCGTGACCAAGCTCGCCACGGAATACCGGCATCGCGGTGAGACCGTGGCCATCGTCGCCGTGGACCCGACGAGTCCGTTCTCGGGCGGCGCTTTGCTGGGCGACCGCGTGCGCATGGTCGAACTGGCCGGCGACCCCGGCGTATTCATCCGCTCCATGGCCACGCGCGGCAGCATGGGCGGGCTCGCCGTGCACACCGCGCAGGTGTGCGATGTGCTCGACGCCGCCGGTTACTCGCGCATCCTGATCGAGACCGTGGGCGTGGGGCAGAGCGAGCTCGAAGTCGCGCAGACGGCCGACACCACAGCGGTGGTGCTCGTGCCCGAGTCCGGTGACGCCGTGCAGGCCATGAAAGCCGGTCTCATGGAGATCGCCGATGTATTCGTGATCAACAAAGCGGATCGCGAAGGCGCCGACCGGGCGGCGTTCGCCATCCAGTCCGCGCTCGACCTGCGCGCGCACTCGGGCACCTGGACGATCCCGGTGCAGCTCACGATCGCTTCCAAGGCCGACGGGGTGCGCGAGCTTGTCGAGCGCTTCGAAGAGCATCTCGCATACCTGCGCGAGACCGGTGACCTGGAGCGCCGGCGCCGGCGCCGCTTGGAGCAGCGCCTGCGCGACCTGATCGAGGACCAGCTCTGGCGCCAGTTCCGCGCCCACGCCGGCGATGGCATCTGGAATGACGCGCTCGCCGCGCTCGCCCAGCGCAGCGCGACACCGCACCAGATCGCGACGCGGCTGCTGAGCGCGCGGGACTGATCGCCCGCGCGTCCGCCACGCTCCGCTACGCCGCGACCGTCTCCTCCGCCCACTGCAGCGAGTCCACGTACGCCTCGTCGAGCTGCCGGGCGTTCACGTGCACGCTCTGGCTTGTGGCGTCGACCTTCTTCCAGTCGCCTTGTTCATAAGCGGTGACCAGGTCGAGCACCGGGCCCAGCGGGTTCTCGTGCGCGAGCAATGCGGTGCGCACGGAGTCGGGCACGCTCAGTGTGTCGATGATCTCGGGGATCGGGCGGCCGACCATCGTGTCGACGAGCGACAGCATGCCGGTCAGGAACAGGTCGTCACCCTGCGGTTGCAGGCCCGTGGCCGGGCCGATGCGCTCGGCGAAGCGGCCACGCGAGAGCGCGGTCACCGCCAGTTCGCGCGGGCGGTCATCGCACAATTGCATCATGCCCAGCATGGTCGCCCACTTGCGCAGCGGGCGCAGGCCCATCACCGCCAGCGCCTGCCTCATGGAGGGGATCTCATGACGCCAGCCGAACGCGGCCGAATTGAGATAACGCAGCAATCGGAGCGTGAGGCCCGGATCCGTGCGGAAGAGGTCTTCCAGCCGGTCGAACGACACATCGTCCTTGGCCACTTCGGCCATGAATCGCAGCACGCTCACCTTGGCCGGCGGCAGGTCACGCGTCTGCACCATCTCGGGCTTGCAATAGTAATAGCCCTGGAAGTAGTCATACCCGGCGGCGAGCGCGATGCGGTGCTCTTCGATGGTCTCGACCTTCTCGGCGAGCACGCGCAGGCCGCGGGTCTTGAGCGAATCCACCGCCTGCGCCTTGCGCGCATGCGCGGCCAGTCGGAAGTCGACCTTGATGATGTCGGCGACCTCCAGCAGCGGCGCGGCGGACTCGTTGAATGTGTAGTCGTCGAGTGCAAAACGATAGCCCTCGGCGCGCGCGCGGCGGCACGTGTCGAGCACCTGCGCGTCGGGCTCGATCGTCTCGAGCAATTCCAACACCGTGCGCTCCTTGGGGAGCATGCGAAAGTATTCCGCGAGCAGGGCGTCCTTCGTGAGATTCACGAACGCGAGGCGCTCGCCCACGAGCGACGTGAGCCCGAACGCGGCCGCGCTCGTCTCGATGCTCGAGGCCGATGCTTTGTCGGCGTCTTTGGCGCTGAAGCGGTTCTCGGCAGAATCACGGAACAGGATCTCGTACCCAAAGACCTGATCGTCGCGCCCCAGGATCGGCTGGCGGGCGGCATAGAGCGGCTTCGACATATCGGCCGCCTCGGCGTCGGGAGCGACCGGCTCGGCAGCGGCGGCACTGGCCCGCGCGGGGCGCTTCGTCCATGGCAGGTTGAACATGAAGGCTTCCGTGCTCGTTGGGAGGGACACGCCGCGCACGCTCCGGGTGGCGTGGTGGCTCGTGCACGGAAGTCTCGGGCGGTGAGCCAGTGCGCTTGAGGGCGCATCCGCCGCGGCCCGGGCAAGGTGAGCTTGGGTGCGCGCTGCGTCTTGACCCCTTTCCGCCGCGCGGCTTACTCTCGCCCGGTTCGGCACTTACACGCCCGCATCCATCCTGGCGTCGCGAGGAGATTCCGCATGGCCAAGCGCACTCGCAGCACCCCCAGCCGCACCAAGGCGCGCCCGCGTCGCGTGAGCGCCCACAAGGGCGCCGATCGCGGCGCCGCGAAGCCGGCCGCGCCGAAGGCCAACGCGAAGCTGGCGGCGCAGCAGAAGGCCTGGGCGGAGAAGTACGAGACCTCGCGCAAGCGCACCGATGTGTACCCGTTCACGATCTCGGGCACGCCGATCAAGCCGCTCTACGGCCCCGACGACGTGAAGGGCATGGACCTCGCGAAGGATCTCGCCGTGCCGGGGGAATATCCGTTCACGCGCGGAGTGCACCCCACCATGTATCGCGGCAAGATGTTCACCATGCGCCAGTTCGCCGGCTTTGGCACCGCTGCCGAGACCAACGAGCGCTTCCATTACTTGCTGCGCAACGGCCAGACGGGCCTGAGCATCGCGTTCGATAACCCCACCATCATGGGGTACGACAGCGATCATCCCAAGAGCCACGGTGAGGTCGGCAAGTGCGGCGTGGCGATCGACAGCCTGCGCGACATGGAGCGCCTGCTGCAGGGCATCCACCCGGGCCAGATCTCGACGAGCATGACCATCAACGGTCCGGCGCCGATCATGTTCGCGTTCTACCTGGCGAACGCCGAGAAGCGCGGCGTGCCCTTCCAGAACCTGCGCGGCACGCTGCAGAACGACATTCTCAAGGAATACATCGCCCAGAAGTGTTGGTGCTTCCCGCCGACGCCTTCTCTGCGCCTGATCGTGGACCTGATCGAGTTCTCGACCAAGCATGTGCCGCAGTGGAACACGATCTCGGTGAGCGGCTATCACATCCGCGAAGCCGGCAGCACGGCGGGCCAGGAACTGGCGTTCACCATTGCCGATGGCTTCACCTACGTAGAGGAGTGCCTCAAGCGCGGCATGGACGTGGACGACTTCGCGCCGCGCCTGTCGTTCTTCTGGAACAGCCATCTCGACTTCTTTGAAGAAATCGCCAAGCTGCGCGCCGCGCGGCGCATCTGGGCGCGCCACATGCGCGAGCGCTTCGGCGCCAAGCGCAAGGAATCGTGGCTCATGCGGTTCCACACGCAGACCGCGGGTTGCTCGCTGTGGGACAAGCAGCTCGAGAACAACATCGTGCGCACCGCGTTCGAAGGACTCGCGGCGGTCCTGGGCGGTACGCAGTCGCTGCACACGAACTCGATGGACGAGACGATCGCGCTGCCCTCCGACAAAGCTGTGAAGATCGCGCTGCGCACCCAGCAGGTGATCGCGCATGAGATCGGCGTGACCGAGACCATCGACCCGCTCGCGGGCAGCTACTACGTGGAGTCGCTCACGAACCAACTCGAAGAGCAGGCGGAAGCCTACTTCCGCCAGATCCACGGCATGGGCGGTGTGGTCGCCGGCATCGAGAAGGGCTTCTTCCAGCGCGAGATCAACGCGGCCGCGTACCAGTACCAGCAGGAGATGGAGCGCAAGCAGCGGGTGATCGTGGGCGTCAATGAGTACGTGGAGCCGGACGAGAAGATCGACGTGCCCATTCTCTACATCGGCGAAGAGGTCGAGGCCGAGCAGAAGCAGGTGCTCGAAGAGCTGCGCCGCACGCGTGACAACAAGGCCACCACCAGCGCGCTGCACGCGCTCACCGCGGCCGCCCGCACGGCGCCCGGCGAGGACAACCTCATGGTCCGCATCCTCGATGCCGTGCGCACCTACGCGACCGAGGGTGAGATCCGCAACGCGATGCGCGAAGTGTTCGGCGATTACGTGGAGTCGGCCGAGTTCTAGGTCCTGCCCGTTTCAGCTCACGGTCTTCAGCGGACTGTTTTCAGACGAAGGAGCGCTTTTGTCCCCGACTGTGCTGGGTGGTCTGATCGCTGTCGCGTTGGTCGTGATCATCGGCTTCGCGCTGCGCGGCAAAGGCACCGCGCCGGCCGATGTGACACCGCCAGTGGAGGATGCGTACTCCGAGGGCGCCGTGCCCGATGACCTCGACGATGACCTGGTGGGTGGCGAAGACGACGACGAGGTCGTGGCCGTGACCACGGACGGGTTCGCGATCGTGCCCGATGCCCACGCCGTGCGGTACATGCCGCCCGACGAAGCAGGCGAAGCCTGGAAGGCCGGTTCCGCGGCGCGAAATGCCCGCGGTGGCCGCGCGCTCGACATGAGCTGGCATGCCGGCGACTTCACCGGCGCGCGCATCGTGCGTGGCGACGCCGATGAAGGCCCGTGGCGGCTCGAAGCCATGGGCCGCGATGGCGAGTACGCCGCGTTCGTCTTCGAGACGCGTGAGGGCGCCGATGCGGCGCTCAAGGCGTTCGAGTCGCGCGGCGTGATCCGTCTGGGCCGCGATGAAGATGGCAAGGCCATGCCGCCGTCGGCCGAGCAGTTCGCCGAGGCCCGCCGCGTTTATCTTGAAACCGAGGCTGCGCTCGATGCCGACGAGGAGGACGAGCGGTGAGCGAGGGCAACTTCGGGTTCGAGGCGGAGTTCTTCCGCGGGCTCATGAATGATGTGGGCGTCAAACCGAAGGTCATGCTCGTGATCGGTTGCGGCGCCGGTGTGGAAGTCGCCCACCTGGCCGACGCGACCCAGTCGCTGGTGATCGGTATCGACCTCGAAGTGGACCCCCAGTGGAAGCGTCCCGGAGTGCAGTTGCTGCGCGCCGATGCTCAGCGCCTGCCGTTCCGCGACGGCTCGTTCGACGCCGTGTACTGCTACCACGTGCTCGAGCACGTACCGCAGCCGCCCAAGGCGATCGCGGAAGCGCACCGCGCGCTGGCCAAACCGGGCGCCGGTTATTTCGGCACGCCCAACAAAGCCCGCTTCGTGGGCTACATCGGCGGACGCGCGACCACATTCGAGAAAGTGTGGTGGAATCTCATCGACTGGGGCCGCCGTCTGCAGGGCCGCTGGTCCAATGAACAAGGCGCGCACGCCGGCTTCACGCGCGCCGAATTGTCGCGGCTGCTGAGCGCTTCGTTCACGCAGGTCGAAAGCGTCGACCTGCCGTATTACCGTGGCAAGTATCCCAAGCTCGCTGGCTTCTGGAGCAACATGTTCCAGATCGGCTTTGCGAACTTCCTCGCGCCCTCGGTCTACTTCCGCACTCGCGGCGGTACGGACCGCGCGGATCGATAGGAGAGTCATGATGCAGCGCAGGATCCGAGTGCTGGTCGGCAAGCCGGGCCTGGATGGTCACGATCGTGGCGCCAAGGTGGTCGCAGCCGCGCTTCGTGACGCGGGCATGGAGGTGATCTACACGGGCCTGCACCAGACGCCCGGGCAGATCGTTGAGGCCGCGGTGCAGGAGGACGTCGATGTCGTGGCGCTGTCGGTGCTCTCCGGCGCGCACATGACCCTGTTTCCCGAGATCCAAAGCCTCATGCAACAGCAGGGCATCGGCGACAAGCTGCTCACCGGCGGCGGCATCATCCCCGGCGACGACATGAAGAACCTGTTCGAGCGCGGCGTCGGGCGGCTCTTCGGGCCGGGCTCGTCCACGGTGGACATCGTGCATTACATCCGCGAGTGGTACGGCGAGAAGTTCGGCGCCGACGCGCTGCCGCCGCTTCCGCCGCCGCCCGCGCGGCCGGAGCCCGTGGTGGGCTCGGGCGAGAGCCCCAAGCCCAGCGCCGCGCGAGCGGATCGCCATCACGCCGCGGCGAAGAAGCCTGCGGGTAAGAAGCCCGCCAAGAAGTCCGCCAAGAAGGCTGCCAAGAAGGCTGCCAAGAGGGCTGCAAGGCAGGCTGCGCCCAAGAAGCCGGCGAAGAAACTCGCGACGAAGCCCGCGAAGAAGAAGGCCGCCAAGAAAGCCGCCAAGCGGCCGGTGCCCAAGAAGTCTGCCAAGAAAGCTGCCAAGCGGCCGGCGCCCAAGAAGGCAGCGAGCAAGCCTGCGAAGCGGAAGAAGTAGGACTCTGGTCCGCGCGTGAAGCCCTGGCCGGAGCCCGATATCCCCATCGCCCGACGCGAGGGCTTGCCTTACCTCGTCGAGTACTGGTACCTGGGCAGCCGGACCACGCGCTACATGATGGTGCGCAGATTCCGTGAGGTGCTCGAGCACGCCGATCTTGCGCCGGGGCTGAAGGTGCTCGACCTGGGCTGCGGTTGGGCGTACGGCACGTACTGGGCGCGCGAGCGCGGCTGCAGTGTCGTAGGGCTCGACCTGGATCCCGATCAGCTGCACTGGGCACTGGATGGCATGCCCAACGGCCGCGCGCTCGGGCTCACGGTGGGCAACGCCAAGCGGCTGCCGTTCCCCGACGCGTCGTTCGACCGCGCTGTGTCGGTCGAGATGATGGAGCACGTGTTCCGCCCCGACCGGCCCGCGGTCTTCGCCGAGATCGCGCGCGTGATAAAGAAGCGCGGTCGTGTGGCGCTGTCCACGCCGAATCCGGATTCGCCGATCGAGCTGCTCAAGCGCCTCGCGGTTCGCATGCCGGCGTTGCGCCGCGCGCTGCCTTCGGCGTGCTTCCCGGAAGCCGAGGACGATCTTGGCGCGTATCACCCGCACCGTTATCACCATCCGCTCACACCGGCCGAACTGCGCGCGGGTCTCGAGGGCGTGGGCTTTCGCGTGCTCGGGAGTAAGAGCTTCCTCTGGATGCTGAAGACCTCGCCCGACGCGATCCTGCCCGTGGCGCTTGGCGCCGAGAAGCTGGCCGAAGCGCTGCCCGTCACGTCGCGTATGGGCGCCACGACGCTCGTGTGGGCGGAGAGGCTCTAGCGTGAGCGCGCGCCTGATGGTGCTGCTGAACGGCAGCCCGGTGCGCGGCAGCAGCGTGGACCTGCTGCTCGAGGCCGCCGCCGAGGGTGCGCGCGAGGCGGGCGGCGAAGCCGAGGTCATCCGCGCGTACGACCTGCGCGCGAAGGCGTGCATCGCGTGCGGGCCCGATGCCACCGCCGGCTACTGCATCTTTCACGACGATATGGACCCGGTCTACGCGCTGCTCGAGCGCGCGCACGCGGTGATCGTGGGCTCGCCCATCTACTTTGACACCGTGAGTGCGCCCTTGAAATTGCTGATCGACCGCTGCAACTGCATCACGCCGCTCGTGACGCTCGCGGATGGCCGCCGCGAGATGGTGCCCAAGTGGACGCGCACGCGCCGCGCTGCGTTCATCACGGTGCATGAACGCGCGGGCCGCTATGACATGGCCGAGCGCACGGTGCGCGGCTTCCTCAAGTGGTGCGGCGCGAAGTGGGAAGAGACACTGGCCTGGCCGCACGAGGACCACGAGACCGGCAGCGTTCCTGACGATGTGCTGGCACGCGCGCGCGCGCTGGGCAGCAGACTCACGCAGAGCGATCCCTTACAGCCGTGACCCCACGCCACGAGCTCCGATGCAGTTTATCCACAGGACCGGAGAGACGACATGGCGGATTCGATCGAGGATGTGGTGACCGAGGCGGTCGAGCGCAGCAAGGGCTCCCGGCTCGATACGCTGGTGGCCGCATGCGTGGCGCTCACCGCGGTGATGATGGCGCTCTGCAATATCAAGGACGGCAATGTCGTGCAGGCCATGTCGCAGGCGCAGGCGCACAGCATCGACGCGTGGTCCTACTTCCAGTCCAAGAGTACGAAACAACACATGGCCGACGATCTGGCGATCCAGCTCGAGATCCAGGGCGCGATCGCCCGTGAGCGCAGTGGTGCCAGCGAGAAGGCCGTGGCGCTCATCGACGAGCGCCGCCGCCAGGCGCTCGAGCAGGCCGCGAGCCTCGCAAAAGAGAAGATCGCCATCCAGAAGCAGGCCGAGGACTTCGCCAAGGAATACGACCGTCTCAATATCCACGACGACCAATTCGACACCGCCGACGCCACATTCTCGCTGAGCATCGCCCTTTACGGCGTGACAGCGCTTACGCGCCGGCGCTGGCTGTGGTGGGTCGCCTTCACGGGGACGCTGATCGGCGCGTGGTTCGGGATCTGCGGTTTCCTGCACTGGTCGTTCCATCCGGATTGGCTATCGAACATCCTCGGATGAGCCGATGGTTTCTAGAGGCCGGCCCCGCCGGGGCCGGCGGTTCCGTCGCTGGTCCTTGCAGGAGGCTTCTGTGACGTTCGCGCTCCTCTCCACGCTCATGATGCTCGCCGCGGTGCCCGGTGCGACGCCCTCTGCGCTGGGTTCGCCGCGCTTTGTACAGATCGCCGCCGTGCAAGGCGTACCGAGTGATTCCAGTTCGCGAGCGGATTTCTTACAGGGCCTGCGTGACGTGTTCGCCGAGGAGTCGTTGCCCGTGCTGCGCGGCGAAGGGGCCGACACCGAGATGCTCCCGAACCGGTTCCGCTTGCTTGAAGGTTCCGAAGCGACCGATGCGTGGACCATGCAGTTCACCGTCGGCGCGCCGCCCGCCGTGTTGCAGGTGCAGCCCAGACGCAAGAAGGGTGTCGCCGCGCGGCCACGCGTGACCACGCGCCGGGCGTCGCGGGGCGTGACCGTCGTGGTCGCCACGCGCCCGCCTCAGAACGTGGATGACCCCGCGCCAGCGATCCAGCAGGTCTATCACATGGTCGTGCCGGCGGTGGCCACCGACACGACCGTGTTCTTCCAGCACGCGCCGACCGGTGGTCTGGTGTTCCGATGGGACGCGGCGGGCCGCGCGGCTGGATTGCTCGCGCTCGAGCAGTTGCATCACCAGAGCGGCGACCTGCCGCCGGCACGGCACGTGTCCATCGCGCCCGTGCTCAAGATGGAATCGGAACAGGAGTGAGCATGGGCGCTTTGCGGAAACCCACCGGCGCGCTGCTGGCGCGCAACACCTGAGAGGAACAATCATGCGCGTGAGCTCGAGCGTATTCGCAGCGGCCCTGATGCTGGCCGTGGTGTTGGCCGGGTGCGCCAAGTCCGAAGACAAGCCCGCCGGGGCACTCACCGAGGCCCAGCGCGACACCGTGATCGCCAAGAGCGACCTGCCCGGCGCCGACGCCGTTGGCGCCGCGCTGCGGGCCAACGGAAAAGAGCAGGCGCACGCCGCGCAGGTGGATACTTCGGGGCGTTGACATTCGCCTGAGGCTTGCGCGTCCTGTAGACTCCGCGCCGCTTCCTGCGCTGTGCCTTCCGGTGCGATGAGGCCCCTCCGGCTTCGCCGACGCCAGTCCTTCGTTCCTCAGGAGCCGTTCCGCATGCTGATGCTGAAGGAAGAGCACCATCAGGTCCGTGACATGGTCCGCCGCTTCGCCGAAGAGGTCGTCGCGCCCAAGGCGCGCGAGCTCGACGAGACGGAGACGTTTCCGCACGAGGCCGTGAAGCAGATGGGCGAGCTGGGCCTGCTCGGTCTGCCCTATCCGGTCGAGTACGGCGGCGCGGGTATGGACACGCTCTCGTACGCGATCGCCGTCGAAGAAGTCGCACGCGTATGCGCGTCGACCGCCATCACGTTCGCGGCGCATGTGTCGCTCGGCTGTGGTCCGGTGTACGCGAACGGCACCGAGGAGCAGAAGCAGAAGTACCTGGTGCCCATGGCCAAGGGCGAAGCGCTCGGCGCGTTCGGGCTCACGGAGCCTAATGCCGGCTCCGACGCGGCCGGCACGCAGACCAAGGCGACGGCCGTCGAAGGCGGCTGGCGCGTGAATGGCGCGAAGATCTACATCACCAACGCGTCGTATGCGAAGTACATCACCTTCACGGCGGTCACCTCGCCTTCGCGCGGCGCCAATGGCATCTCGGCGTTCATCATGCCCACGGCCACGCCCGGCTTCCGCGTGGGCAAGAAAGAGAAGAAGATGGGCCTGCGCGGCTCGGACACTGTCGAAGTGGTCTTCGAGGACGTGTTCGTGACGAGCGAGAACATGCTGGGCGATCCCACAGCGGGCTTCAAGGCGTTCATGAAGACGCTCACTGGCGGCCGCATCTCGATCGGCGCGCTGGCCTTGGGCATCGCGCAGGGCGCATACGAGCATGCGTTGAACTACTCCAAGGTCCGCCAGCAGTTCGGCCAGCCGATCTCGCAGTTCCAGGGCGTGCAGTTCATGCTCGCCGACATGGCGCTCAAGGTCGAAGCGGCGCGGCATCTGGTCTACCACGCGGCGATGCTCAAGGACGCGGGCCAGGAGTTCACGAAGGAAGCCTGTATGGCCAAGCTCTATGCGAGCGAGATCGGAAACTGGGTCACCGATAAGGCGATCCAGATCCACGGCGGCATCGGCTACTGCCGTGACGTTCCGGTCGAGCGCATGCACCGCGACGTGAAGCTCATGGAGATCGGTGAAGGTACCTCCGAGATCCAGCGCATGGTCATCGCGCGCGAGATCCTGCGCGGGAACTGAGCATGTCCGTGCCCGCCACAGCGGTCATGCGCTGGGCGAGCGCGCAGAGCGATCTGCCCGACGCGGCGCTGGCCGCTGAAGATGTCGCTCGAGCGCTGCGCGAGCAGCTGGGCGAGGGGCCGGTGGACCTCGTGCTGGCGTTCTACTCGGCGCCACTCGCGCCGCGCGCCGATGCGATCGCCACGGCTCTGCGCGCCCGGCTTGCGCCCGCGTGTATCGGCGGCGTGAGCGCGCGCGGGGTGGTGACGCGCGAGCACGAGATCGAGCAGGGCGTGGCGCTATCGGTGATCGCGGCGCGATTGCCTGGCGTGACGCTGGCGCCGCTCGTGGTGCTGGACGAGGTCTGGCGTGAGCCGCTGGCTGACGATGCGGCATTCGATCTCATCGCTCCAGGCATGCGCGGCGCCGAACTCATCCTGTTCGCCGGCGATCCGTTCTCGCTCGACGTGGAGCGCATCTTGGGGCTGTTCCATCGCCACGCCCCGGGCTCGCGCATCGTCGGCGGACTCGCGAGCGCCGGCGTGCGGCCGCAGTCGAACACGCTGTTCCTGAACGACTGGACCACGCACGAGGGTGGTTTCGCCATTGCTTTGCTTGGCGCCCTTCGCGCCGACGTGATCGTATCGCAAGGCTGCGCGCCGGTCGGCCCGCCCTTGGACGTGACGCATGTGGAAGGCCACGTGATCGTCACGCTCGATGGCCTGCCGGCACTGGAACGCATCGAGCAGGTGCTGCGCGAGCTGCCCGAGGACGACCGCGAGCGCCTGCGCCAGGGGCTCTATGTAGGCCGCCCCGCGCGCGGCGATGCGACCGGACGCGGGGACTACCTGATCCGCAACCTGCTCGGTGCCGACCGCGAGCGAGGCGCCATCGCCGTGGCGGACTCGATCGGATTGCGCGAGAAGATCCGCCTGCACGTGCGCGATGCGCGCGCCGCGGTCGAGGATCTCGAGATGCTGCTGAGTCCGCAGGCGTTCGATAGCGCGGCGAGCGGCGCACTGCTCTTTGCCTGCAACGGCCGCGGCCGCATGCTCTTCGGCGAGCCCGACCGGGACATCGTCACGCTCCAGGACGCGCTCGGTGCGCCTGTGCCCGTGGCCGGCATGTTCTGCGCGGGAGAGATCGGCCCGGTGGGAGAGAAGAACTTCCTGCACGGGCACACTTCGAGCATCGCGATCATCCGGCCACGGACATGAGCATGCCGTCTCATCTCGGAACCACCTCGGCGCTTGTGTGCGCTCGCGAGCATGCCGATGCCAGGTTCCGCCATGTCGAGGCGTGCCCCCGCTCGCCGACTCGTCCCAACCCCCGACGACGGTAGTCCCCGCAGCACTCTTCTCAGAGGGTGCGAATGTCTCAGTGGGCCTCAGGATGAACCTGGTGGTCAACGCCCGCGACGCCATGCCGCGTGGCGGTCATCTGCGCATCGAGACATCCACCGCGACGCTCGACGAATCGAGCGCGCCGCCCGGCCAGGACATCATGCCAGGGGCGTACGCCATGCTCAGCGTGACGGATGATGGCTCAGGCATGGACGAGGCGACACGCTCACGGATCTTCGAGCCGTTCTTCACCGCCAAGGACAAGGACAAAGGCACGGGTCTGGGGCTTTCGACCGTCTATGGCATCGTGCACCAGAATGCTGGCGCGATCTGGGCATTCACGGAGCCGGGGCGCGGCACCACTTTCCGCGTCGCACTGCCGCTGCATCCCGAGCTGGTGGCGGCGTCACCCGGTCCCGCCGCGCTCCCGCCCGTCTCGCCAGGACACGAGACCGTGATGGTGGTCGAGGACGATCCGCAGGTGCTTGAGTTCATCCGCGTCTGCTTGCAGGGAGCCGGCTACACGGCGCTGACCGCGGTGCATCCACAGGACGCGACCCAGATCCTGCGCACGCACATGGGCCCGGTCGACCTGCTGCTCACCGATGTCGTGATGCCGGCGCTCCGCGGGTCCGATGTGGCGCGTATCGCGCGGCGTTTCCGGCCGGAGATCGCACTGGCGTTCATGTCGGGATTCGACCCGCGTTCGTTCCGCGATGACCTTGCGTTGCCGGCCAACACGGTATTCATCGCCAAGCCATTCTCTCGCGATACGCTGCTGAGCGGCGTGCGCGACGCGCTGGATCGGCACTCTGCCGACGAAGCCAGCGCATCGCCCGGCAGGACGAACGTTCCCTGATTGGCCGGGCGCGGGCGCGCCCGCGCCCGCGCCCGCTACCGACGCGCTATTCGCTCACGAATACCGCTGTGGTGAGCCCCGGCACCGTGACGCTGCTGTGCGTCGGATCGAAGCTCGCGGTCTTCACGACCGGATCGCTGCCGGCGGCCTGCGCCGGATGCAGCGCGAACTGCACCTGCGCGAATCCCGGATACGCGTACGTGATGGCGTCGGGGTTGGAGTTGAACACGACCAGCACGCGCTTGTAGGGCGAGCCGACCGAAGCGCTGTCCGCAGGCGCGTCGCTGAGCAGCATCACGATCACGCCCGGCATCTGCAGCGGGCCCGTATTGAGGAACTTCACGCGCGCCTGCACGTCGGCGGCCGTGCGCAGGCGGAAGAGCGGCGTGCTGCTTCGGATGCGAAGCAGGTCCCGGAACGCCCCATCGGCGAGAGTGATATCGGCGCGGCCCGGCGTGAGGTCGGTGCGCGCGAGCAGCGGCTTCATGTCGCCCCAACGGTCCTTGTTCTTGTCGGCGCCCGGCAGGCCCATGCCCCAGTGGTTGGTATTCATGGTGAAATCGATGCGGTTGAACCAGTCGCCCGAGTCATAGCTGTCGGTGTCCATGCTCTTGGTGCGCAGCAGTTCGCCGCCCGCGTGGAAGAACGGCAGACCTTGCGCCAGCGCCGGCACCGAGAGCGCCAGCACCTGCATGCGCACGCGCTGCGCCAGCGTGGCGGTGGCCGGCGCGCTCATCATGATCTTGTCCCAGAGCGTCTCGTTGTCGTGCGCCTCGACGTATTGCACCGCCTCGCGGGGCAGGTCCGCGTAGCCGGTGCCGCCCAGGCCGGCGCCCGTGTTGGCATTGCCGCGCCGGTCGGTGAACGCGTAGTGCGCCAGGTTGCCTGCGAGTCCCACGCGAATGCGGTCACAGGCGTCCATGAGCTTGGCTTTGTCGCCTTCGCCGCCGTGGTTGTAGTCGCCGGGCATGGTGAAGAGACCCGTGGCGAAGCCCTGCTCGCGGCGGTCGCTGAACGGGCTGCCGCCGCGAACGGCGTCGCGGATGCGGTCATTGAAGGTGCCGATGCCCGTGCCCGCGAGATTCTTCTGCGTGGCATTGACGCCGCGCTTGTTGCCGGCGACCTCGCCGAAGTCCCAGCCTTCGCCGTAGAGCAGCACCTTGGCGCCGTCGACGCCGTCTTTGGAAAGGGTCAGCGTGGCCAAGCGGTCGCGGAAGAGTTCC